>NZ_CP022600.1:2623316-2951230 GCF_002952215.1 Porphyrobacter sp. HT-58-2 | reverse complement strand
GAGGCCGAATTCAAGTCCATGGCCGGAGGTCTCCTGTTTCTGCAGCGCCGCCGCAATACCATCTCCGACACGGCAATGCTCTCACTTGAACAGGGGATGGGCAGAGGAAAATTGACCGGCTAATCCCATCAGGAATTGTGATGATGCGGGAGGGGGAAACCGATGTCGCTGTTCATTGCTGCGCTGGCCGCCAGCACTGTCGCGCCGCAAGTCGAGCAGCCTTGCGTTCAGCTGTGGCACGACAGTCCTGACAAGGCGACCGTCGCTGCTCCGTGCGTACCGCTCAAGCCGACACCGGCTGTGTGTTATTTCGTTTACCGCAGCCTTGAACTCGAGGCGGGCTGGGATCGGCATGCATCAGAGCCACCAGTCTTCCCCTTCGAGAAGTTCAGCAATTTTCGTACGATAAGCAAATCTGAGTGGGACCGTCGTGCGCGCGCCGTATCCGATCGTGCGCTTGGCCCTAAGGGAGACTTGTACTTTGCAAGGGACAGGGACATGCGGACTCTCTGGACCAAGGAGACCGGCCAGACCGCCGTGCCGCGGGGGCCTTATCGTTACGAGGATGGCATCGATCCCGATGGCGTAACCGCACCGCCGTTTGCCACGCTGGTATCGGGCTGTGACGCCAAGTTCGGGTTCACCCCCGCTTTTGTCTATCGCACCGGCGCAAGCATAACGGAGCGCGACGATGCGCGTGATTGTGCGTCCGATATCCTTGCTCTGGGCGAACGCCGACCGGAGTTGCAGACTGCTTTGGGCGGTTTGATGGGGCTTGCGATCAAGAACATCCTGCGTCTCGACCCCACCCCTCCGGGCCGCGCCGAATTGATGGCCCAGTTGCGCGGATGGGCAAAATCCAAGGCATCCGATCCGCTCGACGAACTGGCTGGCCGGGTCAGGGTCTGCGCGGGCCAGTTCCCCAGCGGGCCGTGGACTGACGTGCTCGACGACCTCTAGCGCGGCTTTGCCGACGCTGGTCACAGCGTGCAGTTGATTGTTGACCTTTTCCGGGTATTTCCTTGCCCTGTGGTAACACGGGGGTGCGCTTGATCGCTATTCTGAAGGCGCTGGGCGGCGAGACGCTATCGCTCTCCTTTAAGGCGTCACGCGAATATCGCGTGTGGATCATCGAACGGCCAGGTGCCTGCCTTGCGCCCGCTGTTCTTGCCGCGCTCAAGCAGGATTGCGAAACGGTAGTCCGTTCATGTCTTGCCGGGCAAAGTCTCGATTATGGTCTGTTTGCTGCTGATGGCGCGGCCTGGAACCATAGTGTGATCACCCTCGTCACCCGGATCGCTGACGACAGGCCTGTGGCGTTCAACGCCATGCCGCAGCTGGCAGTTGTTCGCGGCGGACGCGAAGAGGCGGTGCTGCATCTTGGCCTTGTGATGGTCGATCCGGCAGAACGCAGCGGCGGGCTGTCCTGGATTCTCTATGGGCTTACCTGTTTTGCGCTGTTCCTGCGACAGGGCTTGAGGCCTTTATGGGTGAGCAGCGTAACGCAGGTTCCAGCCGTGGTCGGCATGGTGGCCGAGACCTTCAGCGAGGTTTTTCCTGCGCAAGGTGCCACCCCGCAATCCTTTACCCATCGCCACCTTGCGCATCAGATCATGCGTCGGCATCGCCACGCGTTCGGGGTGGGGGAGGATGCTGGCTATGATCCCGAACGGCAGATCATCATTGATGCTTACACCGGCGGATCGGATAATCTGAAGAAGAGCTTCGAAGTGGCGGCCAAGCACCGGCATGATGACTACAACGCCTTTTGCGCGCGCGAGCTGGATTATGCGCGCGGCGATGATGTGCTGCAGGTTGGCAAGATCGACCTTGCCGCCGGACAGCGGTTTCTGTCCCGCAGCGTCCCGCGCTCGGCCCTGCCGCAGCTCGCGGTACAGGCTCTGATGCTGCTGACTGGCGCGGTGATGGCACCGCTGGTCCAGTGGCTCGATTCTTCTCGTCCGTATAATCGCCTGAGGCCGATTGCATGACCGCGTTCAGCTATCCCGAGATGACCACTCGCAATCGCGGCTTCGTGACTGAGGGCGAACAGACCCAGTTGCGCGAGGCCTGCGTCTTCATCCCCGGCGTGGGCGGGATGGGCGGCGCCGCTTTCATGGCGCTGGTGCGGGCCGGTGTCGGCCGCTTCGTGATCGCCGATATCGACATGTTTGAGGTGTCGAACCTCAACCGCCAGCTGTTCGCCCGCGCCGACACCATCGGCGAACTGAAGGCAGAGGCCGCCGCCCGGCTGGCACGCGAGATCAATCCTGACGTCACTATCGAGGTGCTGGGCGCGGAATGGACTGAGCGCCTGCCAGACATTCTCCCGCGCGTCGCTGTGGCGATCAACGGCACCGATGATGCCGCAGCGGGCGCGGAATATTATCGCCAGTGCCGCACGCATGGGCGCACGCTGATCGATGCCTATGCCTCACCCCTGCCTTCCGTGACGGTGGTGCGCCCGCACGACCCCCGGCTGGAGGAGCGGCTCGGCTACCCGACGCTGGGCGTGCCCTGGCAGGCGATCACCAAGGAAATGGGCGTCGAATGTCTGATGCGCGAGATCGAATATGTGCTCGTCCATTCCTCCAGTCATAAGCATGTCGATCTGGACGTCGCTGCTGAAGTTGCGGCGGGCAAGCGGTCACGCTTCAGTTTCTCGACGATGGTGACAATGGCCGGCACGATGATGGCCGAGGAGGCGATCCGGGTGATCCTGCGCAGGCCCGGCGGCACCGACTATCGCGGCTATTTCTTCAACCCGCACGCCCAGCGTGTCGAGCGTCCGCTGGCCGCGCCGCTGGCCTTTGCCAAGCGCGCGCTGGTGCGGCGCTTCATGGCAAGACTGCTGGCATGACCGCCATCGGAGCGCTGCTGACAATGATCGGCCTGCTTGCGGCGTTGGTCGCGCGCGCAGGCGTGGCCGAAGCGGCGCGCGGGGGCGGCGTGGCGGGCTATCTCGCGCGGCTGCTGACGCTGATCGGGCTGTTGCTGGCCCTGCGGCTGGCGGGACTGGCGCTGCCCTCGCCGCTGATCGTGGCGGCAATCATGGTGGTGGCGGCGTGGCTGCCGCTCGTCACACTGCGCCTTGCCGAGGAACTGGTGCGCCGCCACGCGCCGCGCTGGCTCAAGCTGCTGGCGTTGTTCGGGGCGGGGGGCTTTTCGCTGCTGGCGGTGACGTTCGGGCTGGTGTGGACAGGCCCGGCCCTGATCGCGCTCGCGCTGTTTCAGGCGGCGGTGGTGGTGGCGATCCTGCTCCACCTGCTGCGCCAGCGCGGCTCCGTGTCGCTGGCCGAACGGCGCGCAGGCGATATGCTCGCGCTCGCCTTCGCGCTGGCACTCCCGCTGCTGGCGACCGATTTCGCCTTCGCCTTCCCCGATCTGCCCTTCCGAGGGGGGCCGTTCGCGGCGCTGGTGTTCGTGCTTGCCTGTTCGCGGCTTGCCGGCACAGCGAGCCGCCCGCTGCGGCTGCTGGGCGACCTTGCGCTGGTCGCAGGTGCGGGCGGGCTGACGGCGCTTGCGGTGCAGCTAGCGGCGGCGCCCGCAGCGCTCGCCTCGGCCATAGCCGCCACGGCGAGTGCGGCGGCAGCGCTGGTGTTGCTGGCAGAACGCTTTGCCGCTGCCCCGGCGCGCGGCGAGGGCCTGCTGCTCCCGATTGCCCGCGCTGCGCCTGACGAAGCCGCGATCCTCGCCGCGCATCCGCTGCTCGCCCATGCCGTGCCCGTCACCGCCGAGGCACTGGCCGATCTGCCGGACGATCTGGTCGTCGCGCTTGCAGCCCGCCCGGTAGTAACCGCTGCCCGCGATCCCGCGAACGAGACGCTGACCGACGCCGCGCGCGAGCTGCTCGCCCGTTACGGGGCCAGCCACCTGCTGCGCCTCGCCCCTGCGCCCGCGCCGCGCTTCCTTGCCGTTTCGGGCGGGGCGCTCGATGAAGCGCGACTGACGCAGGAGCTTACCATCGTCGCTCGGCTGCTGGAGCGTGCGCCATGACCCTGACCTTGCGCGAAGGCGACCGCCAAGCCTTCTTCGAAGCGCCCTTCCACGCCTATTCGCCCGCAATCGGTTATGTTTCACCGATGCGGGGCGATATTGAGCGGATGCTCGATCCGGCCAAGAACCCGCTGTGGCGGGCAGGCAATCCTTTCCGCTTCTGGACAGCCCATCGTGGCGACGCGCCGGTGGGGCGGATCATCGCCCACCTGCACCGCCAGTCGAACGAACGCTGGGGCTGGAGCCGTGCGCAGTTCGGCTTCTTCGATTGCGCCAACGATCCCGAGGCTGGGCGAATGCTGCTGGACGCTGCCGAGGGCTTTGCCCGCGATCAGGGGATGGACGAACTGGTCGGCAACTTCAATCTTACCGCCATGCAGCAATGCGGGGTGATGACCGGGGGCTTCGATCAGACCGCCTATACCGACATGATCGTGGGCGCGCCGTGGCTTCCCGATATGCTGGAGGCCAGCGGCTTCGCCCGGTTCTTTCCGATGACCACCTTCGAGATCGACCTCGCCAAGGCGACCCCCGCATCCGCCCCGCTGGACCCTGCGCATTTCACCTTCGCCCCGATCCGCAAATCGACCTTCCCACAGCGCATGGAGGAAGCCCGCCTGCTGCTGAACGATGGCTTCCACGACAATCCGATGTTCGTCCCCCTGACCGCGGAGGAGTTCCAGTTTCAGGCCGGCGAGCTTAGCACGATCCTCGACCCGCGCCTGTCCTCGGTGGTGAAGCGCGATGGGGAGCCGGTGGGGGTGATCATCGCCATCCCCGACCTCAACGGTTTCCTGAAGGCGACCCGGTCGCGGATCGGCCTGGCGACCCCGTGGCACTTCCTGCGTTACCGCATGAACCGCAAGCGCGCGGTGATCATCTTCTACTCGGTCGCGCGCGCGGCACACGGGCAGGGGATCATGAGCGCGATGCTGGCCGAAACGCTCGCCCGGGTGCGCGCGGCGGGGTATGACACGGTCGGCGGGACATGGATTGCCGACGAGAACCCGGCGAGCCTCAGGCAGGTCGAGAAAATGAATGGCCGGTGGCTTCACAAGCTGCACTTGTTCCGGAAGGTGCTTGCATGACCGCCGATGACCTGCGCGCCTTCGTCGCTGCCGCCATTGCCTCGCCCAGCGTCCACAACGTCCAGCCGGCGCGCTGGCGGATCGAGGGCGTTAGTGAGCATGGGGCGCTGGTGCTGCTGGAGGACACCACGCGGCGGCTGACGGTGGGCGATCCCCGCGGCCATGATGCCGCCATCAGCCTTGGCGCGGCGGCCGAAGGGGTGGCGATTGCCGCCTCGGGCGCGGGGCTGGCGACGCGGATCGAGCGACTTTCAGGAGCGGAGGCGGAAGGGCTGCGACCTGTTGCTCGCCTCACTTTCGCGGACGGGGCCACGCCCGACCCGCTGCTGGCGGTGCTGGAGACGCGGGCTTCGTGGCGCGGTGGCTTCCTGCCGCCCACGCCGCAGGACCACACGGCGGCGCAGGCGCTGGCGGGAGAGGACCGGGTGATCATCGCTGACCCCGCGCAGATCGCGCAAGCCGCCGCGCTCTATGACCGCGCCAGCTTCGGTATCATGCGTGGGCATGGCTTCCGCGCTGAACTGCGCCACTGGATGCGGCTGAACCGGCGCCATCCCGATTGGGCGCGTGACGGGCTTAATGCCGCCGCCATGCAGCTGTCAGGGATCGAGGCGGCCGGGGCTGGCGCGGTACTTGGGCCGCTGTTCCGCCCGCTCGCCGCGCTGGGCCTTGCGCCTGCTCTGCTTTCCGAGGCCAAGGGCTTTGCCAAGGCCGCCGCCGTGGTGCTGTTCCACCGGCCTGCTGACGAAGACCCGTTTGACAGTGGCCGCGCCTTCCACCGCTTGTGGCTGGAAGTCGATGCGGGCGGGCTGGGAGGCAATGTTCTTGCTGCGCTCGCTGACGATCAGGAGGCGGCGATGGCCTTGTGCAAGGCGCACGGGATTGGCCCCGAGCGCCGCCTCGTCAGCGCCCTGCGCATCGGTCGCCGCGACGGCGCGCCCTTCCTTCGCGCTCGTCTGCCGCTGTCCGAAGTGCTCGTAAGCTAAAGCAGCTTAAGGAATTCAATCAGCGCCCGCCGCTCCTGCAAGGTCAGTTCGCTGCCATAGCGGTGCCCGCTATTGCTCAGTCCGGGCTGGCTGGTGTCTACCCATTGCGGCATGGCGAAGGGCAGATAGCCTTCGGGATAGGTGCCCTCTGGCGTCAGGAGCAGGCCCATGCTCTCCCAGTCCAGCGCGTGGCCACCGACCATGAAGCGCGCCGGGCGCAGGCGCGGATCAAGCAGCGCAGCAAGGCTCGGCACTGAACCATTGTGAAGGTAGGGTGCCGAAGACCAGACCCCCGCCAGCGGCGGTGCGGCATAGCCATCGCCCGGCCTGACGATGATCGCCTTGCCATAGGCCGAACCGCGGATCGCTGCAGCGAGCGGTTCGTCAATCGCGGCGGCGCGCAGCGGGTCAGTGCCGACATCGCCGATCCAGTCAGGGTAGGATAATAGCCGGGGCGCTCCCCCATTCCAGTCGACCCGCCCATGGCATGCGGCACAGCCAGCAGCATAGATCGCGGCCCCGCGTTCGGCATCGCCCAAATCGACAGGGCCTGGAAAGGCCTGTGGGCGGTAATCGGCAAGCCACGCAAAAATCGCTTCGGCATCAGGGATATGTCGGCGGGCTTCTTCGGGCTTTACCCCCATGCTCGGCACGGTGAAGAAGCTGGTGATCGCCGCCAGCTCGCGCAGGTTTGCTGTGCCCGACGGGGTGGCGTAGGCACCATCGGCCAGCAGACGGCTGCGGCGATGGCGCAGCGCAAGGTCGGGAATCGAGACAAAGCCGCGATCTTCCATGCCTCCGCCGAGAAACGGTGTACCGCTCTGCAGCTTGAGTGCCGCAACGCCATTGGTTGCGCCGGGCAGGCCATTGGGAAAAGGCAGAGCACGATCTTTTCCCGCCAGCCTGTCAAGCCGATCGCGCGCCAGCGGCAGCACGATCCAGCGCAGCGAGACACGTTCCCGCCACCCCATTTCGGGGAACAATCGCTCGGCCATTTCCAGCAGCGCCGGGCTGTCGGCATGGCGGCGCAGCGCCACGAACACCGCCTGAGTGTAGCTTTCGAGATCGAGTGAGGTGTTGGGCATGCCCAGCACTGCGCGCTGCGGCTCAGGGGTTCCGTCCGAGGCGTAGGCGACCCCGCCATGGCACGCAGCACAGCCGAGATTGGCGATCTCCACCTGCGCTCCGCCAATCGGCGCGATCATGCCATGGGTCATGCCAAGCGGCTTTTCCGCCAATGTCAGACGTACCCCGTCAGGCAGACCATCGACCTCGATTGGGTACAGAAAGCCGAACCGCTGCATCACACGACGCAAGGTCGCAAGGTCGGCTGGGGTGGCAGGGTCGCGGGCCTGTTCCTCCAGCACAAGCGCCGCGGCCACCAGCTTGAACGGCACGGCGTTTGTTTCGAGTGCGGTCAGAGATATGCCGCCGAACGCGCCCCCGGCAAAAACTGCTGCCCCCCGCATGGCCGCATCAGCATCCTCACCGAGTTTTGGCTGGGAGAGGGAAGGGGTATCATGATCGGCCGCCAGCCACGCAAAACCGGCCAGCGCGGCAAGCACCCCCGCTGCGCTCAGGCCGAAAGCTTTTGCTGGCATTCCCGGCACGCTCCCTGAAGGATAGCAGGGGCCGCTTGTGCCGCAGCCGCAAGCCCAGCGTCAAGCGCCTCGCAGGCGGCCGGGATCTGCCCCGGTCAGGCGCTGGAACGACCGATTACCGCCAGCGCGTCTGTTTCGAAGATGACCTCAGCATATTTGGCCTGAAGGTCGAACAGGTTTGCATCGTGCGGGGCGGGGTGACGATCAGCGCAGGCCTCGCGCACGACGAGCGGGATAAAGCCATATTGCATCGCGTCGAGCGCGCTGGCGCGGACGCAGCCGCTGGTCGAATAGCCGGTGATCAGAACCGTATCGATGCCCTCGGCATGGAGCGTCTCGGCCAGACCCGTGCCAAAGAAGGCGCTGGGGTATTGCTTGGTGAACACTTTGTCGCCCGGCTGCGGGGTGAGTTCGGGCGGGAAAGCGCCGAGCGGCGAACCTTCGATGAAGGCCTTGAGCACCGGGGCCTTGCGGTAGAACACCCCGCCGTCCGACCCGTCGGGCTTGTACTGGACATTGGTGAACACCACCGGCACGCCTGCTGCGCGGGCCGCTGCTGCGAGGCGCACATTGCTGTCTCGCGCGGCGGCGGCGGTGTCCATGAACAGCGCCGAGTCTTCGGTGAGGTACGCCATCACCACATCGACAATCACCAGTGCCGGGCGGCTGCCGGGCTGGAGTCGCCCTTCATAGACCCCGGCGTAATTGTCCGATGCCGAAGGGTCGCTCATCAGATGATTCCTGCCTCGGCCAGTCGGGCAAGTTCATCAGTCCCCATACCGAGTCGCTCGGCAAACACCTCGGCATTGTCCTGCCCCGGCTTAGCGGGGGCAGGGCGGCGGATGGTGCTGGGGGTCTTGGAGAGCTTGGGAAAGGCGTTCTGCATCTTGATCTTGCCGCGCGCCTGCGTCTCGACCTCGATGATCGCCTCACGCGCCTGAAAATGCGGATCGGCGAGCATTTCGGGCGCGCGGTAGACCCGGCCTGCGGGGATCGAATATTCGGTCATCAGCGCATCGACCTCGTCCACCGTCAGCGTGCTGGTCCATGCATTGACCAGCACGTCCAGCTCGTCCTGATGGGTCCCGCGGGCGATATGAGTGGCATAACGCTCGTCGCTGGCAAGTTCGGGGCGGCCCATCGCCTGGCACAGCCGCGCGAAGATCGCATCGCCATTGCCGCCGATCATGTAAACGCCGTCCTTGCAGGTGTAGACGTTCGACGGCGCGATGCCCTTCAGGATTGCTCCGGTGCGTTCGCGGATCACCCCGTTGCGGTCATATTCGGGGACCAAGCCCTCCATCACCTGCAACACCGCTTCGTAAAGCGCAGAGTCCACTACCTGCCCCTCGCCGGTCTTCTCGCGGTGATGGAGCGCGGCGAGCACGCCCATGCAGCCATAGGTCGCGCACAGGGTGTCGCCGATCGAGATGCCCATGCGGGAGGGCGGACGGTCCGGCTCACCGACGATATAGCGCCAGCCGCCCATCGCCTCCCCGATCCCGCCGAAACCGGCCCGGTCGCTGTACGGCCCGTCCTGCCCATAACCCGACATGCGGGCGATGATGAGGCCAGGGTTGATGGCGTGGAGTTCGGCAGGGCTGAGGCCCCAGCGTTCCAGTGTGCCGGGTTTGAAGTTCTCGATCAGCACATCGGCCTCGGCAATCAGCCGCTTGGCGAGCGCCTGACCTTCCGGCACGCGCAGATTGCAGGTGACCGAACGCTTGTTGCGCGCGATCACTTCCCACTGCACCTTCTCGTCGCCCTGACCCCAGTTGCGCATCGGATCGCCCGCGCCCGGCGGCTCGATCTTCACCACATCCGCGCCCATGTCGCCGAGCAGCTGGCCGCAGAAGGGGCCGGCGAGGAGTTGGCCCATTTCGACGACCTTGATCCCTTGCAGGGCGCCGCTCATTCCGCTGCCTCCCGCAAGGTGGTCCACACCGGCTGGATCGGGGCAGGGAGGCCGGTTTCGGCCTCGCAATTGGCGCGCAGGGCTTCGATGCCGGGGCCATAGTCGAACAGCGGCAGATCGCCCCTGTTGGCCGACATGTCGGCGCGCAGGGCGGCAGTTGCGGCGGTGTCCACCACGCCTTCGCCATCCGCCACGACGCCATAGGCGCGCGCGCCTTCGGGGGTAACGAGGCCCTGACGGATTTCGAGGCCGACCAGTTCCGGATCGCGCGCCAGCGGGTCACCCCAGCCGCCGCCGCCCCAGGTGATGAAGTGCAGCAGATCACCCGCCTTCACCGCGACGCTCTCGACCTTGTTGCCGACGATTTCGGAGGTGCCGTCGGCCCGCTCCAGCACCTTCCTCGCCCGCGCGCCCGGATGGCCGCCATTCACGCCCCAGGGCGGCACGAACCAGCGGTCGTCATGGATCGCGATCTCGCCGTCGGCGAGGAAGCGGTAGGTCATGTGGATGCCGTTGCCGCCGCGATGCAGCCCCGCCCCGCCGCTGTCGGGCGCGGTCGAGTAACGCTCGATGCGCAGCGGGAAGTAGCGTTCGAGGAACTCGTTGGGGACATTGGTGAAGCCCGGCCACAGCGAATGCCCGTCCGGCCCGTCACCGAGGGGACGGCCCGGAATCCCGCCAAAGCCGATCTGGAACAGCTGGAACCAGTCGCGCGTCCCATCCTCGCGCGCGTCCCAGCCCGAATAGAACAGGTGCGGGGAGGAGGAGAAGCCTGCGGCGTTGAGGAATTCCGGCGTCTTCTGCCCGAGCAGCCCGCCGAGAATGTCGAAGATCCGGCCCAGCGCATGGGTGCGGCCCGAAAGCGCGGCGGGGAAGTGCGGCTTCAGCAGCGAGCCTTCGGGAATGCGCACCTCGATCAGATCGTAGAACCCGTCATTGAACAGGATCTGCGGATCGAAGACCATGATCATGTAGATGCCGAAGAACATCTTGAACATGTTTTCATTGAGGAAAAAGTTGATCGAGGCGGCCGATTGCGGGTCCGTGCCCTCGAAATCGAGGATCACGCGGTCACCCTCGCGCCACATGGTGCAGCGGATCTTGTAGGGGCCGTAGCCCTTGCCGTCGTCGCAGATGTAATCCTCGAAGCTCACCGGTTCCTCGGCCACCGCCATCGCCAGCAGCGCCTTCATCGCGCGGTGGTTGCGCGCGAGCAGCTCCTGCGTGGCCGAGACATAGACATCGTCGCCGAAGCGGTCGGCCATCTCGATCACGCGGCGCGCGGCGACGCGGCACGAGGCGATCAGGGCGTTGAGGTCCGCCTGACACCAGTCGGGCTTGCGGGTCTGGTGCATCACCAGCTTCATCAGGTCTTCGTTATATTCGCCGCGCTTCCAGATCTTGACGGGGGGGATGCGCACGCCTTCCTCGAAGATCGAGGACGCGCCGATCGGCATCGAACCCGGCACGCTCCCGCCGATGTCGCTCTGGTGGCCGAACATCGCAGTGTAGGCGAGCAACCGCCCGTCCTTGAACACCGGGAGCAGCACCAGCCAGTCGTTCGAGTGGCTGATCGCGCCGCCGCAGGAATAGGGATCGGACAGGAAGATCATGTCCCCGTCCTCGATCGTGCCGTCATAGCTTTGCAGGAAGCCGTCGATGAAGCTGCCGAACTGGCCGACGATCATTTTGCCGGCGGGATCGGAGATCAGCGGGAAGGCATCGCCCTGTTCGCGGATGCCGGGGCTCATGGCGGTGCGCACGAGGGTCGCGTCCATTTCGATGCGGGCGTTCCTCAGCGCGTTCTCGATGATGTCGAGCGTCACCGGGTCGATTGCGACCTTGGCAAAAGGAGTGGTGTTGGGTTCGATGATGCGAGCCGGCATGGTCTTAGCCCTCCGCCTTGAGAGTAATCAGAATGTTGCCGACTGCGTCGACCGTGGCGCGGCAATCATGTTCGACCAGCGTGGTCGAATCCATCTCGGTGATGATCGCCGGGCCTTCGATGACGTCGCCCTGACGCAAGCGGGCGCGGTCGTAGATCACGGCAGGCCGCTCCTCGCCGCCGATCCACATCACGTGGTCGCGGATCTTGGCGGCGGCGGGGTTGCCATCGCCCTTGGGGAGCTGCGCGGCGGGGAGGGCAGGGGCCTGCCCCTGCGCCACGGCGCGCAGGTTCACGATTTCATGCGGAGTATCCATGTTGAAGGTGAACAGCCGCAGGTGCTCCTCGTCGAAACGGGCGAGGATGCCTTCGATGCCGTCTGTCTGGAGAATGTCCTGCGTGATCGTCAGCGGCACCTCGAAGGCCTGCCCGGCATAGCGCACGTCGATTTCGAACAGGGATGTGATCTGGTCTTCGGGGATGCCATCGGCCAGCAATTCGCTGCGGGTTTGGGCGGCCATTTCGTCCAGCACCGCGACGAGATCGGCGATGGTGGTGTCCTTGGCGAGGCGCGAGAAGCTGCGCGCGGTTTCCGTGCGCATCCGGGTGGTGGCATCGCCCAAGGCGCAGAGCACGCCGGGCGAGACGGGCGAGATCGCCGGCCAGCTGCCCATCAGCCGCGCCACCGCATTGACATGCAGCGGACCCGCCCCGCCGAAGCCCATCAGCGCAAACTCGCGCGGGTCGTAGCCTTGCTGCACCGAGATCATCCGCAACGCGCCGAACATGTTCTCGTTGACGATGTCGATGATCCCGCGCGCGGCCTCCATCAGCGTCACGCCCAGCGCATCGGCGATGGTCTGGACCGCCGCCTTGGCGCCCTCGCGGTCGAGCTTGAAGCTGCCGCCGAGGAGGTCTTCGGGGAGGTAGCCGAGCACCACGTTGGCGTCGGTCACGGTCGGCAGCGTGCCGCCCTTGTTGTAGGCGACCGGGCCGGGCACCGCGCCCGCGCTCTCCGGCCCGACGCGCAGCGCGCCGGTGAGTTGCGGCACGTGGGCGATAGAGCCACCGCCTGCGCCCACGGTCTTCACATCCAATGCCGAGGCGCGGACCGACAGATGGCCGACCTCGGTCGTGCGTTGGCGGCGCGGCTCAAGCCCCTGGATCAGCGCCACGTCGGTCGAGGTGCCGCCGACATCGAGCGTCAGGATGTTTTCAAAGCCCGCATTCTTCGCCACCCACAACGCGCCCGTCACCCCGCCGGCGGGGCCGGACATGAGGATGTTGACGGGGTGCTCTTCGGCCTTCTGGCTGCTCATAAGGCCGCCATCGGAACGCAGCAGCGAGAGGCGGCCCTTGAGCCCCTCGGCCTCCAGCTTGGTGCGAAGGTTCGAGACATATTTCGACACCACCGGCCGCACCGCGGCATTGGCGACGGTCGAGAGGGTGCGCTCATACTCCTGCATTTCGGGCAGGACTTCGTGGGAGAGCGAGACCGGGATGCCGGGCAGTTCCTCGGCAGCGATTGCTCCAATGCGGGCTTCGTGCGCGCCGTTGAGGTAGGCGTTCATCAGGCTGACGGTCAGCGCCTCTACACGCTCGCCCTTGAGCTTGCGCAATGCGGCGCGCACCGCGTCTTCATCAAGCGGGGCGACTTCGCGGCCTTGTGCATCCATGCGCCCCGGCACTTCGACGGTATGCTCAAGCCGCGCCAAAGGCTGCGGCTTGGGCCACACGATCCACGCTGCCAGCCCGCCGGGCACATAGGAGCGCGCGATCTGCATGATGTCGCGATAGCCCTGCGTCGTCACCAGACCGACCTTCGCGCCCTTGCCTTCCAGCACTGCGTTGGTCGCCACGGTCGTCCCGTGGAGGAAGTAGGTGATGTCCTCGGCTGTGATCCCGGCCGTCGCCATGATCGCCTTTACCCCGTTGAGGATGCCTTCCGAGGAATCATGCGGGGTCGAGGGGGTCTTGTGCCGCCAGAAGGCCCCGCTCGCCTCGTCGAACAGCAGCAGGTCGGTAAAAGTCCCGCCCACATCCACACCCAGCCTGTACGTCATGCCGTTTCCTCTTGCTTATGCCGCGCGGGCGACTGCCGAGGGGAGTTCCCGCCCCAGCACGCCTGCAAACCACTTGTTGGCGGCAATCGCCGCGTCGAGATCGATGCCGTTGTTCACCCCGGAACGCTTCATCATGTAAATGAGGTCTTCCGTCGCAATGTTCCCGGTCGCCCGCGGGGCAAAGGGACAGCCGCCGAGGCCGCCCAATGAGGCGTCGAACACCCGCACGCCCGCCTTGTACGCCTCCCAGGCATTGGCAATGCCGGTGCCGCGGGTGTTGTGAAAGTGGGCGCGCATGGGGATCCGCCCTGCGAGCAATTCGCCCAGCTTGCCGAACAATTCCCCCGCTTCCCACGGCGTGCCGACGCCGATGGTGTCAGCGAGCGCGATTTCCTCAGGGGCTTCGGCGGCGAGTTCCTCGGCGATGGCGAGGACGGTGTCGTGCTTCACCGCGCCCTCGAAGGGACAGCCGAAGGCGGCGGAGATGGTGACTTGCGCGCGCAGCCCTTGTTCCCGGGCAAAACGCAGCATTTCGCGAGTTTCGGCGATGCCCTGTTCGATGGTCTGGCCCTGGTTCTTCTGCCCGAATGTGTCGCTGGCGACCACGACGCAGCCGACCTGATCGACGCCCCTTTTGCCCCCTTCGCGCGTCGCCAGCGCACGCAACACGCCGCGTTTGTTGAGCACGAGCCCGACATAGGTGCAGTCGGGATTGTCAGGCAGGCCGGCGATCACGGCTTCGGCGTCGGCCATCTGCGGCACGCGCTGCGGATGGACGAAGCTCGCCACCTCCAGCCGCCGCGCGCCATATTCGATCATCCGGTGAATCAGCGCCAGCTTCGTCTCGGTGGCGATGATGTCCGGCTCGTTCTGGAGCCCGTCGCGTGGGCCGACCTCGACGAGTTCTATCGTTTCGGGGGACATGGTGAATCGCCTGTTCCTGCTGCGAGAGCGTGGCTCACCAATTACCTAGTTTGTATACAATTGCAATCATCGTTCCGGCGTCAAGTCAGGTGGGAACAACCTGGGAGGTGACGCGTTTTTACGACCCGCCATCGTTCAGTTCATGTCCGTTTGGACCGACGGCCTTGGCAAAGGTGTGGAATGCGCGGCGCAGGTGACTGCCCATTACGGCACGCGCCCATTCGGCATCTCGGGCTTCGAATGCAGCAATCAGTTCGTCATGATCACGCGCTGACTGCCGCAAATCTTCAGGTGAATAGTTTCGGGCCGTCCGCAGCACCACCGGAGCTTCGACCAGCTTGGCCAATAGTTGGCCCAGCCGGGGCGAGTGGGCCGCATCGATGATCACCTCATGGAAAGCGCGGTTGGCATCAAGGAAGCGCGCTACATCGGGCTGCTGTTGATCTGTCGCACCTTTCAACTCCTGATTGATGACCTCAAGATTGGCGAGTTGCTCTCGAGAAAGTCGAAGCGCTGCTCGCTCTGCGGCGTGACATTCGAGCATCTGCCTGAGCGCGAACATTTCTTCGATATCGTCGCGGCTCCAGTCGGCCACGAACAACCGCTTGGTGTCCGACCGCACCAGAAGCAATTCATCCTCCAGCCGTCTCACAGCTTCGCGCACAGGGGTGCGACTGACCCCAGTGATCTGGGACAGTTGATCTTCGGTGAGCTGTTCGCTGGGCTTTACTGCCCCGCTCAAGAGGTGGGCGCGAATCTTGGCATAGGCCTGTTCCGAAGCGCGGCTCATCGGCAACGGGCTTTCGGGGTGAAGCGGGGGAGGGGTTTCATCATGCCTCTCTCAATCTATGGCAGTGACCCACTGACGGGAAGTCCTGCGGCACCAAAAACACACCTCGTTGTGCCATCCTCACACTTTTAGGGAAAGCACTTGACGGACGCTATTTGTATACAATAACGCAGCCTGCAAAGGCAACAGGGGAGTTTGCCGTGCGACGCAGTGAGGCCGCCGAGGCAATCACGATCGATGAGTTGGAGGCGCAGGCCGCACCGCGTGGAATGCGCCTGCGTGGACGTCGCTCCTTGTGGCATCGCGCAAGCGCGCGGGCAGAAATCACTTATTCCAATCCTACTGCACCGAACTGCCTGTCACTGACTGCCTCGGTTTTCATCGCTTCGCCGCTGACGCCGAAGCCCTCATCCTATCCGGTTTAGTATCCTCTCGATCCCTTTCAGGAGAGCCGTTCCATGAATATCCGTTTGGTTCTTGCCTCTGGCGCGGCTCTTGGCGCCATTGCTTTTTCTTCCCCCGCCCTGGCGCAGGATGCGCCCAGTGATCCGGTTGCCGAAGAGGAGCAGCCGGGCGGTATCGTCGTCACTGCTCGCCGTCAGTCAGAAAGCCTGCAGGATGTCCCGGCTGCCGTCACCGTGTTCGGTGCCGAGACCCTCGCCAAGACGGGTGTCCAGCGTGCGGATGATTTCATTCAGCTGACGCCTGGCGTTACCATCGTCACCGGTACTGCCGAGGCGGGCGACACGCAGATCAACATCCGCGGCATCAACGGCGCGCGCGACGCGGAAAGCTCGGTTGCGTTGGTGGTGGACGGCATCCTCAAGACCAACACGGCGCAGCTTAACCAGAACCAGGGGACGCTGCGGCAGGTCGAAATCCTGAAAGGCCCGCAGGGCGCCCTCTATGGTCGCAACGCGGCGGCAGGGGCGATTGTGCTCCAGACGCTGAAGCCCGGCAATCGGCTTGAGGGCGGGATGCTGGTGCGTGCGGCACGGGACAATACCTATCTCGCCAACGGCTACATCTCGACCCCGATCGGTGACAATGCGGGGCTTGTCGTCTCGGGCAACTACTCGACCACCGACGGCTTCTTCCGCAACCGCTTTCTCGGCAACTCGAAGACTATCGATGATCAGGAGGTCTGGGGCGTCGACGCGCGCTTTGTAGCTGATCTTGGCCCCAATACGGAGCTCGATCTAAAGGCACGATACGCCGATCTGACCGGCGCCTCGATCAACTACAACACGAGCTTCCATCTGCCCAACTTCGCGGGCGTGGATCCGGCCTTTTTCGAGGATGTGAATACGCACCCGTTCGGCTTCTATTCGAACATCCGCCCCACCAATGACCAGACCACCTTCGAGGCCTCTGCCAAGATCGAGCACCAGTTCGAAAGCATGACGCTGACCGCCTGGGCGCTTTACAGCGATGTCGACCAGTCGCTGACTGCCGATGGCACTTCAGCCGATTTTGCGCGCTTCACCTTTCCTGGAGCGACGCCGGCTTCTGTGGCTGCCTCCAATGCCTGCTTTGCCAGTACCGCGCAGCTGACTGGCTTCCCGCTCAACGCACCGACCTTTATCGGTCAGACGCCCATTCCGTTCATTTTCGATCCGGCTACGGGGTCAACTTTTGGCGGCTTTAGCCCGACGACCTGTGACGGTACGCAGTACCAGACCCGCAGCCAGAGCGACATCAGCGCTGAAATCCGTCTTGCTTCTAACGGTGATGGCGACGTCAATTGGCAGGTCGGGGCCTATTACCTCCATATCGACCGTGAGGTAGGCGTGAGTCTTGGTGCAGACCTTGGGCGCGGCGTTATCCGCCGCCTCTACAATGCGCCGGACAGTGACAATCCGACCACACAGCTCTACAACGATGCCTTCAAGACCGATGTCTACGCTGTCTTTGCCTCGATCGACGCGGATCTGACCGACCGCTTCCATGTCGGTTTTGCCGGTCGTTATGACATCGAGGATCGGCGCGTGCGCAGCCTCGTGCCGGCGGTATTCGATCCTTTCACCGGTGGCCCGATCAATCCCGGCCAGCAGGTCGTGAACGGCGCGGTGCAGCCGCTTGGCCCGCAGTCACAAACCTTCCGGCAATTCCAGCCCAAGCTGTCGCTGCGGTATGAGTTGACGCCCGACATCAACCTTTACGGCAACTGGGGTATCGGTTTCAAATCGGGTGGGTTCAACAACCAGGGCTCCGCCGCGATCGTCGATCAGTCGTTCAACCAGTTCATTGGGACCAACGTGTTGATCGAAGACCAGTACCGCAAGGAAGTCTCAAATGCCTTCGAAGCGGGGATCAAGGGTAGTCTTGTCGATGGCGCGATCACTTTCGACCTTGCCACTTACTACACCAATGTCGAGGATATGCAGTTTTTCGAATTCTTCGTCGGCGGCTTCGGCCTGCTCCGCGTGGTTTCGAACATTGACGAGGTTGAGCTCTACGGTGCCGAACTCAACCTGACCGCGAAGATACTTGAAGGCTGGACCGTGTTCGGTTCGGCCAACGTGACCGAAAGCGAAATCAAGGCCAATGCGTCGCGCCCGGTGACAGTTGGCAACAAGTCGCCGCACACCGCCGATTACACCATCAACCTCGGCACGCAGATCGATCTGCCGATCAATGACACCATCGATTTCGTCACCCGTGCCGATTACCGCATTACCGGCCCGACGTGGTTCCACACCTTGCAGGACGATCCCAACCCGACCCTTTTCAGCGGACTGCTGCCCGGATCGGCGCTGGCCCTGCCGGCCTTCGTGGGCGACGCGGACTACTCGGTGACGCAGCGCGATGCCTTCGGGATTGTCGATATGCGTATCGGGTTCGAGAGTGATCGCTGGTCGGTGATCGCCTATGCCGAGAACCTGTTCAACGAGAAGTACCTCAACGAGGTCATTACTGCGGTCGAGTTCGGCGGTTCGTTCATCTCGCCCGGTGGGCTCCAGCGGTTCGGCATCGAGCTCGGTTACAAGTTCTGATTCCCGAGCCCTTCGGGCGTCGCACAAGGGAACAGAATTGAGGCGCGCGGGGGTCCCTTTGCCCCGCGCGCCTCTTTCATTGCGTTTTCGGCGATCCTGATCAGGTCAGCCGAGCGAAATTGGCGACCCCGGGAGCGGCCGTGCGCTGGATGGGAGCTTCGCTGGTGGGCATGGCAGATCCCGGTGCGAGATCAACCAGCGCGGTGGAAACCCTCGCAACTTCCTTCTGTGCGAGCGAATAGAACACCAGTTTGGCGTCCTTGCGGGTGTCCACCAGCCCCGCCTTGCGCAGCACGCCGAGCTGTTGCGACAGGCCCGGCTGGCTGATCCCCGTCGCCTGTTCCAACTCCCCGACATTGCGTTCGCCCCCCGATAGTGTCGTCAAGATGCGCCAGCGCAGCGGGTGCGCGAGGGCCTTGAGCGCCTCGATGAGTGTATCGTCGGCCATCAATCCTGCCTCTCGTGTTCGCGCAGGAACCAGCTGGTGGCGTCCTCGGCATCGAAGACTTCATCCAGATTATGGATCGGCGGGTTGAGCAGCGGCTCGCCGGGATGCCAATTGGCTGGCGCCAGCGCGCCATGCGCGTCGATGGCCTGAAGTCCGTCGAGGATGCGAAGCATTTCGGGGACTGAACGCCCGAGATTTGCCGGGTAGCAGTTCATGGCCCGGATGACGCCCTTGGGGTCGATAAAGAAAGTCGTGCGCACTGTGGCGCTGTCGCTGTCCTGCGCTGAGACCATGCCGAAGGCGCGGCCGATCACGAGTGTGGGGTCCTCGACGATGGGAAAGCGAACCTCGACGCCGAAGCGGTCGCGGATCATCCTGAGCCAGGCAAAATGCGAGAACAGACTGTCCACCGACAGCGCCATCAGCGCGCAGTCACGCGCTTCGAAGGCCGCCGCCTCACGGGCGAGGGCGACGAACTCGGTGGTGCAGACCGGGGTGAAATCCGCCGGATGCGAAAACAACACCAACCAGCGCTTGCGGAAGGTTGAAAGGCGCACCGGACCGATCGTGCTGCGCGCCTCGAAATCGGGCGCGAAGTCCCCGATCCTGAGGCCGGAGCACGGGGGTGAATTGGCAATGGCTGTATCCATGCCGCATTCATAGCACTTGACTTCAGGATTGCAATACATATACACAATTTATGAAAATAAATGGAGATGTCCCGTGACACAGAGTGATATTGTTCTGCAACTGGCGACCGAGCAGGTGTTGCGTGCCGGCCAGGATCCGGCACTCCGGCCTGAAATTGCGAGTTTCTTTGACCCGGCAACCTTTACGGTTACCCACGTTGTCCATGATCCTGCGACGCTTGAGGCGGCCGTGGTTGATGCGGTGCTAGACTTCGATTCGGCGTCGGGGCGTACGTCAACAGCATCTGCTGACGCGGTGATTGATTATGTCACTTCGCAAAATCTGAAAGTGACTTGGCTGCTCGAGACCCACGCCCATGCCGATCACCTCTCGGCGGCGCCTTACCTGCAGGAAAAGATCGGCGGGAAAATCGCTATTGGTGCGGACATCACCAGGGTTCAGGCCGTGTTCGGGAAGCTGTTCAACGCCGGCACCGAGTTTGAGCGCGACGGCTCGCAGTTCGACGCCCTGTTCAAGGATGGTGACACCTTCACCATCGGGACCCTCCCGGTGACGGTCATGCATGTTCCCGGCCATACGCCCGCTTGCATCGCCTACGTTGTGGGCGAGGCGGTATTCGTGGGCGATACCATGTTCATGCCCGATTATGGCACGGCGCGCGCCGACTTCCCCGGTGGCGATGCGCGCCAGTTGTTCCGCTCGCTGCGGCGCATTCTGTCGCTCCCGCCCGAGACGCGGCTGTTCATGTGCCACGACTATCTGCCCAAGGGCCGCACAGAATACGTGTGGGAGACCACCGTTGCCGCTGAGCGCGAGGGCAATATCCACGCGCATGACGGCATTACCGAGGACGAGTTCGTGCAGATGCGAGAAGCGCGTGATGCGACGCTCGACATGCCGCGGCTGATCCTGCCGAGCGTGCAGGTCAATATGCGCGCCGGCCACATGCCGCCGCCGGATGACAATGGGGTTGTATACCTCAAACTGCCGGTTAACGCGGTATGATCCTGCCGGGCTTTCCTGATGCGGCCCCGCTGGCGGGCCTGATCGGCGGCGTGCTGATCGGGCTCGCGGCGGCGCTGATGCTAATCGGAGCTGGGCGGATCGCGGGCGTATCGGGCATTGCCGCGAGGGCCTTCGGGATCGGGTCGGGCTCGCTCCCGCGTTCGGCTGCCTTTGCCTTCCTCATCGGTCTGCCATTGGGCGCGCTGATTGTGGCGGGGTTCACGGGCGCGGCTGCGCCGAACTTTGCAGGGCCAGTGCCGCTGATTGTTGCAGGTGTCATTGTCGGCATTGGCACGCGGCTCGGTTCGGGCTGCACCAGCGGGCATGGAGTGTGCGGCATGAGCCGTTTCTCGCAGCGCTCTCTGGTCGCCACGGCGACCTTCATGGCGACCGGTTTTGCCACCGTCGCGGCAATGAATGCTTTGGGCATCGAGGTGCTGCAATGACGCGCGATCTCATCGTTTCGCTGGCCTCTGGCACGATCTTCGGCGCGGGGCTGGCGCTCGGCGGGATGACCGATCCGTCGAGGGTGCGGGGCTTTCTCGACCTGTTCGGCGCCTGGGATCCCACGCTCGCCTTCGTGATGGGCGGGGCGGTGCTGGTGATGGCGGCGGCATGGCTCATCCAGCGCCGGATGCAGCGTCCGGTGTTTGCGACAAGTTTCTCGTTGCCCGACCGCAGCGACATCACCCTCGGCTGGTCGGCGGATCGGCGCTGTTCGGAATGGGCTGGGGTATCGCGGGTTGTGCCCAGGCCCCGGCCCGTTCACCCTCGGCTGGTCGGCGGATCGGCGCTGTTCGGAATGGGCTGGGGTATCGCCGGGTTGTGCCCAGGCCCCGGGTTTGCGGCGTTGGCGATTGAACCTGTCTCAGCGGCGATCTTCGTGGCTGCCATGCTTGGCGGAATGCTGCTGGTACGGCTTATGGAAGGAAATGCCTGATGGAACTCAAGGTGATCGACGATACCCTTGCGGTGGCCGCGCAAATGCAGCCCGAAGAACTGGCCGCGCTGGCCGGAGAAGGCTTTGTCGCCGTGATTTGCAACCGCCCGGACGGTGAGGAGCCGGGCCAGCCGATGCTTGACGACATGCGCGCAGCCGCGCAGGCGGCGGGGCTCGCGTTCCACCACATCCCCGTCAGCGGAGGCCTGTTCCCGCCCGCCTCGGTCGCCGCCTTCGGCGCGATCCGGCGCGGCACGCAGGGCAAGGTGCTGGCCTATTGCCGCACCGGAACCCGCGCCGCGACACTCGACGCGCTCGCCAATGTTCACGGCCTGAGCGTCCCCGAACGCCTCAACCGCGCGGCTGCGGCGGGATATGACTTGTCGGCCCTCGCCGACCGAATGAACAGCGCCGCCTGACGGCGCTAGGGAGGGGGTCGGACATGAGCACCACCAGACACACCGTCGTCGTCATTGGCGGCGGCGCGGCGGGGATCGCCACCGCGGCCTCGATGCTGAAGCGCCGCCCGGGGCTCGACATCGCGATCGTCGAGCCGTCCGATACCCACGCCTATCAGCCCGGCTGGACGATGGTGGGCGGAGGCGTGTTCGATGTCGCCACCACCACGCGCCCGATGGCGAGCGTGATGCCGAGGGGCGTCACCTGGGTGAAGCAGGCCTGCGCCGGTTTCCAGCCCGACAACAATACCGTGACTCTCGGCGACGGCAGCACGCTGACCTATGAGGTGCTGATCGTCGCCCCGGGTATCCGGCTGGCGTGGGAGAAAATCGAGGGGCTCGAGGCGACCCTCGGCCAGAATGGCGTCACCTCAAATTATCGCGCTGATCTGGCGCCCTACACCTGGGAGCTGGTGCAGCGCACCAAGTCGGGCAGGGCGATCTTTACCCAGCCGCCGATGCCGATCAAATGCGCAGGCGCTCCGCAAAAGGCGATGTATCTGGCCTGCGACCACTGGCACCGCAACGGCGTGCTGGGTGATATTGACGTCCAGTTCCACACGGCCGGTGCCGTCTTGTTCGGCGTGGCGGATTATGTTCCGGCGCTGATGCGCTATGTCGAGAAATACGGCATCAATCTGGAACTCGGCAGCAATCTGATCGCGGTCGATGGCCCTGCGCGGCAGGCGACCTTCAAGACCGCCGAGGGCGAGGAAAACGTCAGCTTCGACATGCTCCACGTCGTCCCCCCGCAGGTCGCCCCGCAGTTCCTTGCCGACAGCCCGCTCGCAGCGGAAAGCGGCTTTACCGACGTTGATCAGCATACGCTCCAGCATGTGCGCTGGCCCAATGTCTTCGGACTTGGCGATGCTGGGTCGATGCCCAATGCCAAGACCGCCGCTGCCGCGCGCAAGCAGGCGCCGGTGGTGGCGGTCAACGCCCTGCGCCAGCTTGACGGCAAGGGGCCGACGGCGGGCTATGACGGTTATGGTTCCTGCCCGCTCACGGTCGAGCGTGGCAAGATCGTGCTCGCCGAATTCGCCTATGGCGGCAAGCTTGCGCCCAGTTTCCCGACATGGCTGGTCGACGGCACCCGGCCTGCGCGCCTGTCATGGATGCTCAAGGCCGATCTTCTGCCGTGGCTCTACTGGAACGGGATGCTCAGGGGCCGCGAATGGCTCGCCGGTCCCGGCGGGTTGATCGCGCAATAGAGGCCATTCGATGTTGCAACGCTACTTCCCGATCCTCGAATGGGGGCGCAGCTATGATCGGCCCGCGCTGACCAGTGACCTGATGGCGGCGGTGATCGTCACCATCATGTTGATCCCGCAGAGCCTTGCCTATGCGATGCTGGCGGGACTGCCGCCGGTTGTCGGCCTCTACGCCTCAATCCTGCCGCTGTTCGCCTATGCCATCTTCGGGACGAGCCGGACGCTGGCAGTCGGCCCGGTGGCGGTGGTTTCGCTGATGACGGCGAGCGCGGCCGGAGCGGTCGCGGTGCCGGGGACGGCGGAATATTGGGAGGCGGCGATTACCCTTGCCGCACTGTCGGGCGTGATGCTGGTGGTGCTGGGGCTGCTGCGACTGGGGTTCCTCGCCAACCTGCTGAGCCACCCGGTGATCAGCGGGTTCATTTCCGCCAGCGGCGTGCTGATCGCCACGAGCCAGTTGAAGCACATCCTCGGCGTCAAGGCCGGGGGCGAGACCTGGCCGGAGATGCTCTCCGGTCTGGCAAGCAATTTCGGCAGCATCAACGCCGCAACCCTTGCCATCGGCATTCCGGCGACGCTGTTCCTGTTCTGGGTGAGGAAGGGGCTGAAGCCCGCGCTTCAGAAGCTGGGCCTTTCCCCCCGCGCCGCCGACATGAGCGCCAAGGCCGGGCCGGTGGCGGCGGTGGCGCTGTCGATCCTCGCGGTGATCGGTTTCGGGCTGGAGGCGCGGGGCGTCTCGATCGTGGGCAGCATCCCGCAAGGCCTGCCGCCCTTCATGCTGCCCTCTGCCGACCTTGCGCTGATCGAGGCGTTGTGGGTACCCGCCCTGCTGATTTCGGTCATCGGCTTTGTCGAAAGCGTCTCTGTCGCGCAGACTCTCGCGGCCAAGCGGCGTCAGCGGATTGCGCCGGATCAGGAGTTGATCGGGCTGGGGGCCTCGAACATCGCTTCGGCGCTGTCGGGCGGCTATCCGGTGACGGGCGGCTTTGCGCGCTCGGTGGTGAATTTCGATGCGGGCGCGCAGACTCCCGCGGCGGGGGCCTTCACCGCCGTTGGCATTGCGCTCGCCAGCCTGTTTCTCACCCCGCTGCTCTACAGCCTGCCCAACGCAACGCTGGCCGCGACGATCATCGTGGCGGTGCTCAGTCTCGTGGATTTCAAGACCCCGCGGCTGCTCTGGGCCTATTCCAAGGCCGATTTCGCCGCCCACGCCGCGACCATCGGCGTCACCTTGCTGGCGGGTGTGGAGATGGGCGTGATTGCGGGCGTCGCGGTCGGCCTCCTGCTTTATCTCTGGCGCGCCAGCCGTCCCCATGCCGCGATTGTCGGCCGGGTGCCGGGCACCGAACATTTCCGCAATGTCGAGCGCCACAAGGTGCTGACCCTGCCGCACCTGCTCACCATCCGCGTCGACGAAAGCCTGACCTATCTCAATGCGCGCTGGCTGGAGGAATATGTCCTCGAACAGGTCGCCGAGCGCCCGACCCTGCGCCACGTGGTGCTGATGGCGAGCGCGGTCAATGCGATCGACGCCTCGGGGCTCGAAAGCCTCGAAGCGATTAACCACCGGCTGGAGGATGGCGGAATCCGCCTGCACCTTTCCGAAGTGAAGGGGCCGGTGATGGATCGCCTCAAGCGCAGCCATTTCCTCGACGATCTGTCGGGCAAGGTGTTCCTGTCGCAGGATAGCGCCTTTGCCGAACTCGCCAATGATACGGGCGAAGAGGCACCTGCGCCGCTTTCGGACGAGGCGCGCGGACTCATCTGAGCCGCTGCGTCACCAAACACTTTTGAAAAATCGGAAAGTGATTCTGCTGAAACGGCCTTTTTTCTGTGCAGATTCGCGCCAATTCCCGATCATGCGCGAGATAATGAAAAATCGATTTCATAAACCGAGTAATTGAATTATACGCGGCTCACGCTGGCTGCTACACCGATGCCACTCAAGCAAAGGAGCCCAAGACATGAGCCTGCACATCGGCGATACCGCCGCGGATTTCTCCGTCGACACCACTACCGGCCCGATTTCCCTGCACGACTGGGCGGGCGAAAGCTGGGTGTTCTTCTTCAGCCACCCGGCGGACTTCACCCCGGTCTGCACCACCGAAATGGGCATGACCGCGCGCCTTGCCGCCGAGTTCGAGAAGCGCAACTGCAAACCGCTGGGTCTTTCCACTGACACGGTCGAGGAGCACCTCGAATGGGTAAAGGATGTGGACGAGACGCAGGGCGTTACCCTGACTTTCCCGATTGTGGCCGACCCCGATCTGGAAATCGCCAAGCTCTACGACATGATCCACCCCGATCAGTCCGAAACGGCGGCAGTGCGTTCGGTGTTCATCATCGACCCGGCCAAAAAGATCCGCCTCACCATGACCTATCCGATGAGCGTCGGGCGCAATTTCGACGAGATTCTGCGGGTGATCGACAGCCTGCAGCTCGCCGACAAGGCGCGGATCGCCACCCCTGCCGACTGGCGTCCGGGCGACAAGGTGATCATCCCGCCGTCCATTCCCGACGAAAAGGCGAAGGAAATGTTCCCGCAGGGCTTCGAGACGATCAAGCCCTACCTGCGGCTCGTCGAGGTCGCCTGATTCTCTCCTCCTGTGCACCGCCGGACATCCCCCCGTCCGGCCCCCAGTCCGGCGGTGCAACCCTTTTCGCTTCCAATCGTATATCCGGTGCAGCCATTGCAATTGATCGGTGCTGCCAAGGGATTAGCTGCTGACCATGTTTGACAATCTCGACGCCTTGCTGCTCGCGCGGATCCAGTTTGCCTTCACGGTGAGCTTCCATTTCTTCTTCCCGGCCTTTTCGATCGGGTTGGCGAGCTATCTCGCTGTGCTGGAGGGGCTGTGGCTCAAGACTGGCAAGAGCGTCTATCTTGATCTGTTCAAATACTGGCTGAAGATCTTCGCGATTGCCTTTGCGATGGGCGTGGTCTCGGGGATCGTGATGTCCTACCAGTTCGGCACCAACTGGTCGGTGTTCTCGGACAAGGCAGGGCCGGTGATCGGCCCGTTGATGGCTTACGAGGTGCTGACGGCCTTCTTCCTTGAAGCGGGTTTCCTGGGCGTGATGCTGTTCGGGATGAACAAGGTCGGCAAGAAGCTGCACTTCGCCGCCACGCTGATGGTGGCGTTGGGCACTTTCGTTTCGGCCTTCTGGATCCTTAGCGTCAACAGCTGGATGCAGACCCCGACGGGGTACTTCATCGGCGATAACGGCCAGTTCATGCCGGGCGAGAGTTGGTGGGACATCGTGTTCAATCCGAGCTTCCCCTATCGCCTCGTCCACACAGTGATGGCAGCATATTTGACGACCGCCTTCGTCGTCGGCGGGGTGGGGGCCTGGCACCTCCTGAAAGACCGCGCCAACCCCCACGCGCGAAAAATGTTCTCGATGGCGATGTGGATGGCCGCCATCGTCACGCCCTTGCAGATTTTCGCCGGCGACATGCACGGCCTCAACACGCTCGAACATCAGCCCGCCAAGGTGATGGCGATGGAGGGGCACTACCAAAGCCACCCCGAAGGCGCGCCGCTGATCCTGTTCGGCATCCCCGATTCCGAGGCTAAGACGGTGCGTTATGCGATCGAAATCCCTAAGGCCTCGTCCTTCATCCTGAAGCATGACTGGGACGCGCCGCTCGCCGGGCTCGACACCATCCCTGATGACGAGGAACCGCCGGTCGGGATGGTGTTCTGGAGCTTCCGCATCATGGTCGGCATCGGCTTTGCGATGCTGGGGATCGGGCTGTGGAGCCTGTGGGCCCGGGTGCGCGGGCGGCTGTATGATATGCCGTGGCTGCACCGCGCCGCTGTGCTGATGGGGCCTTCCGGTTTCGCCGCCGTGCTGGCCGGCTGGATCACCACCGAAGTCGGGCGCCAGCCTTATGTGATATATGGCGTATTGCGAACGGCTGACGCGGCCAGCCCGCTTGATGCGCCTGCGGTGGCGGCCTCGCTGCTGGCCTTCATCCTGGTCTATTTCACTGTCTTCGGGATCGGCGTCTGGTACATCCTCAAGCTGATGGGCAAGGCCCCGCACGCGGGTGAGTACGGCGTCAAGCGCGGCGATGTCGGCCCGATCCGCACTGCCGGCATCACCCCGGGGCCAACCCAGAACCCGGGCGGCGCCGAGACCCTCCCCGCCGCCAAGCCCGTTGAAAAGGAGCCAGTGTGATGGACTTGACCGTCATCTGGGCCTTCATCATCGCCTTCGCAGTCTTCGCCTATGTGGTGATGGACGGCTTCGACCTCGGCATCGGTATCCTCTTCCCCGCTTTCGCCGTCGGGCGTGAACGCGACCGGGCGATGAACTCCATCGCGCCGGTGTGGGACGGGAACGAGACCTGGCTGGTGCTGGGCGGAGGAGGGCTGTTTGCCGCCTTTCCGCTGGCCTATGCCGTGATCCTGCCGGCAACCTATCCGCTGATCATCGCCATGCTGCTTGGCCTTGTGTTCCGGGGTGTTGCTTTCGAATACCGCTGGCGCGATCCCTCGCATCAGAGGTTTTGGGACATGGCCTTCACTGGCGGAAGCTTTGTAGCGGCGCTGGCACAGGGGATGACGCTCGGCGCGCTACTTCAGGGGATCGAGGTGGTGGATCGCGCCTATGCGGGCAGCTGGTGGGACTGGCTTACGCCTTACACGCTGCTCACCGGCCTTGGCACGGTTGCGGGCTATGCGCTGCTGGGTGCGGCCTGGCTGATCTGGAAACTGGACGGTGACGAGCAGGCCCACGCGCGAACACTGGCGATCCGGTGGGGCGCCGCGACCATCGTGCTGATGGGTGCCGTCAGCCTCTACAACATCGCACTGAAGCCGGAATATGCCGCGCGCTGGCTGACCGCGCCGGAGATCTACTGGGTTGCACCGGTGCCGATCATTACCGCGATCGTTGCGCTGTCGATGCTGCGGGCGATCCTGAAAGACCGCAATTCCAAGCCCTTCTGGCTCGGCATCGCGCTGTTCTTTCTCGGTATGAGCGGGCTGGGGGTGACGATCTGGCCCTATGTCGTGCCGCCCGGCGTCACCATCTGGGACGCCGCAGCGCCGGAACGCAGCCAGATTTTCATGCTGGTGGGCGTGGCGCTGACGATGCCGCTGATCATCGGCTACACGATCTGGGCTTACTGGGTGTTCAGAGGGAAAGTTGCTGACGAAGGTTACCATTGATGCTGATGCCGCCTGAGCGCGAGCCTGAAGGCCCCTTATGGCAGCGCCTCCTCTGGATGGCGGGTATCTGGGCGGCGAGCGTCGCCGTGCTGGGCGCGGTTGCCTATGTCATCCGCCTGTGGATCGCCCCCTGATGGTCAAGGTCTGGTATGACGGCGCCTGCCCGCTATGCCTGCGCGAAATCGCGCTGATGCGGCGGCTTGACCGGCGAGGAAGCATCACCTTCGTCGATGTCGCCGCCGATGCCGACCCTTCCTGCCCGATCGACCGCGCGAAGTTGCTCGCCCGCTTCCATGCCGAGGAGGACGGAGTGGTGCATTCTGGCGCGGCGGCTTTTGCAGCGATGTGGCGCGCGATTCCCTTGCTGCGCCCGGTAGGGCTTGCGGCCCGGAATCGCACTGTTCTGCGCATTCTGGAGGCGGCCTATGTCCGCTTCCTGCGCATACGCCCCCGGCTGCAACGCTTCTTCGCTTAGAAAGCCCTTGCCCTGACGCGCCGCATCGGCTGATCTCCCGCGCAAACACAAACGGGAGAGAACGCCGCCATGAGCAATTTCGGCGCGATGCAGAACGAGATCTACAATGCCGGATTGCGCGGCATCCTGCCGACCTTCCCGGTCGATTTCGCCACTTTGGAAATGCGCGCGCACGAGGCGTTGGGGCCGATGCTCACCAATTATGTCGCGGGCGGCTGCGGGGACGAACATACGCAGGACCAGAACGCCGCCGCCTTCCACCACTGGGGGATGGTGCCGCGCATGATGGTTGATTGTTCGGTGCGAGATCTCAGCATCGAATTGTTCGGCCACCGCTACCCGACGCCCTTGTTTATGGCTCCGATCGGCCTTAACGGCGAGGCCTCGCAGGACCGCCACGGCGATATGGCCGCCGCGCGCGCCTCGGCGCTGACGGGGGTGCCGTTCTGCGCCTCTACGCTCGCGAACGATCCGCTGGAGGACGTGAAGGCGGCTTGCGGCGATACGCCCGCGTGGTTCCAGCTCTACACGCCTAAGAACAGGGAACTGGCAACGAGCCTGATCCGCCGTGCCGAGGATGCGGGTTACAAGGCGCTGGTGGTGACGCTCGACACCTGGGTGACAGGCTGGCGGCCCCGCGATCTCAACGCCTCGAACTTTCCGCAGCTGCGCGGCAAGGTGCTGCAGAACTACTTTACCGATCCGGTGTTCCGCTCGCTGCTCGCCAAGCCGCCGGAAGAAGACCCGGCTGCAGCGATCTTTACCTGGGCTGCAACCTTCGGGCAGGTGCTGACCTGGGAGGATATGGCGTGGTTCAAGACCGTCACCAAACTGCCCGTTGTCCTCAAAGGCATCTGCCACCCCGACGACGCCCGCCGCGCAGTCGATCACGGGGCTGACGCTGTCTATTGCTCCAACCACGGCGGGCGGCAGGCGAATGGCGGGATTGCGACCATCGACTTGCTGGAGGACGTGGTACAGGCTGCGGGTAACACGCCCGTCCTGTTTGACAGCGGGATCCGTTCCGGCACGGACGCGGTCAAGGCTCTCGCCATGGGTGCGCGCGCAGTCGGGGTGGGGCGACCTTATACTTACGGACTTGCGCTCGGCGGTGCGGAAGGCGCTGCCTGGGTGTTACGATCGATCCTCGCGGAGGCGGATCTGCTGATGGCCGTTAACGGTTATCCGACGCTTGCCGATGTGCGCATCGCGGGGGTGAGGCGCACTGATCGCTAAGCCACAGATGTAACACCTGTTAACTACATTTGCTCTGTGTTTTCCACAGGAATCGGGTTAGTATGCTTGCATAAACAAGATCCGAATCGGGGACGCGATCAATGGCAAGACCAACTATCTGGTCCAGTGGGCCGGATCCCATGCGCCGGACTGTCTGCATCCATGACGAACATTCGCGCCGCGCGCGCTATGGGCGTATCCAGCCGATGGAATCGCGCCAGTCGATCCTCGCAAGGATTGCGAGCCTGATTGGCTGACGTGTCGGGCGGCGCTATCCGCCGGCCTTGGCCAGCATCACCAGCTTGGTATCGGTGAAAGCGAGATAGCCTTCCTCGCCGCCCTCCGATCCGAACCCGCTGTCGCCGATGCCGCCAAAGGGCGTTTCGGGTGACGAGACGATCAACTGGTTGATCCCGACCATCCCGGCTCTGAGGCTCCCGGCGAGATAGTGCGCTTCGTCGAGATCGCCGGAAAAGGCATAGGCAGCAAGGCCATAGCGAAGCCCGTTGGCAATCCTGACCGCGTCTTCGATCGTGTCGAAGGGGACAATGCCCGCGATCGGTCCGAAAGGCTCCTCGGTCATGAAGCGGCTGTCGGCGGCGGGGTTGGCGATGACGGTAGGCGGGAAAAAGAAGCCCTTTCCGCCCAGTGCCTTGCCTCCGGTGACCACTTCGCCGCGGTTCCCCCCGGCATCGGCAACCACCTGCTCCATCGCGGCGATCCGGCGGCCATGGGCGAGGGGGCCCATATCCACGCTCTCATCCGCGCCCGGGTCGCCGACCTTGAGCTTGCTGGCGCGTTCCGCGAACTCGGCGACGAAGCGATCATAGACTTCCTTGGCAACCAGAAAGCGGGTGGGCGATACACAGACCTGCCCGGCGTTGCGGAACTTGGTGCTTGCGCACATTGCCACTGCGCGTTCCAGATCGGCATTTTTGCTCACGATAACAGGAGCATGGCCGCCAAGTTCCGGTGCGAAACGCTTCATGTGACTGGCCGCCAGCGCACCGAGCTGCTTGCCCACTGCGGTCGATCCGGTGAAGCTGACCTTGCGGGTGACGGGTGAGGCGATGAGGTGCTCGGCAATCGGGCCGGGATCGCCGTGGACGAGGTTGAGCACGCCCGCCGGCACACCTGCGTCGACAAAGCATTCGACCAGCAATTGCGCCGAAACCGGGGTATTTTCAGCAGGTTTGAAGATCGCCGTGCAGCCGGCCGCGAGCGCGCCGCCGATCTTCTTGGCAGGCAGGTTGACCGGGAAATTCCATGGCGTCAGCAGCACCGCAGGGCCGATGGGCTCATGTGTTACCATCTGTGCGATCAGTTGCCCGCCACGTACCGGGATCAGCCGGCCGCCCCTGCGCTTTGCCTCTTCTCCAAGAAAATCAAGCGTATCGCAGGCCGAAAGGATTTCGCCCAGCCCTTGTGCATGGGGCTTGCCCATTTCGGCGGTGATGACCCGGGCGATGTCAGCGGCTCGCTCCCGCAGCAGATCGGCGGCGCGGCGCAGGATGGCATGGCGTTCCGCGCCCGACGTGCGGCTCCAGCCGGGGAAGGCGTCATCGGCTGCCTTGAGCGCCGCGTCGAGCTGCGCGACGGACGCCTTGGGGCAGTGGCCCAGAACCGCGCCGGTCGCCGGGTTCACCACCGCCATTTCGCCCGCATCGCCAGCCGTGATCCACTGGCCTGCGATGAACATCTTGGGGGTGGGGTAGGCCATCATTGCAGGGTCCTCGAAGCCGGGTGGTGTTTCACGCGAAACATCGTTCTGATGGGGGTCTAACAGGGGTCTGGCAGGGGGCAAGCCCCGACCAGTCAGAGGCAAGACCCAAGCTATACTGCCACGACGTGCTGCTCAATCGCGCCAAAGATCGAGTGGTTCGCCGCGTCCCGCATCTCGATCCGCACCGTGTCCCCTGCCTGCATGAACGGCGTCTTGGGCGCGCCGCCCGTGATCGTCTCGATCATGCGGATTTCGGCGATGCAGGAATAGCCCGCGCCGCCCTCGGCCACCGGCTGGCCCGGCCCGCCATCGGCCCCCTTGTTCGAGATCGTCCCGGTGCCGATGATCGTGCCTGCACACAGGTTGCGGGTCTTGGCCGCGTGCGCCACCAGCTGCGCAAGGTTGAAGGTCGCATCCACCCCGGCATTGGCGCGGCCGAAGGGCTGGCCGTTCAGATCGACCATCAGCGGCAGGTGGATCAGTGCATCCTTCCACGCCTCGCCCAGCTCGTCAGGCGTTACCGCCACGGGCGAGAAGGCGCTGGCGGGCTTGGACTGGAAGAAGCCGAAGCCCTTTTCAAGTTCGGCTGGGATGAGGCCGCGCAAGGACACGTCGTTGACCAGCATCAGCAGCCGGATGTGCCCCGCCGCTTCCTCTGGCGTGCAGCCCATCGGCACATCGCCGGTGATGCAGGCGATCTCGCCCTCCATGTCGCAGCCCCAGGCCGGATCGCCGAGCGGAATGTCCTGCCGCGGGCGCAGGAAGCTGTCCGAGCCGCCCTGATACATCAGCGGATCGTGGTAGAAGCTCTCCGGCACCTTGGCCCCGCGCGCCTGCCGCACCAGTTCGACATGGTTGATATAGGCGCTGCCATCAGCCCACTGATAGGCGCGTGGCAGAGGGGAATGGGCCTGGCGTTCGTGGAACCGCTCGCACGGCACGGCCTCATGCTCGACATCGCGGGCGAGGACTTCGAGTTCCGGCGCGACCCGCTCCCAATTGTCGAGCGCATATTGCAGCGTCGGCGCGATGTACCCGGCGGCGCAGCAGCGGGTGAGATCCTTGCTGACCACCACCAGCCGCCCGTCGCGCGTGCCGTTGTCGAGGGTTGCGAGCTTCATTGATATGTCCTCCCGAGACGGTGTCTATGTTTGTGGTGCGTCGATCTGTCTGTCTGGATGCGCCGCGATGAAGGCGGGGAGCGCAAGGCAGGCAGCCTCGATGCGGGTCATGTGCGGACTGGCCGACAGGTCGTATTCGAAGCGCCGCGCATTCGCGAGCTGCGGGATGAGCACAATCTCGAACAGCCCCGGCGCATTCCCGTGCAGGAAGTCTCCCGTCCCCAATTGCGCCAGCCGCGCCTCCACGGGATCGAGCGTGCGCTTCAGCCAGTGGCGATACCAGACGTCGATTTCGTCCTGTGCGTGGCCGAGGGTGTCCTTGAGATATTTCAGCACCGGCAGGTTGTTGACCGCGTGGATTTCGGTCGCGATGCCATAGGCGAGTTCGCGCACCGTGTAGCGCGCCTCGATATCGGCGGGCAGGAAGGCAGGCGTCGGATAGGCCTCGTCCAGCCATTCGAGCAGCGCCATGGATTGCGCCCGGTCGCGCCCGTCCGCCTCCAGCATCGGCAGCGAGCCGAAGGGATTGCGGGCCGTGAAGGCGGCGTTCTTGTTCTCGGCGGTGACGAGATTGACGGGGACGTTCTCGAACGCCAGCCCCTTCAGGTTCAGCGCGATGCGCAAGCGGTAGGAAGTGGACGAGCGGAAGTAGCCGTAGAGTTTCATTTCTTGTTTCCCCGCACGCCGTCCGGCGCGCGAAATCCTCGCTCACGCGACCTGAAGGTCGCATCGCTGCGGGCGGCCAGTCGGCCTTGCGGGCCGCTTTGCGGCCCGGTGGCCTCTTGACCGATGCAGGTCAAAACGCAGCGTGTCCCGTGATCGCACGGCCGAGGATCAGCGCGTGGACATCATGCGTGCCTTCGTAGGTGTTCACCGTTTCGAGGTTCACCATGTGGCGGATCACCTGATATTCCTCGGAAATGCCGTTGCCGCCGTGCATGTCGCGCGCGGCCCGCGCGATGTCCAAGGCCTTGCCGACATTGTTGCGCTTGACGATCGAGATCATGTCGGGCGCGAACCGCCCCTCGTCGATCAATCGCCCGACGCGCAGGGAAGCCTGAAGGCCCAGCGCAATGTCGCTCATCATGTCGGCGAGCTTCTTCTGGAACAGCTGCGTCGCCGCCAGCGGGCGTCCGAACTGGTGGCGATCGAGGCCATACTGGCGCGCGGCAGCGAGGCAGAATTCCGCCGCGCCCATCGCGCCCCACGAAATGCCGTAGCGCGCGCGGTTGAGGCAGCCGAACGGGCCTTTCAGCCCTTCCACGTTCGGCAGCAGCGCGCTGGCAGGCACCCGCACCTCGTCCATCACGATCATGCCGGTGGTCGAGGCGCGCAGGGAAATCTTGCCCTTGATCTTGGGGGCGGAAAGCCCCGCCATGCCCTTTTCGAGCACGAAGCCGCGGATCGCGCCGCCGTGCTCCTCGGACTTGGCCCAGACCACGAAGACGTCGGCGAAAGGCGCGTTGGAGATCCACGTCTTGGAGCCGGAGATGACGTAATCATCGCCGTCCTTCTTGGCGTAGGTCTTCATGCCTGCGGGGTCGGAACCGGCGTCCGGCTCGGTCAGGCCGAAGCAGCCGATCAATTGGCCGCTGGCCAAGCCGGGGAGGTATTTGCGGCGCTGCTCGTCCGAGCCATAGGCGTAGATCGGATGCATCACGAGGCTCGACTGCACGCTCGCCATCGAGCGGTAGCCGCTGTCCACGCGCTCGATTTCGCGGGCGATGAGGCCATAGGCGACATAGCTGGCGCCCGCGCCGCCGAATTCTTCCGGAATGGTAGCGCCCAGCAGGCCTGCGGCCCCCATCATCGGGAACAGTTCGGGCGCGTCTGCTTCTTCGCGGAAGGCGTCGATCACGCGTGGCTGCAATTGGCTTTGCGCAAAGCCGTGCGCGGCGTCGCGGATCATCCGCTCGTCTTCGGTCAATTGGCTTTCAAGGTCGAACGGGTCTTCCCAGTTGAACGGGGAAAGCCGCGCCGGGGTTGTGCCGTGCACGTGGGTTGCTCCTGCCTTGTTTTCTTTGGACACTGCCTTCGCAGGCTTGGCAGATCAGGGCAAGGGGGCGAGCGTCGCTGTCCGGCGGCGCGTTGACCGCTTACGCCGGGGTGAGCGCGCGGCTGACGATATCGAGCAGTTCAGCTGGGGGGCAGGGCTTGGCCAGTGTCGTGGCGCGGGGGAAGCGCGCGGCAAGGGCGGCGGCGCTGGCGCGGTCGGAATGGAGGATCACCGGGACGTTTTCATCGATCAGCGTCTGCGCCAGTTCAAAGGTCAGCCCGTCCACCAGTTCGATATCGAGGATGGCAAGATCGGGCTTTTCCTTCTGGCAGGCGAGCATCGCCGATGAAATCCCGGCGTGCGGGCCTTCGACTTCGTAGCCGGCTTCTTCAAAGGTGTCGCACAAGTCGAATGCGGTTATGAACTCGTCTTCGGCGACCAATATTCGCAATGCCATCGGCCCTCTCCCGTAAAAACGACTCCCAAGTCAGGGAGTGTATCACGGTTTGGACGTCAACTTGGCGCGAATATTATCCGTTCCTGCCGAATTTTTCGGCAAAGCCAGCCTCGTCCCCGGCGCTGAGAAGTCTGGCCTGTTCCACCCACTGGTCGCGGGTGATGCGTCCGGCAAAACGGCCAAGCTGAGCGTCGACGCGGGTGATGTCCTCATCGCTCCAGCCGGCGATCTGGGCGAAGCTGGTGACGCCGAGTTCGCCCAGAAGTGCCACCAGTTTGGGGCCAATGCCCTTGATGCGCGACAGATCGTCGGCGGCAACCGGAGCGGGGGCGGGGGCAGGGGCCTCTGCAACCGGCGCAGGCACAGGTGCGGGCTCGGGCGCTGGGGCCGGCTGAGAGATAGGTTCTGGCGCAGGCGCAGGCGCCGGTGCCGGTGCCGGGACAGCTTTGGCAACCGCCGGAGCCGCATCAATCAGCGCCTGATTGCGCTGCGCGGGCGCCGCCCCTTCGGCCAGCACATCGCGGGCGAGGGCCGGGGCACTGCCGTCTTCCACAATTTTGGCCTTGCGGTTGGCGCGCATCAGGAACCACACCGCGACGATCAGCAGTGCAAGGCTCAGCACGATTAGCGCCAGGGCAGCGGAAAATTGGTCAGACATGAGCACGCGTCTCCTAGGGGAATCGGAAAAGAACACCGCTGTAGCAGCGGCTAGGCGTCAATCCCAAGTCCCTTCGGGTCGCGCACCCTCCGGGCACCGCGTCAGCCGCCTTTCAGGCTGCCCGCCAGCGCGTTCAATTGCAGGAATTCCTGGCGCCAGTAATTGTCCTGCTGGCCGGCGAGCCGGTCGATGTCGGCAAAGTCGAAGCCCATCATCATCTCGTCTCCGCGCAGCACCTGCCCGAACGCGGCGACCGCGGCGGCGAAGGCGAAATCGCCCCGTGGCAGAGCGGCTGTCTTGAGCGCGGCGGAGGGCACTGCCTGCTCGATCAGCTTCGAGGTGTCGCCGTCGGGCAGCTTGTAGCGCAGTTTGACATTGGCGGCCTCGGCGAGCCGCGCGGCGGCGGCCTTGTCGGGCGCATCCTCGTAGCGGCGCGGCGCGATCCAGCCCTTGCCGCCGACCGGCACGATTTCATAGATCGCGGTCACCTGATGGCCCGCACCGATTTCGCCCGCATCGACAAGATCATTGTCGAAGTCCTCCTCGCGCAAGGCCCGGTTCTCGTAGCCCACAAGGCGGTACTGGCTGATCACGGCAGGGTTGAATTCCACCTGGATCTTCACGTCCTTGGCGATGGTGAACAGCGTGCTGGTCATCTCGTCGGCCAGCACCTTCTTCGCCTCCAGCGCCGTGTCGATATAGGCGTAGTTGCCGTTCCCGTGATTGGCGATCTGCTCCATCATCGCCTCGTTGTAATTGCCCTGACCAAAGCCCAGCGTGGTCAGCGTGATGCCCTTGTCGCGCTTGTTCTCGATCATTTCGATCAGCGCTTTGGTGTCCGAGAGGCCGACATTGAAATCGCCGTCGGTGGCAAGGATGACGCGGTTGACGCCGCCCTTGATGAAGTTGTCCTCGGCGATGCGATAGGCCAGTTCGATCCCCGCGCCGCCCGCGGTCGATCCGCCCGCCGAAAGGCCGTCGAGCGCGCGCTTGATCTTCGGGGTGTCGCTGGTGGGTTCAAGCACCAGTCCTGCCGCGCCGGCATAGACCACGATCGACACCTTGTCCTTCGGCGACAATTCGCCCGCCAACCCGGCAAGCGCAGTCTTGACCAGTGGCAGCTTGTCAGGCGCGTTCATCGACCCAGAGACATCCATCAGGAACACGAGGTTCGCAGGCGGGCGTTCGTCGCTGTCGATATCATAACCGCGCAGGCCGATGCGCATCAGATAGGTGCCATCGTTCCACGGGGTCTTTGCCACATCGGTCGTCACCGAAAAGGGCTGGCTGCCATCCTTGGGGCGGGCGTAATCATAGCGGAAGTAGTTGACCATCTCCTCGGTACGAACCGCGTCCTGCGGGGGCATCATCCCCTGCGACAGGAACCGGCGGGCATTGGCATAGGCCCCGGTATCGACATCGACCGCGAAGGTAGAGACCGGCTCGGCGCTGGTCAGCTTGACGGGTGAAACTTCCTTGCCGTCATATTGTTCGCGGCCCGGATCGGTGGCGACCATGACAGGCGGAATGGAATAGCCCGCCATCGTCGCTTCGCTTGTGCGCGATGCGGTCACGGCCAGCGCCGGGGCGTGAACATAGGCTGTTGGCGGTGGCGGAGGAGCCTCGGCCAGCTTTTCCGGCGCCTTGCCGGCGCATCCGGCCAGAACCGCACACAGTGCCGCAGTTGCGGCCAGCCTCGTCGCGTGCATCACCTTGTCTCCCCGCATCAATCGCTGGCAGGCAGAAATCCGGCGCAGGCCGTGAATAGCGACTGAACGCGAGGGCTTGTTTGCGTACCCGCCTCCACGGGCACGTCCTCGGTGCTGTCCCTTCACTGCGCTACGGGCACCTGCGGGCGTGCTGTCGCCCTTGCAGCCCCTCCGATGGCGGGCTGTAGATGCTCTCAGGCCGATGGCGTGTCATGCACAGGGACGACATTCTTGCGAAACAGCACCTTGTCATTCTCATCGAAGCCGCGCCGCCAGATCACTGCGGCATAGGTCGCCAGCACGGCAGGGATGCCGATCACCAGCTCCATCCATTCCGGCAGCCAGGTGAACGCGTAGCCCACCACCACTGCAGGTGCTGCGGCATAGACCAGCGCCCAGCGCCAGTTCGATACGGGCGCTTTCAGCAGATGCTTGAGCAGCAGCGCCTTGATGAGGCTCGACACCGCCAGCGCGATCAGCAGTGCGCCCGCCGCGCCTGCCGCTTCATATCCCTTGCCCAGCCCGTAGGCGTCGGCGAGTTCGATCAGGGCGATGGTCAGTCCCGCCTGCAGCGCGATCACACCCACCGAAATCGCCAGATTGCGCTTGCGGGCGATATAGACCAGCACGCTTTCCGACACGACCGCCATCGAAGCGGCGACTTCGGCAGCGAGCAGAAACGCCAGTGCGGCGGTGCCGGCCACATAGTCCGGCCCCCACAGACCCATCACCGCCTCGCCCGGCACGCCCAGCACCAGCGCGATGCCGAGCTGCACCGCGATGATCCAGAAGCCCACCTGCCGCACCTGCGCGGCGATGGCCTCCATGTTGCCGATGCGGAGGTTCTTGGTGATGACCGGCGAGAGGATCGGCTCGAACGAGGTTTTCAGCTTCTGCGGCAAACTCGCGATCTGCTGCGCGGCATAATAGATCCCCACCGCCTGCGGCGGCGCGAACAGGCCGAGGATGAAGATATCGAGCAGCCGCGTCCCGCGCTCGATGGCGTCGGCCCCGACAATCGGGAAGGCGCGCGCCGACATGGCGGCCATCGCGCGGGCCTGGGGCTGCCAGTTGCGGGGCAAGCCATAGGTGCGCAGGAACGGCCACAAGGCGGTCAGCAGTCCGGCAAAGATCGAAGAGATGAAGGCCAGCGCCAGACCCGCATCGCGGGTCGCCGGGATGAAGAAGAATACGCCGGCGCCGATCGAGATCGTCCAGGGCTCCACCACCGCACGGGTGCGCACCGTGGTGCCGATGTCGTAGCGATAGGCCTGCGCGGCGAGCAGGATCTCGGTCACGGCAAAGGCGGGGATGGTGGCGACCAGCCAGATGTCCCATGCGCTGTTCGTCCCGTTGGGAAACATCGGTTCGGGGAACGCCAGCAGCAGCGCGGCGGCGAGGCCGGAATAGATCAGCGCCAGCAGGATACCGTCATAGACAAGGTTGGTTTCCGCCGCCCGGTTCTCGCCCGCACCTTCGGACAGGCGCTGCGCCAGCCCGCGCTTTTCGCCGAGCGAGCAGATCAGCGCGACAATCTCGATCAGCACCAGCGCCGAGGCAAACCGGCCCAGCGCTTCGGCCCCGTAAAGCCGGGTGGCGATAACGAGGAACGGGATGCGCGCCACCAGCCGGATCACGAAGCCCAGCGTGTTGGTGCGTCCGCCCTTGGCCAGCGTGGCGAGATCGTCGCTGTCGTCTGGCGCGGCGGCAGCGGGAGGAGTGGCGGGGGGCTGGCTCACGCCTCGATGTCCTTGGCATCACTGTCGAGCTCGGCAGTGAGCGGGCGGGCGAGCAATTCGGCGACCACGGCGCGGGCATTGGCACCGCCAAGGATCGCATTCACCGCTGCAACGATCGGCATGGCGATGCCGCGCTGACCGGCCAGTTCGGCAAGCACCGGCGCGGTATGGGCGCCCTCGGCCACGGTGTGGCGGTCAGCCATCAGGTCGGCCGCGGATGCGCCTTCGCCGAGCGCCTTGCCGAGGCTGAAGTTGCGACTGGAGGTGCTGGAACAGGTCAACACCAGATCCCCAAGACCGCACAGGCCCGCCAGTGTCTCGGTCTGCGCTCCCAGGGCTTCGCCGAAGCGCGTCATTTCGCTGAAGCCCCGTGCGATCAGCGCCGCGCGGGCGTTCTGGCCGAGCGCCAGGCCCTCGACCACGCCGCAGGCGATGGCCAGCACGTTCTTGACTGCGCCGCCGATTTCCGCGCCGGTCACGTCGTCGGAATAATAGGGCCGGAAGGCAGGCCGCGCGATGGCCGGGGCAAGCCGCGCCCACTGCTCCCCGCCGCCTTCGCAGGCCAGAGTGACCGCGGTCGGCAGCCCGGCGGCGACTTCATGGGCGAAGGTCGGCCCGGAGAGTACGGCGATGGCGCTGCCGGGCGAGGCTTCGCGCGCGACATCGTTCATCAGGCGCCCGCTGCCCGCCTCGATCCCCTTGGAGCACAGCACCAAATCGCGCGGGGGATGCGCGAGGCCCCCCAGCACCTTGCCCAGCACCTGCGCCGGGGTGACGACCAGCACGGTGTCGATGGTGGCCAGATCGGCAAGCTCGCCGGTCGCGCGGATCGTCGGCGCGAGGGTGGCAGACGGCAGGTAGAGCGGGTTGCGGTGGTCAGCGTTGATCGCGGCGACGACCTCAGGCTCGTAAGCCCACAGGATCACCTCGCGCCCGTCAGAGGCGAGCATTTGCGCCAGCGCCGTTCCCCAGGCGCCCGCGCCTATGACGCCGAGGGTCTTGCGCTGGCTCATGCCTTCACTCCCGCGCCGCGCACGACCTCTGCCGCCGGGTCGAGCGGCCAGCGCGGCCTTGCGATGAAATCGAGCGGGTCGCCCGCAAAGCCTTCGCCTTCCAGCGCCAGCCGCTCGCACCCGGCCCAGGCGATCATCGCGGCATTATCGGTGCAAAGTGCCAGCGGCGGCGCGGTGAAGCGCATCCCATGTCTGGCCGCGAGGGCTTCCAATGCGCCGCGCACCGTCTTGTTCGCAGCAACGCCGCCTGCAACGACCAGCGCGGGGAAGGGGCCGACGGTCTCAAGCGCACGCTTCAGCCGGTCGATCAGGCATTCCACCGCCGCCTGCTGGAAACTCGCGGCGATATCGGCGGGCGCGTGCGCCCCGCTTTCGACTGCCCGCAGCACCGCGCTCTTGAGCCCGGCAAAGGAGAAATGCGGTTCCGCTGATCCCTTGAGCGGCCGGGGCAGAGGCACTGCCTTCGGGTCACCTTCCAGCGCCAGCCGCTCCACCGCAGGCCCGCCGGGATAGCCGAGCCCGAGGATCTTGGCGGTCTTGTCGAACGCCTCGCCCAGCGCATCGTCGATGGTGGTGGCAAGGCGGCGGTAGCGGCCCACGCCCTCGACGGCGAGGATCTGGCAATGCCCGCCCGAGACCAGCAGCAGCAGATAGGGAAAGGCGAGGTCGCGATCCGCAAGGCGGGGGGACAGCGCGTGGCCCTCCAGATGGTTGACCGCCAGCAGCGGCTTGCCTGACGCCATTGCCAGCGCCTTGGCGCTGACGAGGCCGACCATCACGCCGCCGATCAGTCCCGGCCCGGCGGTGGCAGCAATGGCGTCCACCTCATCAAGGGCTACACCCGCCTCGCCCATCACCTTTTCCAGCATTGGGGCGAGCCGTTCGGCATGGGCGCGCGCGGCGATTTCTGGGACGACGCCGCCATAGGGCGCGTGTTCGGCTTCCTGACTGGCGATCGCCTGCGCGACGATCGTCCCGTCGCCGCGCACCAGCGCGACCGCGGTTTCATCGCAGCTTGATTCGATGCCCAGCACCAGCGGGGGCGCAAGTTGGCTGTCAGAGGTGTGCGTTGCCGATCCCATCCGGCTTCCATCTAGTCTTTGTGAAGGCTAGAGCAAGCACAGCTATGAACGAAGCATCCAAACGCAGCCCGAGACTTCGCCTCGGCACCCGCAATTCTCCGCTGGCGATGGCCCAGGCTTACGAGACCCGCGCAAGGCTGTGCGCTGCCCACGGCTGGGCCGAGGACGAGGTCGAACTCGTCCCCGTTCTTGCCAGCGGCGACAAGGTGCTCGACCGGCCCTTGTCGGAAATCGGCGGCAAGGCGCTGTGGACCAAGGAGCTCGATCAATGGCTGGGCGAGGGGCGGATCGACCTGTCGGTGCATTCGGCCAAGGATGTCGAGACGATCCGCCCGCCCGAATTCCACTTCCCCGCCTTCCTCCCGCGTGCCGACCGGCGCGATTGTCTGGTGGGGGCGGCAAGCATCGCCGCGATCCCGCAGGGCGCGGTCGTTGGCACCAGCGCACCCCGGCGCGCTTCGCAGCTGCTGAACCTGCGCCCCGATTGCAAGGTCGTGACCTTTCGCGGCAATGTCGCCACGCGCCTCAAGAAACTGGCAGAGGGCGAGGCTGACGTGACTTTCCTTGCTGCCGCCGGGCTTGAGCGGCTGGATCAGTCGGGCGTCGGCCATCCGCTGGACAAGGACGAATGGATCCCCGCCGCTGCGCAGGGCGTGATCGCGATCGAATGCCGTGCCGATGATGCCGTCACCACCGCCTTGCTCGCCGCCATCAACCATGCGCCCACCCGGGCGGAGCTTGAGGCTGAACGTGCCTTGCTCGCTGAACTGGGTGGCACCTGCCATTCTCCGGTCGCGGTGCTGTGCGAGTTGGAGGAGGGCGAATGCACCATGCGCGCTGCGCTGTTCAGCCCTGATGGCTCCGAACGGATCGAGGGGAGCGCCAGTTTTGTTCCCGGCGATCATGCGCCGGTCAGGGCTTTGGCCGCCAATCTGCTCGCCCGCGCCACGCCAGGCATCGCGCCGCATTTCCGGGCCGCAAGGTGAGCTTCCACTGCCTCGCGCTCAGGCCCGAACCGGGCCTTGCCGCGACGCTGGAAAAGGCCCGCGCGGCAGGGCTTGCGATCACGGGTCATGCCTTGTCGGAAATCCGAACGGTGGCATGGGATTGCCCTGATCCGGGGGCTTATGACGGCCTGCTGATCGGCAGCGCCAATGCGATCCTGCACGGCGGCAATGGCCTCGCCCGGCTTGCTGACAAACCCGTTTACGCCGTCGGCGAGGCGACCGCAGCTGCCGCCCGCGCGGCGGGGTTTACTCTCGCCATGGTGGGGAGCGGGGGACTTCAGGGCGTGCTAGACGCGATCTCCGGCCCCACAAATCTGCTGCGCATCGCAGGCGAGGAACGCATTGAGCTTAAGCCTCCGCCGGGCGTCACCTTCGATGAGGTGATCGCCTATCGCAGCGTCAGCCTGCCGCTTGATCCGGCCATGCCCCTGCTCGCTTCGGGCAAGGCGCTGGTGCTGCTCCACTCCGCCGCCACCGCGCGCCACTTTGCTGCCGAATGCGACCGGCTGGCGCTGACCCGCCGCAGCATCGCGCTCGCCGCGCTCGGCCCGCGCATTGCTGATGCTGCCGGGGGCGGCTGGGGCGCTGTCCACACCGCAGTCCGGCCTGACGAGACAGCCTTGCTGGAAATGGTGCTGGACTTGTGTCAGAACCCGCGCTTCAATCCCGTTGTCCCCTCCTGACAGCCGTAAGTGCGGCAACGGGGGATCAGGCAGACAGGGTCGCAGAACGGAACAGAATGGCTACGCAAGCTGGGCAACCGGGTGCATCGCAATATGGCTCGCGCCGCAAGCCGCCGTCCGGGCGGGCGATGCTGCTGGCCGCGTTGGCGGCTTTCATCGCCGGGGGCGTGCTGGTCGGCTGGGTGATGTGGTACAATCTTCAGCCTGGTCGCATGGCTGCGCCGGATGTCGAGACGGTGGCCGGAGCCGAAGGCGGCGGGGGTGAACGCGCGCTTGAGCCTGCTGCTACGCCCAGTGCCGGACTGACGGCTAGTCCCACACCGCGCGCCGCGACCGAGCAAGCGGTGGAGCGCGTTGCCGAACAGCAGGGCGGGCTCGATCAGCGGCTTGCGGCCGCCGAACAGCGGCTCACCCAGCTCGATCTTCAGGCACAGGCCGCTGCCGGAAATGCTGCGCGCGCGGAAAGCCTGCTGATTGCTTTCGCCACGCGCCGCGCGGTCGAACGCGGGGCGGAGCTTGGCTACCTGTCGGATCAGCTGCGTCTGCGCTTTGGCGATCAGTGGCCCAATGCGGTAAGCACCATCATCGAATTCTCGCGCGATCCGATCCGGCTCGATAGTCTCGTGGCACGACTGGAAGGGCTCGGACCGCAGCTGCGTGAAACCAGTGAGGGGCCGTCATGGGACGTGTTCCAGCGTGAATTGAGCCAGCTGTTCGTGTTCCGTCGTGAAAGCACCCCCTCGCCCCAGCCGCAACGTCGCCTTGAGCGCGCGCGCTGGGCGCTCGAACAGGGGCGTTATCGCGCCGCGATCGACGAGGTGAAGGGAATGCCCGGCGCCGCCAAGGCCGAGGCATGGATCAAGGATGCGGAACGCTATCGCAAGGCGATGGAGGCGCTGGAAGTGATCGAGACCGCCGCCGTGCTCGATCAGCGCGGATTGCGCGACGGGGCGGGCAACCCGGTGCGGCAATTGAGCCCGCTGGTGCGGCCTTAGCGGCATCCGTCACCCTAGCTTTCGCGGGGGTGACGGGGAAATCGGAATTGTTCACCCCCGCAGCAATTCCGGCAGATCCCCCGATACCCCGCGCGCCTCGTCCATGAAGAACTGCTTGAGCATCGGCGTGCGCTGCACTGCCGCCATGCCGAGCCGCCGCACGGCGCTCGCCGTCTTGCCGGGAACGCCGAACAGGCGGGTGAGGCCGTCGGTCGCCAGTGCCACCATGAAGCTGTCGAGCCCGCGCCATGTCTCGTAACGCTTGAGCAATTCCGGGTCGCCCGGATCAAGCCCGAGCCGCGCCCCGTCCGCCAGCACTTCGACCAGCGCGCCGACATCGCGCAGGCCAAGGTTCAAACCCTGCCCGGCGATGGGATGGATGCCATGGGCAGAATCCCCGATCAGGGCGAGGCGTTCTGCGGTGATCTTGGCCGTGTGGTGGAAGCCCAGCGGGTAGGACGAGCGGTGTCCGACGCTCAACACCTTGCCCAGCACGCCGCCCATGCGCTTTTCGACCTCGGCCAGAAATGCGCGATCGCCCAGCTTGGTGACGCCCGCCGCGTCCGCTTCCGACACGGTCCACACCAGCGAGGATCGGTGGGTGCCGTCCGCATCGTCGTTCAGCGGCAGCAGCGCGAACGGCCCGGCAGGGTAGAAGATCTCCCATGCGACATTGCCGTGCGGCTTTTCATGGGTCAGCCCGGCGATGATCGCGCGGTGCTTGTAATCCCACTTGGCGATCGAGATGCCGGCGGAATCGCGCGTCGGCGACTGGCGCCCCTCGGCGGCGATCATCAGGCGGCCCTTGAACTTGCGCCCGTCGGCCAGCACGGCGGCGACGCCATATTCGCTGCGCTGGCGTTCCACCACTGTGGCGAGCGACGTCCATTCGATCAGCGGCTCCTTCGCCGCAGCCTCGAACAGCGCGAGGCGCAGGCGGCGGTTGGGGAACATCCGCCCGAGCGTGCCGTCACCCTCGCCAGGGACGAAATCGAGCCGGCCGGGCTTGTTCTGATCGGTCACCGCGATGGCCGCAATATCGCAGGCGAATTGTTCCAGACCCTCGGCAATGCCGATATTCTCGAACAGGTGCCAGCTCGCGGTCGAGATCGCGGTCGCACGGTCGTCGAAGCCTTCGGCGGTGAGTTCCGCCGGGTCGGCGCGGTCGATCACGTGGCTGGAAATGCCCTTCTTTGCTGCAGCCAGCGCCAGTGTCATGCCGACCAGCCCTCCGCCTAGGATCACCAGATCGCGGGTTTCATGGGAAGTGGCTGTCACCGTGTCGGCTCCGATTGCGTCAGTTGTCGCGTGAGCCTAGAGGGTTGGCCGTGTCCCGCGCAAGAACCTTCCCGCATCCTGTCCGACAATTGCTTGCATGCTGGCTTGCGCTTGTCGCAAGTGCGTTGCTGGCAGGCGTGGCCCATGCCCAGACTGCCGAGCGCAAGGCGCTGTACGGGGACGACAATATCGCGGTGAGCCTGTTTGCCGATGGCGCTCCGGCAGAAGGACGCGAATGGCTGCTGGCGCTGCGTTTCACGCCCAAATCGCGCGAATGGCATGGCTATTGGTCGAACCCCGGCGATGCGGGGCAGGGGATGCGCCTGACGCTTGATCTTCCGCCCGATTGGGAGATGGGCGAGCCGCGCTATCCGGTGCCGCAGCGCCTGACGATCAGCGGGCTGATGAACCACATCTATGAAGGGCCTTACACCGTGCTGGTGCCGGTCGTTCCGGGGCCGAGCCTGAAGGAGCGCGGGGCCACGTCGGTTACCGGCCATGTCGAATACCTCGCCTGCACCGATCAGATCTGCGTGCCGCAAGATGCGGTGCTGCGCGGCGTCGACGGCGGTGATTTCGCGCGCTGGCGGGCTGAGGTCGCACCCTTGCTGGACGCCAAAGCCAGCTTTGCGATCCGGGGACGCACCATCCGTATCGGCATCCCGCTTCCCGCAGGCGTGGCGCTGAGCGATCCGCATGTCTTCATCGCCAACGAACGGCTCGTCGCTTACGCCGCGCAGCAGACCTTCCGCCGTGCGGGCGATGTGCTGGTGGCCGAGATTCCGCTCGACCGGTTCGGCACGGGCAAGGCGGATGTGGTATCCGGGATGCTCGCCTTTGGCGATGGCGCCGGGGTGCGGTTTGCGGCGGAGCGCGGCGCAGTGCCGACCGGCGGAGAGCTGATCGCCGGGCCGAAGGCGGCCGCTACCCCGCCGCTGTGGACGCTGATTCTCGGCGCGCTGGCCGGGGGCCTGCTGCTCAACATCATGCCCTGCGTCTTTCCGATCCTGAGCCTGAAGGCGCTGACACTCGCACGGGCCGGGGCGAGAGAGGCGAAAGCGCGGGCCGAGGGGCTGGCCTATACGGCAGGGGTGGTGCTTGCCTGCACGGCGCTGGGCGCGTTGCTGCTGGCCCTGCGGGCGGCGGGAGAGCAGGTGGGCTGGGCGTTCCAGTTGCAGGAGCCGGGCGTGGTCGTCGCCCTGCTGGTGCTGGCCGCCGCGATTACCGCCAACTTTGCCGGATTGTTCGATTTGCCTGCGGTCTCGGTCAGCATGGGGGGAGAGCGCGCCGGGGCTTTCGCGACCGGGCTGCTGGCGGCCTTCGTCGCCACGCCTTGTACTGGCCCCTTCATGGCGGCGGCTTTGGGGGCTGCGCTATTGTTGCCGACACCGCAGGCTCTGCTGCTGTTCGCATTGCTGGGGCTGGGCCTGGCGCTGCCGTTTCTGTTGCTCGGCTTCATCCCGCCCTTGCGCCGTATGCTGCCGCGACCCGGCGCGTGGATGGAGCGGTTCCGGCGGATCATGGCGATCCCGATGGGCCTCACCGCGCTGGCCCTGCTGTGGCTGACGGTGCAGCTGGGTGGGCGGCCCTTTGGCCTGATCGCGCTGCTGCTGGTGGCGGGCGTGGTGCTGGCGCTGCTGGTGGTCGGCAGGCTGCAGCGCAAGGGCAAGCTGGCCTGGCCCGCCTTCGGCCTTGTCGCCGCGCCGTTCATCGCCTTTGCCGCGATTGGCCTGCCTTCGGTCTACGAAGCGAGGAGCGCGCAGGCCAAGGCGAGCATTCACAAGCCTCTCGCCTTCAGCCGCGATGCCCTTGCCGAAGCACGGGCCTCAGGCAAGCCGGTGTTCGTGTGGTTCACCGCCGATTGGTGCGTCACTTGCAAGGTCAATGAAGCCGCTGCGATCGAGCGGGAAAGTGTGCGCGATGCTTTCGAGGATGCGGGCGTGGTGACGATGGTGGGCGACTGGACGGTGCGTGATCCGGCGATCACTGCCTTCCTGACCGAACAGGGTGCGGCGGGCGTGCCGCTTTACCTGTGGTATGCACCGCGAGCCGTTGCCGCAGAGCAATTGCCGCAGGTGCTTACGCCGGAGTTGCTGGAAGATCGCGCGCGTCAGGCTCCCCCCGGCACGCCTCCACCAGCTGCATCGGCAGCGGGCTCGGATTAAGCTTCACCAGCCCCGCGCCCGGCACCGTGACGGTCGCCTCGCGTTCGGGTTTCAATGCGTCCCATTCGGGCAGAAGCGCGGAAACCTCGCCCTGCCATAGCGCGCGCCCGCCGAAATCGGTGGCATCGACGGGGAAGCGTCCGATCCTGCCATTGCCGATCAGCGCCAGCAGCGCGCCCGCGCCCTCATCAGCCGGGGCGTGGCGGGTGATCCTCAACTGCGCCTCGGGCGTTGCCGGAGCGATGCATTCCAGCGCCACCAGCACCGGCTTGCCCGGCTCGCCATAGACAAGGCGCAGCGGATTGGCCGTGCTGGTCCATGCCGCCAAGGTCGTGTCGGGCGAGGGCAGGGGCGCAGAAGGCCCGCTTGCCGTGAGCAGGGAAACGCGCGCCACGGCAGCATCGGTGGGCGGCGGCTTACAACCTGCCGCCCCGCCCGCGAGCGCCGCAAGGACCAGAAGCGTCCGGGCCTTCATCGGGCGCGAATGAAAGCGCGGATATCAGCGGAAAGCTTGGCGCGGTCCTCGTCGCGGATATACATCATGTGGCCCGCATCGTAATATTTCCAGGTGATCCGGTCCTGCGGAATGCCGGTGCGCTTCAGCGAATATTCCGCGCCGAAGAAGGGCGTGGCGAAATCGTACCAGCCTTGTGCGTTGAACACCCTGAGGCCTGAGTTCTGGCGCATCGCCTTGCCCACCAGCGGGGCGATGTTGAGATAGGCATTGCGCCCCCAGCCGCTGCCGAGCGACCAGTCCCACTGCCCGCCGACATTGCCGATCGACATGTATTGCCGATCAGTGGTGTAGCCCAGCGTTTCGCGCGCCCACTGGTTGATCGCGGCGGTATAGCCGGCGTCGATCCCGTAGAAGCTCGGGTCGGCATCCGGGGTTTCGCCCGCGTTGTCGTAATCCGTGCCGGTGTAGCGTGCGTCGAGCCTGCCGATGGTGAGCCCGCGGTCGCGCAGCAGCTCCTTGTAGAACCGCTGATCAGTGACGCGCAGGTTGGCCTGTTCGAGATATTCCTCGGAAAGGCCGGTGAGGCGGGAGAGTTCGCGGCGCACGGCCTCGCGCTCGGCCTGCGGCAGATCCTGCCCCTTGAGCAGCGCCGAGGCGAAAGGCCCGATGGCAAAGCGGCGCGCTTCCTCGGCAATCGCCTCGACCGAAGGCGCTTCGACCTTGCCGTGATAATAGGCCGCCGCCGCCATGTTGGGCAGGGTAACGACATAGGCCATCTCGTTTCCCGGCGTGGGCTCGCGGCCCGCGAAATCGAGAATGGTGGAAATCAGGATCAGCCCGTTGAGGCCGACATCGTTGTAGGTGCCGCCTTCGAGTTCATCGACCACCATCGCGGTGCGGCTGGTGCCGTAGCTTTCGCCGCCGAGATATTTGGGGCTCGACCAGCGGCCATTGTCGTTGATCCAGCGCCGGATGACGTCGGCGACGGCGCGGCCATCCTGCCTCAGGCCGTAATACTTCTTGGGATCGGTGCCGGGCGTCAGATAGCTGAAGCCGGTGCCGGGCGGGTCGATGAAGACGAGATCGGCGACGTCGAGCAGGCTGTCGGGGTTGTCGAGCAGCGGATAGGGCGGCGCGCCGTCGTCCTTCGCGTCGGAGGGGATCGCGACGCGCTTCGGCCCGAAGGCGCCCATCTGGAGCCACACCGAGCCCGAGCCGGGGCCGCCATTGTAGATGAAGAACACCGGGCGCGAGGGATCGGCCGGGGTCTTCACATAGGAGGTGGTGACGATCACCGCCTCGGCCTTACCCGCATCGTCGGTGAGGATCGTGTCGGCCATTGTCGCACGATAGGCGACGCGCTGCCCGCCGAAGGTGCCGGCGAGATCGCGGCTGCGCACCTGCCGCTCGGGCGCGGACGCCTCGGCCTTTGTGGGTGCATCCTGCGCGGTGGTCGGTGCGGTCAGGGCGAGGGCGCTGGCGGCGGCCAGCAGGCCAAGGAATCGGACGTTCATGGGGAGAGGGAAGTGGCAGGGTTAACGCCCGCGTTCAAGGGGCGCGCCTAGGGCTTCCCACCCATCCGCTTGTAGCGCGTCTTGCCATACCGGGTCTTGCGCGTCCCCGGCTTGCCTTCGTTCGAGCGGCCCACGATCGGCGTGCGTTTTTGTTGGCCTACCGCTCCGCTGCTTGAGGCCCCGTCGGGCAAACCCAACTCGTCCGCCTCCAGCCGCCGGATCTCGTCGCGCAGGCGTCCGGCTTCCTCGAATTCGAGGTTCGCCGCCGCCTCGCGCATGCGCTTTTCGAGGTCTTCGATGTAGGAACGGAGGTTGTGTCCGACGAGGTTGTTGCGCTCCTCGTCGCCGGTATCGACCACTACGCCATCCCGCGAGGCGGTGTGGGCGACGATGTCGTGGATGTTGCGCTTGATGGTTTGCGGCGTGATGCCGTGTTCCTCGTTGAAGGCCTGCTGCTTGGCGCGGCGGCGGTCGGTTTCGGCGAGCGCGCGTTCCATCGAGCCGGTGATGCGGTCGGCGTAAAGGATCACCCGGCCATCGACATTGCGCGCGGCGCGGCCGATGGTCTGGATGAGCGACGTTTCACTGCGCAGGAAGCCTTCCTTGTCGGCATCGAGGATGCACACCAGCCCGCATTCGGGAATGTCGAGGCCTTCGCGCAGCAGGTTGATGCCGACCAGCACGTCATAGACCCCGAGCCTGAGGTCGCGGATCAGCTCGATGCGCTCGAGCGTCTCGACGTCGGAGTGCATGTAGCGCACCCGCACGCCCGCCTCGTGCATGAATTCGGTCAAGTCCTCGGCCATGCGCTTGGTCAGGGTGGTGACGAGCGTGCGGTAGCCCTTGGCGGCGGTCGCCTTGCACTCGGTGATGCAGTCCTGCACCTGATCCTCGACGGGGCGGATTTCGACCGGCGGGTCGATCAGGCCGGTGGGGCGGATCACCTGTTCGGCAAAGACCCCGCCGGTCTGCTCCATTTCCCAGCCGCCGGGCGTGGCGCTGACCGCGAAAGTCTGCGGGCGCATCGCATCCCATTCGTTGAAGCGCAAGGGCCGGTTGTCGATACAGCTCGGCAGGCGGAAGCCGTATTCGGCCAGCGTCAGCTTGCGGCGGTGGTCCCCGCGCGCCATCGCGCCGATCTGCGGCACGGTCTGGTGGCTTTCATCGACAAACAGAAGCGCGTTTTCGGGCAGGTATTCGAACAGGGTCGGCGGGGGTTCGCCGGGCAGGCGGCCGGTGAGGAAGCGCGAGTAGTTCTCAATGCCTGCGCAGCTGCCCGTCGCTGCGATCATCTCCAGATCGAAATGCGTGCGCTGTTCCAGCCTCTGGCGTTCGAGCAATTTGCCCTCGGCCTCCAGCTCCTTGAGCCGTTCCTCAAGCTCGAACTTGATGGCGTCGGCGGCCTGTTTCATCGTTGGGCCGGGCGTGACATAGTGCGAATTGGCATAAACCCGCACCTTCTCCAGCGCGGCGCCCTTGGTGCCGGTGAGCGGATCGAATTCGCTGATCGCCTCGATCTCGTCGCCGAAGAACGACACGCGCCAGGCCATGTCCTCGTAGTGCGAGGGGAAGATTTCGAGGCTGTCGCCGCGCACCCGGAAACAGCCGCGGGTGAAGGCGGCGTCGTTCCTCTTGTATTGCAGCGCGACCAGCTTGCGGATCAACTCGCGCTGGTCGACCACTTCGCCCACCTTGATGTCGAAGATCATCGCTGAGTACGTCTCGACCGACCCGATGCCGTAGAGGCACGAAACCGAGGCGACGATGATCACGTCATCGCGTTCGAGCAGCGCCCGGGTGGCCGAGTGGCGCATCCGGTCGATTGCCTCGTTCACCGAGCTTTCCTTCTCGATATAGGTATCCGAGCGCGGGACGTAGGCTTCGGGCTGGTAGTAATCGTAGTAGGAGACGAAGTACTCGACTGCGTTATCAGGGAAGAAGCTCTTGAATTCCCCGTATAATTGCGCGGCGAGGATCTTGTTCGGGGCAAGGATCAGGGCGGGGCGCTGGAGGGTTTCGATCACCTTGGCCATGGTGAAGGTCTTGCCCGATCCGGTGACGCCCAGCAGCACCTGCGTCTTCTCGCCCGCCAGCGCGCCTTCGCAAAGCTCGGCAATCGCGCTCGGCTGATCGCCTGCCGGTTCATAGTCCGACACCAGCTTGAACGGGATGCCGCCCATCGACTTGTCGGGGCGGGCGGGGCGGTGCGGGACGAAATCGGCGCCCGTTTCGGGCTCGTCCAGTCCGCGGCGGATCACGAGTTCGGCCATGCAGTGGCATATGCGGTGTGCAGGGCTGCTTGTGAAGGGCTGCGCAATCTTGCCGGAATGCGCTATGCTGGTGTTCACGGGGCCGCTGTTTACGGGGCTGGCCCGCGATCAGGAGATTACGGGATGAAGCGGATCATCATGGCAGCGGCCGGCGCGGCGCTGATGGCGGGGTGTTCGGCCAGCAATGATGCGGACGCCGATGGCAACGGCGAGGTCAGCATCAAGGAAGCGGCCAAACAAGCCGAGGCGCAGGGGCTCAGGCCCGAACCGGGGCTGTACAAGGCGACGATCACCATGACCGGGATCGAAATCCCCGGAATGCCGCCCGAAATGGCCGGGCATGGCGCAGGGCTGACGACGACGAGCGAATACTGCCTCACCGAGGAAGATGTTGCCAAGGGCTATGAGGAAATGATGAAGCGCGGGCAGAACGGCGAATGCAGCTATGAACGCTTCAGGCTCGCGGGCGGAGAGATCGATGCGGTGATGGTATGCAAGACCCCTGAAGGCACGGCACGGATGGAGATGGCTGGCACTGCCACCCCCACCACGTCCGACTTCACCGCCAAGATGGCAATGAATTTCGACGGCGCGGGCGAAGGCACGATGAGCTTTGCCGCCAAGCATGAGCGGATCGGCGACTGCAAGGTGAAGTAGCCGCCCCATGAGCGCGCGTTGAATTATGTCGGATTTGTTACGCGCGTTACACTTCATTGAATGTTCATCGGGAATGTGGCTTGAGACAGGGCATGGCCCTTTCCCCTCGCCTTCCTGAACTGCCGCGGTTGCCTGCCGTCCTTGTGGCAGCGGGCGCGCAGGCGCAGCAGGCCTATGCGCAGAGCGAATTTGCCCGGCGCGTTGCGCTGGCACGCGAAGAAATCCCGCAGGAATTCGAAGCCGGCAAGCCCAGGCTGGTGCGAGTGTTGGGCGAGGCGCAGGCGCTGCTGGAACCGATCCGGCGTCGGCGGCGCAAGATAGAGATTGCCGCCAGCCATAATCCGCAGATGGTGATGATCCTGCCCGGCTTTGCCACCCATCCGGTGCGGATGCGCTATCTGGCGCAGGCGCTGGAGGCCGCCGGCCACCGTACCAAGCGATGGGGCCTCGGCTTCAACTGGGGCGCGGACGAGGAACGCTTTGCGCTGCTTGAAGCGCGGCTTGCCGATCTGCACGCCCGCCACGGACGACCGGTCGTGCTGCTTGGCTGGAGCCTGGGCGGGCTATTCGCGCGGGAGCTGGCCAAGCGGCAGCCGCAGGCGGTGGCCAAGGTCATCACCATGGGCTCGCCCTTCAGCGGTAGCCCCCGCGCCAATAACGTCTGGCGCGCCTACCAGTTCATCACCGGCCATTCGGTCGATGCACCCCCGATTGAGGCAGATCTCGCCGCCAAGCCGCCGGTTGAGACGGTCGCGCTGTGGAGTGCCAATGACGGCGCCATCGCTCCGCGCTGTGCGGCGGGCCGTCCGGGCGAACGCGACCGCGCAATTGCCATGCGCTGCACCCATATCGGCTTCACCTATGACCCCGGCGTGATAACGACGGTGCTGCGGGAGCTTGAAACCACGCGCGCCTGAACCGGCGCTCGCAGCATTATTGCGCCACGTCATCCTGACGCTTTTCTTTTACGAAAGCGGCGCTAGATTGCTGCATTGCACCTAACAATGATGCGGGGGTTGATGCAGGGGCAAGGCGGCACTTTCGACGAGATGTACGATGGTGAGGGGGGCACACGCCCGGCCTATGCCGAGTACTGCCGCTGGTATGGTGAACAGCCCGCTGAGTTGATGCGCCGCAAGAACCGCGAGGCGGATGATACCTTCCGCCGCACCGGCATCACCTTCAACGTCTATGGCGAGAACGAGGCGGAGGAACGCCTCATTCCCTTCGACATGGTGCCGCGCATCATCACCGCAGCCGAATGGCGAAAGCTGTCACGCGGCATCGAGCAGCGGGTGCGGGCCCTCAATTCCTTCCTCTATGATCTCTACCACCGGCAGGAAATCGTGCGCGCCGGGCGCCTTCCCGAACGCCTGCTGCGCAGCAACGACGCCTGGCTTGCCAACATGGTCGGCTTTACGCCGCCGGGCGGTATCTACACCCACATCGTCGGGATCGACCTCGTGCGCACCGGGCCGAACGAATTCTTCGTGCTGGAAGACAATGCCCGCACGCCGTCGGGCGTGTCCTACATGCTCGAAAACCGTGAGACGATGATGGGGATGTTCCCCGATCTCTTCAGCCGGATCGCGGTGGAGAGCGTGTCGAACTACCCGCGCCGCCTCGCCCGCAGCCTTGCCGCCTGTGTCCCGCCCGCCTTCACCGGCGGCAAGCCGACCGTCGCGGTGCTGACGCCGGGGATCTACAATTCCGCCTATTTCGAACACGCCTTCCTCGCCGATCAGATGGGAGCGGAGCTGGTTGAAGGCAGCGATCTGCGGGTCACCGGGGGCAGGGTGCAGATGCGCACCACGCGCGGTTACAAGCCGATCGACGTGCTTTACCGCAGGGTCGATGACGATTTCCTCGATCCGCTTACCTTCAATCCCGATTCCGCGCTGGGCGTGCCGGGGATCATGGATGTGTACCGCGCGGGGGGGATCACCATCGCCAATGCGCCGGGGACGGGCATTTCGGACGACAAGGCGATCTATTCCTTCATGCCCGAGATCGTCGAATTCTACACCGGCGAAAAGCCGCTGCTGCCCAATGTCCAGACCTGGCGCTGCGCCGACAGGGACAGCCTTGCCTATGTGCTCGACAATCTGGCCGACCTGGTGGTGAAGGAAGTCCACGGATCGGGCGGCTATGGCATGCTGATCGGGCCGACCGCATCAAAACGCGAGATTGCGGCGTTCCGCGCAAAGCTGGTTGCGCGCCCTGAAAACTACATCGCCCAGCCCACGCTCGCCCTGTCGACCTGCCCGATCTACACCGCAAAGGGGCTGGTGCCGCGCCATGTCGACTTGCGCCCCTTCGTGCTTGTCAGCCCCGAGGGGATCGACATCACGCCGGGCGGCCTGACGCGCGTCGCGCTCAAGAAGGGGTCGCTGGTGGTCAATTCCTCGCAAGGGGGCGGCACCAAGGACACCTGGGTACTCAAGGACTAGGATGGGGAACGAGACACCATGCTAGGCCGCACCGCCAACAGCCTGTTCTGGATGTTCCGCTATCTTGAGCGGGCCGAAAACACCGCCCGCCTTCTGGAAGCCGCGTTGCGCATGGCGCTGACCCGCGATCTGGTGACGGCCGAGGCCGAATGGCGTTCGGTCATAGCGACGCTTGGCCTGCAACAGCCGTTCGAAGCCGCGCATGACAGCTATGATGGGCTGTCGGTGTGGAACTTCGTGCTGCGCGGGCCATCCAATCCCGGCAATATCCGCGCCATGTTCGGCGCGGTGCGCAGCAATGCGCGCGGCGGCGCGGATCAACATTTCCTCTGACGTGTGGGAGGCGGTCAACGACAACTGGATGAAGCTCGACACGCTGCTCGCGCGGCCCGTGGGCCAGACGATGGTGGGCGAGGTGCTGGGCGCGATCCGGCGCGCCGGCACTCAGGTTCACGGTGCATTCGACGGATCGATCCTGCGCGACGAGGGCTACCATTTCAGCCGTGCGGGTACCTTCATCGAACGTGCCGACAGTACGGCGCGCATCCTCGACATGAAGTATTTCATCCTGCTGCCATCCCTGTCCTATGTCGGATCGAGCCTTGATACCGGACAGTGGGAACAGGTGCTGCGATCAGTCGCGGGCGCGCGGGTCTATAGCTGGCTCAACGCCGGGAAGATCGAGGCGCGCGGGATCGTCGAATTCGTGGTGCTGGATGACCGCTTCCCGCGCTCTCTGGCCTTCTGCCGCAATGCCTTGCGCGAAACCTTGGCCGCGCTGGCGCGGATGCACGGCGTGGAAGGACGTTCCAATGCGCTGATGCACGATGCCGACACCCGCATCAGCCATCTCAGCGTCGATCAGATCTTCGATCAGGGTCTGCACGAATTCCTGGTCGATTTCCTCGCCCGCAACGCGGCGATCTCGCAGGCCATTGCCGAGGATTACCGGTTCTACGAATGAGCACCCTGACCCTCTCGATCCGGCATACGACCCACTATGCCTTCACCCAGCCGGTGGTCCATGCGCTCCAGCGCCTGCGGCTGACACCCAAGGAAACGCAGGGCCAGCGCATCCGCGAATGGCGCATGACCTTCGACAACGCCCATGCCGAGCTTCAGTACGATGATCAGCACTTCAACCACGTCACCCTGATCGGCCTGACCCCCGGCGCACGCGAGGTGACGGTGACCTGTGAAGGCGTGGTCGAGACGGAGGATAATGCGGGCGTCATCGGCCGCCATTCGGGACACCTGCCCCTGTGGAGTTTTCTGCGGCAGACTCCGCTGACCCGTCCCGGTACACGGTTGCGGGCGATGCTGCGCGAGGTTCAGGGTAGCGGCACAGGCGGGGTGGCGGATGCGCCGCTTGATTTTCTCCACGCCTTGTCGGGTCTGATCCGCGAGCGAGTGACCTATGAAACCGGGCGCACCCATACCGCCACCACGGCCGAGGAAGCGGTCCAGCACGGCTATGGGGTGTGTCAGGATCACGCCCATGTCTTTATCGGCGCGGCACGGGCGAGCGGCATTCCGGCGCGCTATGTGAGCGGCTATCTGATGATGGACGACCGCATCGAACAGGAAGCCACCCATGCCTGGGCCGAGGCCCATGTCGAGGGGTTGGGCTGGGTCGGGTTCGATGTCTCAAACGGGATCTGTCCTGACCCACGCTATGTCCGTGTGGCAACGGGGAGCGACTATCGCGACGCCGCGCCCATCACCGGCATCAGCATCGGCGCGGCCGAGGAAATGCTGACGGTGGGGGTGGCTGTCGCTTCGGGCGGTCAGAGCCAGCAGCAACATCAGCAGGAACAATAACCGCAAGCCTGCCTAAGCACGGCTTTGCCAGCGCGACTGTCTGGCGCTAGGGCAGGCGTCCACGCGACGACGCGGACAGAGAGGATGATGGCATGACCTATTGCGTTGGCATGGTGCTCGACAAAGGCCTCGTGCTGATGAGCGACACGCGCACCAATTCGGGCGTCGACAACATCTCCACCTTCCGCAAGCTGTTCCACTGGCAGGTGCCGGGCGAGCGCATGATCGCGGTAATGACCGCAGGCAATCTTGCGACCACGCAGGCCGTCATCAGCCAGCTGGAAGAACGTACCAAGGCTCCGGCGGAGCGGGACAACACGCTGCTGAAGGGGCCGACCATGTTTCAGGTCGCCACCGAAATCGGCCGTCTGCTGCGCTCCACCATCGAGGATGTGCAAAGCGCCAATGGCGATGGCGGCAAGGGGCGCTTTACTGCGACCATGATCGTTGCCGGGCAGATCGCGGGGATGCAGCCGCGCCTGTTCATGATCTATCCCGAAGGCAATTTCATCGAGGCGAGCTGGGACACCCCGTTCTTCCAGATCGGTGAGACCAAGTATGGCCGTCCGATCCTGATCCGCGGTTACGACAAGTCGATGAGCTTCGAGGATGCGGTCAAGCTGCTGATGGTCAGTTTCGATTCCACTCTGAAGGCGAACCTGTCGGTCGGCCTGCCGCTTGATCTGCTGGTGATCGCCAAGGATGGCTTTGCCCCCACGCACGAACACCGGGTGACTGCGGATGACCCCTATTTTGACACGATTTCATCGGGTTGGGGGAATGCGCTGCGATCAGCCTTCCATTCGCTGCCGCCCTATCGTTTCAGCGAAGATGCCTAGGCGATTAACCTTATGTCTCCGTTACGGAGATAAATAAGTATTATATTTCATATAATTAAACTTGTTGCGTGATTGTAAATCCTCCGGATTGGCGGCGCTCTTGCGTGAAACCCGTAAGCGGTTGGCGCAGACATTGTGTCATGACACGCAAAGCCTCCCTCCACTTCATCGATTCCTGCACGCGCCAGCGCGCCGAACTCGCCCGGGTCGGCTTTGCGATGGGCCACCATTGCGAAGTCTACGGCGATTTGTCGGAACTCGCCATGCACCCGCCGCGCGACGGGATCGTGATCGCCCGTGACACAGCCGAAGATGGCGGCGTGAGCATGATCCTCGAACGGCTCGGTCGGCTGGGCATCTGGCTGCCCCTGATTGCGGTCGATGTGCAGCCGCGTCCGGGCCGCATCGTTGAAGCGATCAAGGCAGGCGCGCTCGATTACCTCGCCCTGCCGCTTGATCCCGAACGCTTCACCCGCTGCCTTGCGCGGATCGAGAAGGAGGCCGAACAGTTCGGCGCCGCCCGTCGCCGCATGATCGAGGCGCGCGACCGCATCTCGACGCTTTCGGCGCGGGAACGTGAAGTGCTCGACTGGCTGGCTGAAGGCAGCAGCAACAAGGCGATTGCGCGTGAACTCGACATCAGCCCCCGGACAGTGGAAATTCACCGCGCCAACATGATGACCAAACTGGGCGCGCGCCACGCGGCAGAAGCGGTGCGCCTCAAGCTGGAGGCGAAGCTCGAACCCAAGCTGCGCGCCTGAAACAGCAGCATCTCCGGTGTGATCCTTTCAGACCGCGCGCATCGGACCCCTTCCGGGACGCGAGGCACGCTGAAAGGATTGGATCGAAGGTACCCCCCGGCGGCTTCGGCGTGGCATTCCTGCGCCGGAGCCGTCATTGCTTTCGGGGGCATGGCAAGTGCAGTGCGGCAGGACCGGCACGCGGTGCCCACAAAGGGCCATGACGCCTTGTCCGAAACGCGTGCTCAGGGCCGAACGCTCGGGATCGCGGTTTTGCGCCCTGCCGGAGGCACCGGTTGATCCCAGCCGGTTAGCGGCAGAACTTCGCGCCCGTCCCTTCGAGGTGGAAGTGATCCTCGTGCGCGGCATTGTATTCCGGGCCGAGCACGGTGCCGAACCGTTTGCAGGCGCTGCGATGCACCACCCGCAGGAATTCCCGCGTGGCCGCATCCCCGCCGTTCCAGTCACGCTTGAGCACGATGCGCCGCCCGTCAGCCAGCACGAAGCCCGCAACATCGATCGCCTCGGCGCGGGCGTGGGCCGAACGACGCTCGGTTCCGGCCACGTTGCGGCAGGCATAGGAGCCCATCGTCTCGATCCGCACCACCGGACTGCCGAGGATCTGGCGCGCGGCGCGGTCCACGCCAAAGCGCGCCCAGTCGCCGAAGGCCTTGGCCACGCCGCATTGCACCGGGCCGAGATTGCTGATGCTGACCGGCGCGCGGTCACCCGCCAGCGCCATCAACTGCACCGTGCCAAGCTTGTTGCAGCCCGGCGCAGCATAGGTATCGGGCAGGGGATCGAACCGCGCCCCGCTCGCGCCCAGATCGGCAAGACACCCGGCTTCAGCGCCGCTGCGCGGGTCAAGGCTGCGCGGGGCCGAGGCCACCGGCATCGCCGGGCGGGACACAGGTCCGCGGGCGCTCTGGCTCGCGCTGCCCGGTGCTGCGCCGCCGCTGCCGCCGGGGATGAGCGAGCCGCACCCCGCCAAAACCAGCGTGGCTGCCGCAAGCGCTGCTGCGCTAATGGTGCTCCTGCGTGTCATACCTAGGGAATATGACGCAGGAATGGTTAACATGCTGGAAACAACCTTGCCCAAGCGATGCTTGCGGCAGGCTTGGGGGAAACCCCTAGGGCAATTCGTCTGCCACCTGTTCCCACAATTCGATCTTTACCCCGTCGGGATCGAGCAGCCAGGCAAACTTGCCGTAGCCCTCGTCGGTCTCGCCCAGAATCTCGACGCCCTTGGCCTTGAGGCCTGCGACAAAGCCGTCGCAGTCATCGACCCGCAGGTTGATCATGAAGCCGCCCTTGCCAGGCTTGATGTATTCGTCATCGGCAAAATGGCTGACGAGAGAATAGGGTTGCTGCTTGGGTTCATCGGCCCAGGCGAATTGCGGGCCATAGGGGCCGTCAATCCCAAGCGTCTCGCGGTACCATGCACGGGTCGCCTCGGGATCGCGTACGACATAGAATACCCCGCCAAGCCCGGTGATCCGTGCTGCCTTTTCTGCGTCGTCGGCCGTCGCTCCACCCTCCCCACGGCGCATTATGCGTCATGCTGCGACCGGAGGGAAGGGCAATGACCTCAGCCTCGTTCGCGGACGCGGCACGGATGGTTACATTGCGCCGGGCCTTTTCCCGGTCGCCATGCTGACGAGGATGATCGCGCCCAGCGCCGCGGCAAAGCCTGGGACGATTTCATAGAGCCCAGGGCCGCCCAGAAACGCCTTGTTCCAACCCAGCGCGATCCACCCTGCGACCACGCCCGCGCCGGTCACCAGACCTGCCACCGCGCCCGCGCCGGTCATCCGATCCCATGTCAGTGCCAGCAGGATCAGCGGGCCGAAGGCTGCGCCGAAACCCGCCCAGGCGTTGGCAACAAGCCCCAGCACCTCGCTGTTCGGGTCGCTCGCCAGCACGCAGGCAGCAATTGCGACCAGTGCCACAGCGATGCGGCTGACATTGACCGCCTCGGCTTCCGAGGCGTTGCGGCGCAGGAACAGGCGATAGAAGTCCTCGGTCAGCGACGAGGAGGACACCAGCAGCTGCGATGAAATCGTGCTCATGATCGCGGCCAGCAGTGCGGCATAGAGAAAGCCGGTCACCGCCGGATGGAACAGCAGCTGGGCCATGACGATGAAGATCGTTTCCGGGTCGTCCACCACCAGCCCGTTGCGCTCGACATAGGCGCGGCCCGCCAGCCCCAGCCCGATCGAGCCCGCCAGTGCAATCCCCATCCAGCCAAGCCCGAAAGCCGCGGCGCGCGGCACGTTCTTCACCTTGTCGATCGCCATGAAGCGCACGATGATATGCGGCTGGCCGAAATAGCCGAGGCCCCAGGTCACCGCGCTGATGAAGCCGATCGCGGTGAGGCCGTGAGTGAGATCGAGGAACCCTTCGACCGGCACCTCGCTCAGCGATCCGCCCGCGCTGCCTCCGGGGCCGAACATCACCACCAGCGGCATGATGATCAGCGCCCCCATCATGATCAGGCCTTGCACGAAATCGGTCAGGCTGACGGCAAGGAACCCGCCAATCATGGTATAGGCCAGCACGATCCCCGCCGTGATCAGGATGCCGAGCATGTAGTCGGAGAACATCGTGTTCGGCAGGATCCCGGCAAAGGCGGTCTCGAACAGCTTGCCACCGCCCACCAGTCCAGCAGCGGTGTAGACGGTGAAGAAGGCAACCACGATCACCGCCGAGGTGACGCGCAGCATCGTCCCGCTTTCGGGGAAGCGGTTGGCGAGGAATTGCGGGATCGTCAGCGCATTGCCCAGCCGCTGGGTCTGTTCGCGCAGGCGCGGGGCGACAATGATCCAGTTGGCCACCGCGCCAAGGAACAGCCCGATCCCGATCCACGCTTCGACCAGGCCGGCGGCATAAAGCGCGCCCGGCAGGCCGAGCAGCAGCCAGCCCGACATGTCGCTGGCACCCGCCGAAAGCGCGGCGACCGAAGGCGGCAGGTTGCGTCCGGCCAGCAGATAGCCTTCGGAATCCCCGGTGGATTTGCGCCAGGCATAAAGCCCGATGGCGAGCATGAGGACGAAGTAAGCGGCGAGACTGGCGAGGGTTGCACTGTTCATGGGCAGCGGGGGTAACAAGCGCAGGCGGGAATGGCCACAGCCGTCCCCCAATTCGCAAGGATTGCCCCCGACGGCCTCGATTCAGCTAAAAACCTGTCCCGCAAGGCATGGCGCGGGCAAGAATATGTCGTATGCGCTGGCCGGAGCGCATTGCTCCGGCCATTGCCGAAGTGCCTCAATCTTCCTTCTTGCGCTTGGCCTTTTTGCGCTCGTGCGGACAGAGCAGCGCCTTGCGCAGGCGGATCGACTGCGGGGTGACTTCGACCATCTCGTCATCGTCGATATAGGCGATCGCCTGTTCGAGGCTCATGCGCCGCGGCGGGGTCAGGCGGATCGCGTCATCCTTGCCCGATGAGCGGATGTTGGTGAGCTGCTTGGCCTTCAGCGGGTTCACTTCAAGATCATCGGGCTTGGCGTTCTCGCCGATCACCATGCCTTCATAGACCTTCATCTGGGGCGAGATGAACAGGGTGCCGCGTTCCTCCAGCGAATTGAGCGCATAGGCCACCGCCTCGCCGTCGCCGTTGGAGATCAGCACGCCATTGATGCGGCCTTCAATCGGGCCCTTATAGGGGCCGTACTTCTCGAACAGGCGGTTCATGATCCCGGTGCCGCGCGTGTCGGACAGGAATTCGCCATGGTAGCCGATCAGGCCCCGGCTGGGTGCCGAGAAGGTGATGCGGGTCTTGCCCTGGCCCGAGGGGCGCATTTCGGCAAGGTCGGCCTTGCGGCGCTGCATCTTCTCGACGACCGTGCCTGAATGTTCGTCATCCACGTCGATGACGACGGTTTCGTAAGGCTCCATGCGCTTGCCGTCTTCCTCGCGGAACAGCACGCGCGGGCGGCTGATACCGAGTTCGAAGCCTTCACGGCGCATCGTCTCGATCAGCACGCCGAGCTGCAATTCGCCGCGCCCGGCGACTTCGAAACTGTCTTTGTCTTCGCTTTCAGTGACGCGGATGGCGACGTTGGTTTCCGCCTCGCGAAGCAGACGGTCGCGGATCATGCGGCTGGTGACCTTGCTGCCCTCGCGGCCCGCAAGCGGGCTGTCGTTGACCGAAAAGCGCATGGCGAGCGTCGGCGGATCGATCGGCTGGGCGGCGATGGGTTCGGTGACCGAAGGATCGCAGATGGTGTTGGCGACGGTCGCCTTTTCGAGGCCGGCCAGCGCGATGATGTCGCCCGCTCGCGCCACGTCCACCGGCACGCGCTCCAGCCCGTCGAAGCTCATAAGCTTGGTCGCACGGCCGGTTTCGATCACCTTGCCGTCCATATCGATGGCGTGGATCGGATCATTGACCTTGATCGTGCCCGATTGCACGCGGCCTGTCAGCACGCGGCCCATGAAATTGTCGCGGTCAAGCAAGGTCGCAAGGAAGGCGAACTTGGCGTCCGGATCGAGGCCGGGGGCGGGCACATGCTCGATGATCTTGGCGAACAGCGGGGCAAGGGTGCCGCTGCGCGCGTCGGCGTCTTCGCTGGCATAGCCTTCGCGGCCCGAGGCGTAGAGCACGGGGAAATCGAGCTGTTCGTCATTGGCATCCAAGCTGACGAACAGATCGAACACCTCGTCCAGCACTTCCTGCGGGCGGCCATCGGGACGGTCGATCTTGTTGACGACGACGATGGGCTTGAGGCCGAGCGCGAGCGCCTTGCCGGTCACGAACTTGGTCTGCGGCATCGCGCCTTCCGCGCTGTCGACCAGCAGGATCACGCCGTCGACCATCGAGAGGATGCGCTCCACCTCGGCGCCGAAATCGGCGTGGCCGGGGGTGTCGACGATGTTGATGCGGGTTGTCGCGCCGTCCTGCTCCCATTCGACGCTGGTGCACTTGGCGAGAATGGTGATCCCGCGTTCCTTTTCGAGATCGCCCGAATCCATCGCGCGTTCCTCGACCCGCTGGTTGTCGCGGAAAGTCCCCGACTGGCGGAACAGCTGATCGACCAGCGTGGTCTTGCCATGGTCAACGTGGGCGATAATCGCGATATTTCTGAGGGCGGACGACATGCGCGAAAAACTTCCGGTGAAAAGCCGGACGCTGGTCGTCCGGGGCAGGGGACAGGGGCAACGCCGCGTGGGCGCGCTGGGTTAGGCGGTGTTTGTGGCGGGTTGGCGACAATCCCTGACGCTACGGCATCAGCCGCAGATCATCAGGGTTGTTGCGTTGCAACATTGCCGGCGCGCCTAGCAGGGGTGCGCTCCGGGGGCAAGCGCCGGGGGTGCAAGGCGGTTTGCGATCGGTCTTTCCTGTGTGACTCTTGCGCAACATAAGCCCGCTCAGTCCAGCAAAAGCGCGGGTCTGCGGCTTGTCGCTCGGCTTTTGCTGGCTTATCACTCCGCCTCACGACCACGGGAGAGAGCGCATAATTACAATGCGCGCCTGGAAAGGCACCGGGGTTGCGGGATTTTTGGAGAGGAGCTTCCATGCGTTCGACCATCACCGGCACTGCCGGCGCTTATCGATTCACCCTGCTCGCCGGTGCGGCGACCTTCGCCCTCGGCATGCCGGGCGTGGCCTTTGCACAGGACGAAGGGCCGGAGCTCGACGCGCCCGAAAGCAGCAACGTCATCATCGTCACCGCGTCCAAGCGTGAACAGACCCTGCAGGAAACCCCGATCGCGGTCTCGGTGACCAGCGGCGACGTGATCGAGACCGCACAGATCCGTGACGTGCTCGACCTGCAGACCGTGGTTCCCTCGCTGCGCGTCAGCCAGCTGCAGACCTCGTCGGCGACCACCTTCATCATCCGCGGCTTCGGCAACGGCGACAACAACTTCGGGATCGAGCCTTCGGTCGGCGTGTTCATCGACGGCGTGTTCCGTTCGCGCTCGGCCTCGGCCCTGTCCGACCTCAACATGATCAGCCGCGTCGAAGTGCTGAACGGGCCGCAATCGACCCTGTTCGGCAAGAACGCGAGCGCCGGCGTGATCTCGATCGTCACCAAGGAACCGCAATACGAATTCGGCGGTCAGGTCGAAGCGGTCTACGGCAACTTCAATCAGGTGTTCCTGCGCGGTGAAGTGACCGGCCCGATCAGCGACAATATCGCATGGTCGCTCGACGGCACCTATCAGCAGCGCGACGGCATCGGCCGGATCGTCAACCTTGACGAGGAAATCAACAACCGCAACCGCTGGTCGACCCGCGGGCAGTTGCTGATCGAGCCGACGACGGACATCAAGATCCGCCTGATCGCCGATTACACCAATATCGATGAAATCTGCTGTCAGACCAGCAACCTGGTCGTCGGCCCCGCCACCGCAGGCGCCGTGGCGGCTGTGGGCGGGCAGTTCCCGACCGATTTCTTCAGCTTCGACAACTTCCTCAACGTGGTGCCGGTCAACAAGAACGAGAACTACGGCTTCTCGGGCCAGGTCGACTGGTCGCTGGGCAACCTGACCTTCACCTCGATCACCGCCTACCGTGAACTGCGCAACGAGTTCATTCAGGACGTCGACTTCACCAGCGCCGACCTGACCGCTGAAGGCCGCGATCAGGGTGTGGACACCTTCACCCAGGAATTCCGGATCACTTCGGACTTCGATGGCCCGCTGAACTTCCTGCTCGGCGGTTTCTACTTCGACGAGAAGATCCGTCAGGACAGCTTTCTGACTGTCGGCAATGATCTGCGCAACTTCGCCGCGTTCCAGGCGGCCGCTCCGCTGGTTCCGGCCGGAACGCCGGGCGCTGCCCAGGTCGCGGTCGGCAATCAGGTTCTGGCTGGTGCCGAAACCGGGCTGGGCCTGCCGGTCGGCAGCATCTTCGGCGGCGACTTCCTGTCGCGTGAACGCTTCTCGGTCGACAACCAGTCGTGGTCGATCTTCGGGACGGTCGATTTCGAACCGGCCGATGGCCTCGTCTTCACCGCCGGATTCAACTACACCGATGACCGCAAGCAGTTCGGGCTCGATTTTGCCGCGCTCGATCCGCTTGCCAATATCAACCTGGTCGATGCCTTCATCGTCGGTGCGACGGGCGGTACGGTGACCAACCGTGCTGCGTTCCAGGCTCTGCCGGCTGCCAACCAGCAGCTGTTGCTCGGCCTGGGGACAACGCCGTGCGGTGCAGCCGGCGCTCCGCCGCAGGCACCGGCTTGCAACCCGCTGCTCGGCCTGGCCGCGCTGCAGTTCCAGACCCCGTTCCCGGCGGTTCCGAACGCGGTCGAGGATGGCCGCACGCAGGATGATCAGCTGACCTACCTGCTGCGCGTCGCCTATCAGGTCTCGAACGAGCTGAATGTCTATGCGAGCTACGCGACCGGCTTCAAGGCAAGCTCGGTCAACCTCTCGCGCGATAGCCGTCCGCTGGCGACCGATTTCACCGCCGGTCCGGGCCGTTCGACCTTTGGGGCTCCGGCCTCGCCGATCCTCAACGCCGGTCTGGCCGTGCCGAACCTGACCACCGGCACCCGCTTTGCCGGGCCGGAAAAGGCCGAGGTCTATGAAATCGGTCTGAAGGGCCAGTGGGAAGGCGTGGGCTTCAACCTTGCGGTGTTCGACCAGAGCATCGACGGGTTCCAGTCGCTGGCCTTCACCGGCCTCGGTTTTGCGCTGCAGAACGCCGGTCAGCAGTCGGTGCGCGGTTTCGAATTCGACACCACCATCACCCCGACCGAAGGCCTGGTGCTGACCTTCGCCACCACCTACCTTGACTCGGTGTTCGACAGCTTCCCGGGCTCGGTGCTCGGCGATCTCACCGGCCAGCGCGTGGGCGGGGTTCCGGAGTGGGCGATTGCCACCTCGGCAACCTACACCCACGAATTCGGGTCGAGCGGCAACAAGCTGATCACCCGCGTCGATTACGCCCATGAAAGCAACACCGACATCAACAATGGTTTGCCGACCTTCAACCGCGCGCTGGGCAACACCCAAATCTTCGCGCGCGAAGTCAATCTGGTGAACGCTGCAATGACGCTGGCGCTGGACAACGGGCTGGAAATCGGTGCCTTCGCCCGTAACCTGCTCAACGACCAGTTCGTGACCACCGTGTTCGACGGTGTGGCGCAGGCCGGTACGGTTTCGGGCTATCCGAACCTGCCGCGCACCTATGGCGGCGTCATTCGCTTCCGCTTCTGATCGGACAAGCCATTCAGGCTTTGAGAGAGGCCTCGCACCACGGGTGCGGGGCCTTTTTCTTTTCGGCGTTTGGGGCGCAGCGCCCGCCCAGTTTTTCTGTTTGCCTCAAGGTCTTGGCCTGTGCATTCTGCGCATCTGCGGCAGGGCAATGACCGCAAGGGGGATCAGATGGTCGATATTGGTCGCGTGTTTTCGACGAGTTTTGCGATGTTCCGTCAGCGGTTCTGGCTGCTGCTGGGAATGTGGGCGGTGTTTTTCGCGATCCAGACCGCGGCATCGATGGTGCTGGGCATCGGGCTTGGCGCCGCGGGACTGGCGGGCGCGGCGGCGCTTGGCAGCAGCGGGTTCGACGATCCGGCAGCGATGGATGACATGGGCGTTCTGGCTGGCCTCGGGATCGGCATGATCCTCTTCATGGTGCTGTTCTACGGCGCCTATATCGTGATCCTGCTGGCGCAGCAGGCGGCGATGGTAACGCTTGCCTCGCCGCTGGAAGAGCCGATGTTCGGGCTGGCACTGCGGCGCGGGTTCAAGAGCGCGCTGCCGTTCATCGGCATCGCCCTGTTGTTGCTGCTTGCCTATGCCGCGATGATGGTGGCGTCACTCGCGGTGGCGGGTGCGGTCGGCGCGGTGGCGGGAGGCTCGATCGGCGGGGTAGCCGGGACGTTGCTGATCGTGCTGGCTGCGCTGTACCTCGCCTGCCGCTTTGCCGTGCTGGTGCCGGTGGTGGCGGTGGACGAGGTCTACAACCCGGTGACCGCCATTCGCCGGTCTTGGGCGGTGACACAGGGCAAGGCGCTGTCGATCCTGCTCGCGCTGCTCGGCTTTGGCGCGATCACGCTGGTCGTGCTCGGCGTGCCGCTGCTGATGATCATCGGCGCGGCGACCGGGCTTGAGGGCGGCGGAGAGCCGTCAGGCGGGGCGATCGCGGTGATCATCATCGCGGGGCTGGCGCTCATTCCCCTGTTCATGGCCTATTCGATCTATGCCTCGGCGTTTACGGCTTCGCTTCATGTCGAAGTGACCGACGGCGGGGCAGAGCGGCTGGAGGAGGTCTTCGCCTAAAGCTCCCGCAGCGCACGGGCCGGTTTCGCGCGCAAAAGCGGCAGCGAACCGGCCAGCGCGAAGCCGAGCACCAGCGTGACGCCCAGGGCCAGCACGCCCAGCACCTGACTCCAGTCGGGCAGCCAGTCGAATTCGAACAGCTGGGTGATGACCACCCATGCAAGGCCTCCGCCAAGCCCCAGCGCCACCAACGCCAGCACACCGGCGAGCAGACCATATTCAGCGAGTTGCAGCAGCAGCACCTGCCGCCGGCTAGCGCCCAGCACGCGCAGCATCACCGTGTCATAGGTGCGCGCCGCCCGTGCTGCGGCAATCGCGCCCATCAGCACCGCCAGCCCCGCCAGCACTGTCACGGCCGCCGCTGCCAGCGTTGCGAGGCTCACCTGTTGCAGCAGCTTGCGCGCCTCGACCAGAATCCCGCCCACCTCGATCACTGAACTTGAGGGCATTTCCTGCACCAGCGCCCGCAGCAGGCGGCCGCGCGCGGCGCTTTCAGCGCTGTCGGGCAGATCGACTGTCGCCGAAAGATTGTGCGGCGCATCGGCAATCGCATTGCGGCTGAACACCAGCGCGAAGTTGAAGCCCATGCTTTCCCAGTCGATTTCGCGCAAGGAAGCGACGCGCGCGGTGCGCTCTACCCCAAGGATGCCGATGGTGAGGTAATCGCCCACCTTCAGCCCCACCGCCTCGGCAAAGCGCGCATCGACCGAGACCAGCGGCTCGCCCTTGTGGAACGGGCTCCACCATTCGCCGGCCACCACGCGGTTGCCTTCGGGCAGGGTGTCGGCATAGGTCAGCCCGCGCTCGCCCCGCAGCGCCCATGCGCCTTCGGGGATTTCATCAAGATCGGCGACCCGCACCATCGCGTCTCTGGGGCCATAGGCGATCACCGCGCCGCGCATGGTCGGCACGGTGCGAATACCGGCATCGGGGAATTCCTGCTGGATCAGTTCGAAGAAGCGCGGTTCCTTGGCCTGCGGCACATCGAGCACGAAGTAGTCTGGCGCCTGCCTGGGTACGCGGCTCTGGATATTGCCATCAATCGCGGTCTGTACCGCGGCAAGCAGCACGAAGGCGGCAAGGCCAAACCCCAGCGCCGTCACCAGCGCTCCCGTCGGCGCACCGGGCCGGTGAAGGTTGGCCAGCGCGCTCCTCAGCAGCGGATTGGCCGGGCGCGGCAGGCGCCGCGCGAGAGTCTGGATCAGCCAGCCAAGCCCTGCCAACAGCAGCAGCGCACCGCCCGCGGCCAGCAGGAACCCGCCCGACAGCATCGGCTGGGCCGTCGTCAGCAGCGCCAGCGCACAGATCGCTGCCAATCCCAGCCCGGTTGCGATCAAGGCGCGCTTGTCCCGCGCCAGCGGCACGATGCCTGACCGCATCAGCGCCATCGCCGGGAAGGTGCGCGCGCGCAGCAGGGGCGCAGCAGCGAAAGTGAAGGCCACCAGCAAGCCATAGCCCGCCGCCAGCGCCAGTGCGCCCGGCGCAATCAGAAACCCGCTCTCGACCGGCAGCAGGCCTTGCAAGGCGCTCGCCAGCAGCGGCGTCACCGCGACCCCGGCGACCAGCCCTGCGATGCTCCCCACCAGCGCCGCAACGCCGATCTGCAAGGCATAGATGCGCACGATGTCGGCCGATGTCGCCCCCAGCACCTTCAGCGTTGCAATCCCGGCGCGGCGCTGATCGAGATAGGACGACACCCCGCCAGCAATCCCGATCCCCGCAATCACCAGTGCGGCAAGGCCCACCAGCGTCAGGAAATCGCTCATCTGCCGCACGAAGCGGTCAGCGCCGGGAGAGGCGCGGTCGCGGGTGCGGATATCGAACCCGGCGGTGGGGAAAGCCTTGGTCAGCGCTTCTTCCACCTTGGCCGGATCGCGGCCCGCATCGGCAAAGGCCACGCGGTGCTTGCTCTGATAGAGCGCGCCCGGTTCCAGCAATCCGGCAGCAGCCGGCACGCCTTCGGCCACGATCACCGTCGGGCCGAGCTGAAACCCTTCCGACAGGCGGTCGGGTTCGTCCTTGATGATCCCCGCCGCGCGCAAGGTGACTGTGCCGACCTTGAAGCTTTCACCCAGCTTGATGCCGAGCCGTTCGATCGCGGTCTGCGCAATCCATGCATCCGTGCCTGTCGGCGCGCCGACCGCGCGGCCATCTTCCAGCAGCAGCGTGCCGAACATCGGCCATCTGGTGTCGACTGCCTTCAGTTCGATCGGCGCCGCCGCGTCGGGCGTGCTCGCCATCGCCTGCATCCGGTAACCGCTGGAAATCGTGCCATAGGCGGAAATCGCGGTGACTTCTTCGGGCCGCAGGGTGCGCTGCCACACCTCGACCTCCAGATCCCCGCCCAGCAACTCCTGCCCGCTTGAGGCCAGTTCACGCTCGATCGCGGTGGTCAGCGTGCCGATCGCCGCCAGTGCCGCCGTGCCGAGGAAGATGCACACCAGCAGCAGCCGCAACCCCTTGAACCGGGCGTTGAGATCGCGCCGGGCAATCGCCCATGCAGTTGCAAGGGGCAAGCTCATGCGCTGGCCGCTGCCGTGTCGGACACGATCACCCCGTCGGCCATGGTCAGCACCCGCTCGCAGCGCGCGGCGAGGCTGGCGTCATGGGTGATGATCAGCAGCGTTGCTCGGGTTTCGGCGCGGCGGGCAAACAGCAGCTTGATGATTTCCTCTCCGGTTGCCGCGTCGAGATTGCCGGTCGGTTCATCGGCGAAGATGAGGTCAGGGCGCGGCGCGGTGGCGCGGGCAATGGCGACGCGCTGCTGTTCTCCGCCTGAAAGCTGGGTGGGGTAATGCCCGGTGCGATGGCCAAGACCGACAGCGTCGAGTTCGGCCAGCGCGCGCGGGGCAGCATCCGGCATCCCGGCAAGCTCCATCGGGGTGGCGACATTCTCTGCCGCGGTCATGGTGGGCAGCAGGTGGAAGGCCTGCAAGACGATCCCGATCCGGCCCCGGCGTGCCGCGGCAAAGCCGTCTTCGTCCAGCGCGGCGAAATCTGCGCCTGCCACATTGAGGCTGCCCCCGCTGGCGCGTTCGAGGCCGGACAGTACCGCCATCAGCGAGCTTTTGCCCGAACCCGATGGGCCAAGCAGCGCGACGACTTCCCCGCGCGGAACATCCAGATCGATCCCGCGCAGGATCGTCACTGGCGCCGCCGGGCTGCCGAGGGTGAGGGTAAGATTGCGGGCGCTTATTGCGAGAGAGGGGCTTGTCACGGGGTTCCGATGGCATAGGTGTGGGGCTGCGGGCAAGCTACAGGTACGGAAGGCTCACGGATGCACAAGCGCTCTTGGTCGAAAATTGCCGTGATCGGTGCAGGGGTGCTGGCGCTGGCAGCCTGCGGTGATGGGGCGGAGGACGCCGTGCCTGCGGGCGGCGTGGCGCAAGACGGCCAGCCTGCGCTTCCCGCTGTGCCGGTGATGGGGCCGGAACGGCGCATTCTTGCCTTCGGGGACAGCCTGTTTGCAGGCTATGGTCTTGATCCCTCGCAAAGCTACCCTGCGCGGCTGGAGGCAGCCTTGCGCGCCCGGGGCGTGAACGCGAAGATCGCCAATGCGGGCGTTTCCGGCGATACCACGGCAGCCGGGCTCAATCGGATCACCTTCACGCTGGATGCGCAGCAGCAGGCGCCCGATCTGTTCATTCTGGAACTGGGCGGCAATGATCTGCTGCGCGGGCTTTCGCCCGAAGAAACGCGGGCCAATCTGGCACAGATGCTGTCTGTCCTACGCGACCGGAACGTGCCAGTCCTGCTGATGGGGATGCGCGCGCCCCCCAATTACGGGCCGGAATATCAGGCGCGTTTCGATGCGATGTATCGCGATCTGGCCAAGGAATATGGCGCGGCGCTGATTCCGTTCTGGCTGGAGGATATCTACCGCGAGCCCGAACTGTTCCAGTCCGACCGCATTCACCCCACGGCGGAAGGGATCGAGCGGCTGGTGGCCTCGACGATTGCAGAGGTTGAAGGCGCTCTGCCGCCGGTGAAGTGATTTCGCAGGTGTCAGAAGATATATCAAGGTATTGGAAAATAGAAGTATTTATGAAAAATTCGGGTGATCCAGCCCGTTTCAGACCCCTGCCAGACCCCCTCTAGCCACTCTTCAACCCGCCTCAGACCCGCTCCACACCCCCGCCAGACACCCGCCAGATCGCGGCTTCCGAGCGGATCGCGTCAAAGGGTGCGAGTTCGGTGCCGGTCATCCAAACCTGCGCCTTGCCGTTCCTCAGCCGATTGAACAGTTCGGTGCGGCGCACAGGATCGAGATGCGCGGCGACCTCGTCGAGCAGCAGCACCGAAGGTCGTCCAGCGGCGGCAAGGATGCCGTGGGCAAGGGTAATGGCGATCAGCATGGCCTTCTGCTCGCCGGTCGAACAGGATGCAGCCGGCTGCCGGGTGCTGGCCATTTCCACAAGCAATTCATCGCGTTGTGGCCCAGTGAGCGCGCGTCCCGCCGCACGATCGCGCGGGCGGCTTCGGGCAAGCTCGGCGCGCAGGGCGGTCTCGTCCATCGGCCCGCCGGGGCGGTAGGTCAGGGAAGGTCTGGCAAAGGGTTCAGGCGGCAGAGCGGACAGTTCATCCACCAGCCGCAGGACAAGCTCTGCACGCGTGCGCGCCACCGCGGCACCGTGATCTGCAACCTGCGCCTCCACCGCGTCAAGCCAGCGCGGATCACCGCCCGTCTCCAGCAGCTTGCCCCGCTCGCGCAGGGCAGCCTCAAGGGCATTCGCGCGCCGCGCATGATCAGGCGCAATGGCCAGCGCCATGCGATCCATGAACCGCCGCCGCGCACCCGCGCTGTCGGTGAAAAGTCCGTCCATCGCCGGGGTCAGCCATGACAGTGCAAGCCACTCGGCAAGGCTCGCGGCGGTGGCAGCGGCGCCATTCACGCGCACCAGTCGCCGCGCCGGTTGACCGCTTTCGGTATAGGTGCCGATCCGCGCCGAGATCGTCCCTGCCTCTGAAAGGCTGGCGCCGATGGCAAAGGGCAGAGGCGGATCGCCGGGGGCTGCCTTTCGTGCCAGATCACCAAGGTTGGCGCGCCGCAATCCGCGCCCCGGCCCGAGCAGCGAGAGCGCCTCCAGCAGGTTCGTCTTGCCCGCGCCGTTCTCGCCCACCAGCAGGTTGAAATGCGCCGTCTCGCCCAGCGTGGTCGCGGCGTGATTGCGGAAATTCTCGAGGGTGATGCGGCTCAGGCCCATGCCCCCTCGCGGGTAGCCGCGAGGGCAGGGTTTGGCCAGCCATGCGCGCTTGAAAATCAGCAATCCCAACCCTTGGGAAAAATTCCCAAGCTTTCGTCAGGGTGAACAGGCTGTTTGCGGGTTGAAAGCATCAAAACCCCGGAGTTCCGCCATTTTTCGAGTTTGGCACGCCCTGTGCAACGTGTCTGGCATCCCCGGGGGAGAGCCCCGGACAAACGCACAAGAGACCAAAGGAGATCACTCATGTTCGCCATCGAAACTTCAAACCGCCTGTTCGCCGCCGCTTTCTCGGTCGTGTTTTCGGCAGCTTTCTTCGCTTACGCGATCATCCCCGCCAGCCCGACCCTTATCGCCTGATCGTTCAGGCGCGACATTTTCAAGAAGGATGATTTTTCCATGTTCGGCCAAGACAACAACGCCCGTTTCGCTTCGGCTGCTTTCGCTGTCATTCTGACTGTCGCCAGCTTTGCCTATGCGATCATTCCCGCCAGTCCCGGCATGATCGCCTGACTGCCACCCGTTACCAAGGAGACCATCTGAGATGAACGACATCATGGGCCAATCCGGCGGCAAGCCGCCCCGCGCGGGCTTCCGGCTCGACAAGACCAGCGGCAAGCTGTTCGGCGTGTGCGCCGGGATCGGCAACTATTTCGACATCGACCCGCTGCTTGTGCGGATCGGCTTCGTGCTCGGGACGCTGTTCGGCTTCGGCAGCTTTATCCTGATCTACCTCGCGATTGCACTGATCGCCGATTGAGGGGCCGCGAGGCCCCTCAATCCATTACATCGCCGAGATACCGCCATCGAGCTTCAGCTCTGCGCCGGTCATGAAGCGGCTTTCATCGCTCGCCAGATAGACCACCGCGTTGGCGATATCGTTCGGCTCGCCCACGAATTTCAAGGGGATCTGCCGCGCCAGCTTCTCCAGCAGCACATCCTTGTCAAGCTGAGCCGAGCGCGCCGTCCCGTCCAGAATGGGCGTATCGACGAAGGTCGGATGGACCGAATTGCAGCGGATGTTCATGCTCTTCTTGGCGCAGTGCAGCGCAATCGACTTCGACAGCATCCACACTGCTGCCTTGCTCGCGTTGTAGGCGGGCATCGTATCGCTGGCGATCAGCCCTGCGATGGACGAGATGTTGATGATCGACCCCGGCGCGTGTTCGCGCATCAGGGGCAGGGCCTTCTGGCAGCCGTGGAAGATCGAGTTGACGTTGATGTCGAAGCAGCGTTGCCAGTCTTCGAAGGTGCAGGCCTCGATATTGCCCGGCACGCCGATCCCGGCATTGTTGACCAGCACGTTCAATCCGCCGAGCTGCTCGCGCGCGGCATCAATGGCGGCTTCCCACTGCGCCGGGTCGGTCACATCATGCGCCATGCCGAACGCCGTGCCTGCGCCCATCTCAGCGTTGATGATCGCCGCGGTTTCTTCTGCGCCCGCACCGTTGATATCGGTCGCCAGCACCCGCGCGCCTTCCTGCGCCAGCCGGATGCAATGCGCCCGGCCCAGGCCCTGGGCACCGCCCGTTACGAGAGCCAGCTTGCCCGCTACACGTCCTGCCATAGTCTATTCCTCTCCCAAGTATCCCGGTGTCAGCAACATCGCGATCCGCACATCGACAGCATGGCCCGCGCGCCGCCATTCGGCCACGAAGCGTGACAGGTCGCGCAGGGCCACGCGGTGGACGGTGATATTCTCGCCTTCGGTGCCGCCGCCTTCGCTGACCCGTTCCAGACTGGTCGCCTTCAGCAGCGTGAAGCATTCCGAGACCATGCCGGGCGAGGAGTAGAACTCCCCCAGCACATCAAGCCGCCCGGCGCGGTAGCCGGTTTCCTCCTCCAGCTCGCGCGCGGCAGCGGCTGTGGCGCCTTCTCCCTCGCTCCCGGCATCATCGCCGACGAGCCCGGCGGGAATTTCGAGACTGAAGCGTCCAAGCGGCACGCGGTACTGGCTGACGAGGATCACGTGGCGGGTGCCGTCCGGATCGACGTCCAGCGCGATGATCGCCGCTGCACGGATGCCGCGCGCGCGGCCGACATATTCCCAGCGCCCCCGCGTCTTGGCGGTGATGAACTTGCCCTCCCACTGCACCACTTCGGGCAGATCGGCATCGCGGTCTTTGATCAAGGGAAGGCTCCGTCAGGAGGGATGGAACCGTCCTTCCACAGCCTGGGGCGCGACGGGTCAAGAGGCTAAATCGTCACACTTCGATCAGCCGGTCGGGCAGTTCGTTCACATCCTCGCCACCGCGCGGGAAATGCTGGGCGAGCACGAAGCCGACATCGCGGATACCCACCGCGAGACCTTCGGCGATGCGGCCCTTGCGGATCTCGACGAGCATGTCGCCCATCGCCTCGCCCCAGACCTCGGCAGGCACCTTGGCAGCGATGCTTTCATCCGCGACGATTTCGGCGCGGTGTTCGCGCATCGAGAGGTAGATCAGCACGCCGGTGTGCCCGGTGGTGCGGCCTTGCGCCCCGACCTTGAACTGGCGCACCGCCTGATTGTGAACGCGGATCGTCTTGGTGGGGCCGGGGATCAGCGCGAATTTCAGCGGCTCCCATTGCTGCACCAGCAGCACAGCCGCGAAGGTGACGAGCCCGAGACCGATCACCATGCTGGCCAGCTCGCCCGTGATCCATTCATGGCCCCAGCCGCCGATCAGGCTGTCCCACAGATCAAGGAAGGGCTGGGGAGGGCGGCAAACACGCTCATCACGGTAAAGGCCGCGCCCACGGCCCACAGCAGCGCGACATCGGTGTAGCCATCACTACGATCCGCCAGCACAGTGACGATCTCGCCCGAGGTGGCGCTTTCGGCCTCGGTCACAGCGGCGCTGACCAGCGCGTGCCCGGCTTCATCGAGATAGGCCATGGCTCACCATCCTCCCGAGGCGCCGCCGCCTCCGAACGAACCGCCGCCGCCGGAAAAACCGCCGCCCCCAAAGCCGCCTCCGCCGCCCCAGCCGCCGCCGTCATTGTCGCTGCCCGACAGCGCCCCGCGCAGGATCGCGCTGCCGACTTCCCACAGGATCACGTCGCGCGCCGTATCGCCAAGATCGCGCCCTCGGCTTCCCCACGGGCCTTCGCCCTTTGAGCGATACTTCCGCCGTCGCCCGCGTCCGGCAAGGAGCGGGAGGATGAAGAAGAAGAACATGAAGGCCAGCCAGATCAGCACGCCCACCGGGAAGCCCCCGTCGCTCTTGCGCTTGGCCCCCGCCTCGGCCGCGATGCGCGCGGCTTCTTCGGGCGGCAATTGCAACTGGGCGATGATCGCGTCCGTTCCGGCTTCGATCCCGCCGGGAAAGTCGCCATCACGGAAACGCGGCAGGATCTGGTTCTGGATGATCAGCGCCGACAGGGCATCGGTGAGATAGCCTTCAAGACCATAGCCGACCTCGATCCGCACCTTGCGATCATTGGGCGCGACCAGCAGCAGCGCGCCGTCATTGCGCTGCGCATCGCCAAGCCCCCATGCACGGCCGAGCTGATAACCATAGTCCGAGATATCATAGCCTTGCAGATCAGGAATGGTGGCGACCACCAGTTGCCGCTGTGACTGTGCCTCCAGCGCCTCAAGCTTGGCCGTCAGAGCCGCCTCAGCCTCCGGGGAGAGCAGGTCGGCATTGTCCACCACCCGCCCGGTCAGCTCGGGAAATTGCGGCTGCGCGGCAGCAGGGGCAGCAAGCCACGCCCCCGCCAGCGCGAGCAAAAGGATCAGGCGACGCAGCACGCCGGTCAGTTCGACGTCATGTCGAGCGTCGGGGCGGCTTCAGCACCTTCGGTCACGGCCTTGTAAGGCACCATCGGTTCAGCCCCGTGGATGATATTGGCGCCGATCGTGTCGGGGAAGGTGCGGATCGTGGTGTTATACTTGCGCACCGCTTCGTTGTAGTCGCGGATGGCCACGGCAATGCGGTTCTCCGTCCCTTCCAGCTGGCTTTGCAGCGCGAGGAAGTTTTGGTTCGACTGGATCTGCGGATAGGCCTCGAAACTGGCAAGCAGACGGCCGATACCGGCGCCAAGCTGGCTTTGTGCAGCGGCGAATTCTTCCATCTTGGCCGGATCATTGAGATCATCGCCGGTGATGTTGACACTTGTGGCCTTGGCGCGCGCCTCAGTCACCTGGGTGAGGATGGTGCGCTCGTTCTCGGCCGCGCCCTTGGCGACCTCGGCGAGGTTGGGGATGAGGTTGGCACGGCGCTGGAACTGCGCCTCGACATCGGCCCACTTGGCCTTGGCCTCTTCCTCGGCCGCCGGGACGGAATTGATCCCGCAGGCGGCAAGGCCGAGCGCGGCGACAGCGGCAAAGGCGCCGCGCAGCATGGTGGTGAATTTCATCAACTGATCCCTCCGTGTCGCACGGGTCTTGCCCGGCGAGGTGTTCCTGTATTGTGCATATAGCACACCACTTTCGCGGTTCAAGCGGTGGAAGGGATCGTGCGGTGACTTGGCAGGCCATGGCGAGAGTGCCAAAGCATGCTCAGCAGCAAACAAGAAGGGGATCGTCATGCTGTCTGAATTCAAGGCTTTCATCGCCAAGGGCAACGTCATGGATCTTGCCGTGGGCGTCATCATCGGGGCGGCGTTCGGGGCCATCGTCAAGTCGCTGACGGACGAGATCATCATGCCCGTGGTCGGTGCGATCTTCGGCAATATCGACTTCTCGGATCGTTACATCGTGCTTGCCGGGGAGGTCGAGCCTGGCACGCCGCTCGCCGCCGCGCGCGAGGCGGGGGCGAACGTGATCGGGCTGGGGGCTTTCGTATCGGTGGTGATCAACTTCCTGATCCTCGCTTTCATCATCTTCCTGATGGTGCGGTATGTGAACAAGGTGGCCGCGCAGTTTTCGAAGCCGGAAGAAGCGGCGCCGGCCGGGCCGACCGAAGTCGAACTGCTCACCGAGATCCGCGACGCGCTGAAGAAGTAGAGTAGGGGCCGGATGTCTGCGCCAAACGGCCCGCAGGGCCGCAAGGGCGACCGCCCGCCCGCAGCGACGCGGCCTTCAGGCCGTGTGAGCGAGGATACGTGCGCCCGGAGGGGCGTGCATCAAACAAAAGCTCGTCCACTTCACATTCAGGATTGCCGCGCTATATCGGTTCCTGCCGGGTTCGCCCGGCTATGACGATAAATTGCGCTGTGCAATAGATGCAACGGACCCGGGGGCAGTACCCGGCGGCTCCACCATCTGGGCCACGCGGCCAGCACGCATCAAGCGTGCCGACCGAGCGGCTCAGCTGGAGGGGCCGAACCAGGATCGACGTGTGTTGAAAAGCAGTGTTTTCGTCCGGGCTGAGTAACCCGTTAAAGGCTCAAAACCCATAAGTGCCAACGACAACGAAGCACTTGCTCTCGCTGCGTAATGTGACGGCCTAACGGCCTGAATTTACAAAGCTTAGAGCACGGTTCGGACCGAACCGGGTAACAGAATCGGAAACCGGGGGCCCGGGGGAGCCTAGCAACAGAATCCCCCACCTCATCCATCACCGTGCCGGACGCTTGAAGTAGACAAACGGCAGCCAGCTGGCGACCTCGATCCAGCCATCGCGGGCCAGCGCGGCGCTGCCGCCAATCACGCGCCGGTACTCCCAACATACATCGGTGCGCCGGAAGGACAGTTGCAGCGGGCCGACGCCGATCAGTTCGTGTCCCTGACGGCCTTCTTCTCGCAAAATGCTCATCTCGTTGAAGGCATGCGCGCCATAGCGGATCACTTTCTCGCCACCTCCCACGAGTTCATCGTTTGCATCCGTTCCGGGTGTGCGGAAGCGCTGCTGGGCGGCTTGTTTGGAGATGCCAAGCGCATCGCCGATCTCGCTCCAGCTGATGCCGGAACGGCGCGCGGCTTCTACCCATCGGTGCAGAACGATCCTGCCTTCGTCTGCGATAAGATGGGCCGCAAGGATCGCCTCTTCAAAGCCCTCGCGGTTCTCCCCAGTGAAAGGCGGCTCCTGTTCCTTAGCCCAGGCGATCATCAAGGCGCCGACCCGGTCGCGCATTGCTTTCTGTTCGGTGATGTTCACGTGCAGTTTCCCCGTCAATAACTTCCTGACGAGTCGTCAATTGCACGTTGACGACCACTGGTCAAGAGATCGTTGACGTTACGCGGAATCGGGCCGTTCTGTCTTCGCCCGCAGTTCAGCCAGTTCCCTTTCCGCCCGGATGCAATCAAGGATCTTTGCTCCCGCCAGGAACACGGCGCCGGTGGTGGCGAGGAACAGCAACTGGCCGCCGACACCGGGATATTCGTCGAGATAGGCGGAGCCGCGCGCCGTTGCCCCGAGCGCCAGCGCGTAGATGATCACGAACGCCTCAAAGCGCGTCTTGATCACGAACAGCCGTCCCAGCTTGCGCAGCATGGCGTCTCCCGAAGTGCTACGACCCGCCACGGGGCTGAGTCGCCTTAACATTGGGGTAACCTTACGCCGCTCCGGCGCATGCGCCAAACGCGTTAACCAAGCTGTGTCAGGTCGAGCGCATCAAGCAGGGCGAGACGTGCCGCGATTACGCTGTTTGCCAGTGCGGGTGTGCCGAGATCGGACGGATCGATCTGTTCAGGCCAATGCGCAGCGATGGTGCGTTCGATCAGATCGGCCTTGGCCTCGTCGAGCAGGAAACGCGGGTCGACCGTGGCCGGATCGCAGACGACGCGCAGGCGCAGGCAGGCAGGGCCGCCGCCATTGGCCATCGACTGCCGGACATCGACCGGGATCACCTGCCGGATCGGGCCATTGCTGGCGAGCATCGTCTCCACCCAGCTCCACACGGCTTTGCTCTCGCGGCATTCCTCGGGCACGATCAGCGCCATTTCGCCGCTCGGCAGAGTGATGAGTTGCGCGTTGAACAGGTAGGTGCGGATCGCCTCCTGCAAGCTGACCGCGCTGGATGGCACCTCGACCACCTCCAGCGCGGGGAAGGCCGCGCGGATCGCGTCATAGGCGCCCTGCTGGTCGGCGAAGGCCATGTCATGGGTGAACAGCACCCGGCCATTCGCCACCGCCACTACATCATTGTGGAACGCGCCTGCCGCGATGGCTTCAGGGTTCTGCTCGATGAACACAGTCCGCGCCGGATCGAGCCCGTGGGCGCGGGCGACAAGGCGGCTGGCCTGTTCGTGCTGGCGCGCGGGAAAGCGGCCACCGGTCTTGCCGTAAACGAACACCTCGACGCCGGACGCCTCGTGGCTGTCGCAGAGCCGCATATGATTGGCCGCGCCTTCGTCGCCGAAGGTCGGCGGCACCGCGTCGTGGATGGTGAAGTGCGCCGTGTTGCCGAACGCGATTTCCAGCTGGCGCTTGGTGTCGGGCCATTCCTGTGCGCGGTGGAGCATGGTGACGAGGTTCGCGGGCGTCAGGTGGCAGCGCCCGTCGGCGGTATCGGGCGCGGGGCTGACGGTCGCGGCATTGGCGGTCCACATCGACGAGGCCGACCACGGCGCGGCGCGCAATTGCGGCGGCTCGGTGCCGTCGAGCGTGAGCGCATGCGTCAGTGCGCGGTTGGGGCGGGGCAGCGGCAAAAGGAAGCCCTGCACGCCCAGCCGCGCGAGATTGCCGCGCATCTTCGCCACACCCTGCAGGGCGGCGGCGCGCGGGTAGGAAGGGTCGCCCGCATGGCTGGCGCTGGCGATGTTCCCGAGGCTGAGGCCGGCATAATTGTGCGAGGGGCCGACAATCCCGTCGAAATTGATTTCCGTCAGGCTCATCGCGCCACACTCCACACCTTGTCTCCCTCGCATATGTCGAGCAGGTCTGCGCTGGCCGAATCGATTGCGATTCCTCCCTCGCCGTCGAGAACGCGCGCGCCAAAGCAGGCGCGGAAGCTGCCGAGGTGACCAGTCGCGAGGATCGCCTTCTCGCCCTCGCTCACCGACAGCGCGGTAACGCGCGCCTCCGCGCTCCCCTTTACGCTGGTGACATTGTCGGTATGGGCCACCATCGTCGGCCCGCCGTCGAAAATGTCGACATAGCCATCATGGCGAAAGCCTTCGTTCTCCAGCATCCGCATCGCCGCCCGGCCGGTGGGGTGAGGCACGCCGATGACGCTGCGCGCATCCTCGCTCAACATCGCGACATAGACCGGGTGTTTGGGCATCAGATCGGCGATGAACTGGTTGCCGTTGATGGCATTGAAATAATCCGCATCCTGAAAGTTCATTCCGAAAAAACGCCCTGCCACGCCTTCCCAGAACGGCGATCCACCGCGCTCGTCGATAATCCCGCGCAATTCGGCGAGGATGCGGTCGGCGAAGCGTTTGCGGTGCATCGCCACGAACAGGTAGCGCGATCGGGCGAGCAGCAGGCCCAGCCCACCCGCGCGTTCGTTGGGGTGAAGGAACAACCCGCCGACCTCGCTTGACCCTTCGAGATCGGTGACGAGGCTGAGCAGCTCGGCGCGTACTGTGCGGTCAAGCTCCTGCGAATACTGGGTGAGGGTGTTGAGCCGATAGGAATAGAATGGCCAGCGTTGCCCGACATTGGTCATCAGCTGACAGGTGCCGCGCACCGCGCCGGTGCGAGCGTTTTCAAGCACCAGCACGAACAGTTCGTCCCCCAACGTGTCCGCCTCACGGGCGAAGGCGGCCTCGGCCCGTTCGAGCTTGCCGCGCAGTGCCGCTCGGTCGGGCGGCAGGTTGGTAAATCCCCCGCCGGTCAGCTTGGCCATTTCATAAAGTGCCTCCAGATCGGAAGCGCGCGCGGGGCGCAGGCGAAAGGTCACGTGAGGGCTCCTTGAGCGATACGGGTGATCACGCGCGCGGACAGGGCGGCGCGTTCGGCAAGGCTGGGGACGATGAGGTATTCCTGGGGTGAGTGGATCGCCCCGCCGCGCACGCCCATGGTATCAACCACCGGCACACCGCAGGCGGCGATATTGTTGCCGTCGCACACCCCGCCGGTGGACTGCCAGCGAATGCTTTGCCCAAGTTCGGCCCCGCATTCCCGCACCAGATCGAACAGCCTTTGCGCAGCAGCGTCGACCTTTTTGGGCGGCCGGGTGACACCGCCGTGACGATGGGTGATGACCTCATGTTCGGCCTCGATGGCACCGAGCAACTGGCCGAGTGTCTGATCGAACGCGGCGCCGGCCTCGACGCTTTTGGGGCGGATGTTGAAGCGCAGAACGGCGTGATCGGGTACGACGTTGTTGGCCGCGCCGCCTTCCAGCTTGGCCGGGTTGATGGTGATCTCCGGCGTTTCCAGCGCCTTTAACCGCAGGATCAGATCGGCCGCCGCGACAATCGCGTTGCGGCCTTCATGCGGGTTGCGCCCCGCATGGGCGCTGCGCCCCGTGAATGTGATCGAATAGTTTCCGGTACCGCCGCGCTCGTGCGCTAGTGTGCCGTCGGGCAGGGCGGCGGGTTCGTAGGTGAGCGCCGCGAGCTTGCCTGCGGCCAGTTCCGCGATCAGCGCGGCACTGGCAAGCGATCCGGTTTCCTCGTCCGAATTGATCAGCACATCATAGCCCAGTGCCGCTGCATCCGCGCTCGCTTCGAACGCCATCAGCGCGTGGAGCATTACCGCAATCCCGCCTTTCATGTCGGCCACCCCCGGCCCATTGAGTGTCTCGTCGTCGAGCCAGCGTTGTCCTTGAAAGGCGTGGTCGGCGGGGAACACGGTGTCCATATGGCCGGTCAGCAGGATCCGCCGGTTCGCCTGTGGCCGGACGCGCACCAACAGGTGCTGGCCGTGGGGCTTGTCGAACGCCGTGCCATCCGCGGCAATCGCGGTGACGGGTGCGGGGTCGACCAGCGTGACTGTGCCGGGCAGGACGCCGAAAGCCTCTTCCAGCATCGCCGCTTGCTCAGCCAGCCCGGCGAGATTCGCCGTCCCGGTGTTCACCGCGCTCCATGCCTGCACCTGCGCCAGCATCGCGGCACCGTCGATTGTGCCCTTCGTCCCGTCCATCTGTTCCCTCTAGCCGTCTGCGCGCGCCAGTCCAACCCGTTGCAATCATGTCGGGCCTGCGCCATAGGCGGCGCGTCCTCTCCTCCCCGGGTTCCGCTTTGCGTTTACCACACGAGGACCAGAATGACTGACATGACTACCCGCGCCGGTGTGACCATCGATTCTCGGCTGGCGGTCTTCCTCGAAACCGAAGTACTGGCGCCGTTGGGGCGCGATGTGGGTGCGTTCTGGGCGGGATTTGCCGAGCTTCTCGCCGAATTCGCACCGAGAAATCGTGCGCTGCTCGACAAGCGCGAGGCGCTCCAGGGGCAGATCGACGCCTGGCACATGGAGCGCGCGGGGCAACCGCACGATGCAGCGGCCTACAAGGCCTTCCTCAGCGAGATCGGCTACCTTGTCCCTGAACCGGGCGACTTCCAGATCGGCACCCAGAACGTCGATCCCGAGATCGCGACTATGGCCGGCCCGCAGCTGGTGGTGCCGATCCTCAACGCGCGTTTCCTGCTTAACGCGGCGAACGCGCGGTGGGGGAGCCTCTACGACGCGCTTTACGGCACCGATGCGCTCGATGCGCCGCCTGCCAGACCCGGCGGCTATGACGAAGCGCGAGGGAGCGCGGTGATCGCGCGCGGGCGGCAGTTCCTCGACCAGGCCTTTCCTCTGGCCGGCGGTGCAAGCTGGGCCGATCTGACCGGGCGCGAGGGTGTGGTGCTTGCGGATGCGGGCCAGTATATCGGTGAGACCGAAAAGGGCCTGCTCTTCAAGAACAACGGCCTGCACGTCGAAGTTGTGTTCGATTCTAACACCCCCGTGGGCTCGACCGACAAGGCGGGAATCGCCGATATCATCGTCGAAGCCGCGCTCACCACCATCGCCGATTGCGAAGACTCCGTGGCGGCGGTCGATGCCGAGGACAAGCTGCTGGCCTACACCAACTGGCTCGGCATCATCCGCGGCGATCTGTCGGAAAGCTTCGAAAAGGGCGGCAAGACTCTCACCCGCACGCTGGCAGGCGACAAAAGCTACACTGCCACCGACGGCAGCGCGCAGACCCTCAAGGGCCGCAGTCTGATGTTCGTGCGCAATGTCGGCCACCTGATGACCAACCCGGCGATCCGCCTCGCGGATGGCTCCGAAGTGCCCGAAGGCATCATGGACGCGGTGTTCACCAGCGCGATCAGCACGCTCGACGTTGAAGGCCACGGCAGGTTCGGCAACTCGCGCACCGGAAGCATCTATATCGTGAAGCCCAAGATGCACGGGCCGGAAGAATGCGCCTTCACCAATGGCCTGTTCGACGCGGTCGAGGATTTGCTCAAGCTGCCGCGCCACACGATCAAGGTCGGGGTGATGGACGAGGAGCGCCGCACATCGGCCAACCTTGCCGCCTGTATCCACGCCGTGCGCGACCGGATCGTCTTCATCAACACCGGCTTCCTCGATCGCACCGGCGATGAAATCCACACCTCGATGCGCGCAGGTCCGATGCTGCGGAAAGGTGCGATGAAGGGCAGCGACTGGCTCAAGTCCTACGAGGCGCGCAATGTCGCCATCGGTCTTCGCCACGGCCTGTCGGGCAAGGCGCAGATCGGCAAGGGCATGTGGGCCGCGCCCGACCTGATGGGGCAGATGATGGTCGAGAAGGTGGGCCACCTGAAGGCGGGCGCCAACACCGCATGGGTCCCGTCCCCCACTGCCGCGACGCTCCACGCGCTGCATTACCACCAGATAGACGTGTTCGAGGTGCAGAAGCACCTTCCAGAGCCGATGGGACTAGATGCGCTGCTGTCGATCCCGCTGGCCGAAGGCACGAACTGGTCGGAGGAAGAAATCCGCGAGGAACTCGACAATAACTGTCAGGGATTGCTCGGTTATGTCGTGCGCTGGGTGGATCAGGGCGTGGGCTGTTCCAAGGTGCCCGACATCAACGACGTGGGCCTGATGGAGGACCGCGCCACCTTGCGCATCTCCTCGCAGCACATCGCCAACTGGTTGCTGCACGGGGTGGTGAGCGAGGAACAGGTGATGGACTCGCTCCGCCGCATGGCGGCCAAGGTCGATGCGCAGAACGCCGGTGACCCGTTCTATGAGCCGCTGACAGGCAACGAGACCGGCGCGGCCTTCAGCGCGGCGAAGGATCTGATCTTCAAGGGGGTGGAGCAGCCGAGCGGCTACACCGAACCGCTGCTCCACGCTTGGCGGCTCAGGAAGAAGGCGGGGTGAACCCTTTGGATACCTTTATGTCCTAGGCTCGGATCATGACGTTCATGTTCCGGACTGGGCCATATGGGTGAAATCTTCAATCAGCTCTACATGGCGCTAATCAGCATGCTCAGCCTTGCCTTCTTCGGCGGGCTGGCATTCTACATCATTCATGCCAGCAATTCGCGTTGGCGCGAGTATGAACTGCTATATGCCGCATTCGAACCGCGCGAGCCGCTGGCGAAGAAGCTCGCAGGGATGGTTCGCATTTCGCAGCCAGGATTTCGTTGGGGGCACATGTCAGGCGATCTCAAATCGCACCGCCACCCGCCTGTGGTGGTGGGCGTTCATCCCGATGGCCTGAGCCTGTCGATTGTCCCGCCGTTCCGATATGGTTGTCGCGATCTGTTCCTGCCCTTCGCCAAGATGACGGTCGAACCAGCGGCGTGGGATCTTTCGGACAAGGAGTACGGCATTCAGATGGAAGGCGTGGATGGCATTGAAATCCTCATTTTTTCCAACGTCATGCAATGGGCAGCCGAGCATTCAGAGATACTTGGCCTGATGCTGCAACGCGCCGAATTGTTGCGGAAAGAGACTATCGGGAAGCGCGCCGATCAAGTGCCCGCGCTACGCTGACGAACTCTGCCACACTCACTGTCTCCGCCCGCCGCGTCTCATCGATCCCCAGTGCGGCCAGCGCCTCAAGCGCACCGGGGACGCCCTTCAAGCTCTGACGCAGCATCTTGCGACGCTGACCGAAGGCGGCTTCGGTGAGGCGTTCGAGAGTGCGGGCCGAGATGCCTGCGGGCATGGCGCTAGGGGTGACGTGGACGATGGCGCTCATCACCTTCGGCGGCGGGGTGAAGGCGCTGCGATGGACTTTCATCGCCAGCCGCGCTTCTGCCCGCCATTGGGCCAGCACAGCGAGGCGACCATAGGCGCTGCTGCCAGGAGAAGCGACAATCCTTTCAGCCACTTCGCGCTGAAACATCAGAGTAAGTGAGAGCCATTGCGGCGGCCACGCCTCTCCACCCAGCCAACGCACGAACAGCGCCGTGCCAACATTATAGGGCAGGTTCGAGAGCACGTGGAACGGCGTGCCGTGCATCAATGCGCCGTGATCGAGTTTCAGCGCATCGCCTTCGATAACAGTGAGTTGCCCAGGAAAGCTCACGGCCAGTTCAGCGAGCGCGGGCAGGCAACGGCGGTCCATCTCGATGGCGGTGACCTTAGCTCCAGCACGCAAAAGCGCCCGCGTCAGCCCGCCGGGACCTGGGCCGACTTCAAGGACTTGCTGACCCGCCAGATCCCCGGGCAGCGCCGCAATGCGGGCAAGCAATTGCTCATCAAGCAGGAAGTTCTGCCCCAGTGCCTTGGACGCGGCGAGGCCGTGCTTGTGGATGACTTCGCGGATGGGAGGGAGATCAGGCATCGGCTGACACCCGTGCCGCTGCCATCTCTGCCGCCATGACAATCGCCGCCGCCATCGCGCCGGGATCAGCCACGCCTTGCCCCGCGATATCGAACGCCGTGCCATGATCGGGCGAGGTCCGAATAATGGGGAGGCCAAGCGTGACGTTTACGCCCTCGTCAAATTCCAGCGCTTTCAGAGGGATAAGGGCTTGATCGTGATACATGCATAGCGCCGCATCATATCCCGCGCGCGCCCGCGGGGTGAACAGCGCGTCTCCCGGAACCGGCCCGAAAGCGTTGATCCCCTCTGCCTGCAGGGCGGCGATGGCAGGCGCGATTACACGTGCTTCCTCATCCCCGAATTTGCCACCTTCTCCGGCATGCGGGTTCAGTGAAGCTATCGCAAGTCTGGGGTACAAAACCCCGAAATCCCTGCGTAATCCTTCTGCCACAATGCGCGCCTTGTGGAGGATCAGGCCTTCCGAAATCAGCCCCGGAACCTCGGCCAGCGGGACGTGGACCGTCAGCGGCACGGTGCGCAGGGATGGCCCTGCCAGCATCATCACGGCATCGTGCCACGGTCGCCCGCAAGCCTCGGCGAGGAACTCGGTCTGTCCCGGAAAATCCCACCCCACTGCGGCCAGCGCGGACTTGGCGACCGGCGCGGTGACCAGTCCTACAGCGTCCCCGGCGAGCGTCAATCTGACCCCCCATTGAAGCGAGGCCAGAGCGAGGCGAGCGCCGTCTGGGGAGGGTCTGGAGGGGGTCAAGGGGCCATCTAGACCCGCCAGAACCGGCAATCCTACAGCGGCAGCGAAAAAGGCCTCGGCAGGATCGGCAATCGGGACGATCGGGCAGTCGATCCGCAAGGCTTCAGCCGTCTTGCGCAGCACTTCCGGACCACCAACCACGAAGGCGGGCGGCGCGCGGCCATCAGCCCGCAACCTTGCCCATGCGCCCAGAATGATTTCCGGGCCGATCCCCGCCGGATCGCCCAGCGTGATCGCCAGCGGTGTCGGCAGCGTCGTCAATTGTACTCGATATAGGCATCGTTGCGCAGATCGCGCAGGTAACGTTGGGCGCGCTTGTTCACGCGCTCCTGCTCGATCTGATCCATCACCGCCGCGAAGGTCGGCGCGCCGGAATCCGCCGGATCGTCCCGGCCGCACAGCATCAGTACGCGCACGCCTTCCTGCACCCCGCCGAACGGCGGCGTGGCCTGCCCGATCTGGAGGTTGAGAATGATCCCGCGCAGCTGTTCGGGCAGGTTTGCCGCCTTGATCTGATCGTTGGAGATCACTTCAGCCCCGATCTTCGCCGCGCCCGCATCCACATCGCCGCAGCCGCGCAGGCCCTGAATGAACTTGCCGAATTCCTCGACCCGGGCTTCGGCCTGAGCCTGTGTGACGCCCTCGGGGAAGGTCACCGAGATCTGCTTCAGGCTCAGGATCGCCTCGGCCGGGTCGGCCATCAGCACCTGCCGCTTGTTGATCAGATAGAGGATCGAAAAGCCGCCCGGAATCTCGATCGGCCCCTGCAGCTGTCCGGCCTGCATCGACCGTGCGGCGGCAGCAAGCTGCGGCGGGAGCTGGCCAAGCCGAACCCAGCCCAGATCGCCGCCAACAACCGCCGTGGTCGCTTCGGAGAACTGGCGAGCATAGGCGACAAAGCTGCCGCCCTGCTGCAATTGCTGCATGATCGCCTGCGCATTGGCGAGCACCTGCGCGCGGTTTTCGGTCGTCGCCGAAAGATAGATTTCGCCGAGGCGGTATTCGTCCGTGCCCTTGGCCTCGTTCATGCGCTGCAGCACGTCGTTGACCTCTTCGGCCGAGACGTTGACGAAGGGCATGATGTTGCGGCGCAGCAGGTTGTCCCACGCGGCCTCGCCCTCGATCTGGCGCTTGAGCGAGGCAGGTGATGATCCGATCGACAGCAGATATTCGTCCATCTTCTTGGGATCGGTGCTGAAATTCTGCGCGGCCAGCTGTTGATAGGTCTGTTCGACCTGTTCGCGCTTCACCTCAAGGTCAGCGGCGGCAGCGGCCTGAATCTTGAGTGTTTCATCGATCAGATTGCGCAGAACCTGCACGCGCAGGCGGAGCATTTCCTCGTCGGGGATCGGCGCTTCCGAGGCCGATACCACCAATGCGACGCGCTGATCGATATCGGTGCCGGTGATGACGAAGCCATTGACGATCGCGGTTGCGGTACGGCGATCAGGATCGGCCTTGCCGAACAGGGTGATATCTTCGGGCAGGCCGAAAGGATTGTCAGCCGTCGGTACGGCCACGGTCTGAGCCGGTGCAGCGCTTGGCACCATGGCAAGCCCGATCAGGCCTGCCGCCGCCAGCGCGGTGCCGGTTCTGCCAATCACATCCATTGAAAACAGCTTCAGCTTCACTCGTTCATTCCCGCCTTGTGGCCAAAGTTCAGCGCACACGTTCGCGCCCTGGTTCGCCGTTGCCCCGTTCCGGCTGAACGCAAGCTGAGCCTTGGTCGATCCCCTGAGCCACAGGCGCGCTTGCCGATGGCGGCCCCTTTAACGCCATTTGCCCGCCCTGCCAATTCTTGCAGATGTGGAATGGTGGTTTACCGGAACCCGAGGTTGCGAAGGGCAAAGAACAGCTGAAAGGCATTGCCGCGCCGCGCGTCGCCCGCGTCGATGAAATCGCGCCGCCAGGTCGCGCCGAATTCGATGCAGTCGTCGGCATAGGCAATGCCGAGGCGCGTGCGGATCGGTTCGAAGCCATCGGGCAGGAAGATCGGATCATCTTCCGCATCAGTGAGGTTGAACACGCCCGATCCGAACACCGACCACTTGCGCCCGATGGCGATCCGCGCGGCGGCGCGCAATTCCTCGCGGTCGCGCAGGTCTTCCACGGTCTGAATGTCACGGTTCAATTGCAGATAACCGACTTCGAGATAGGTCCGCCGCGATCCGATGGTCGCGTCCACCTCGTTGCGGCGCACGGCGAAATTGTCCTTGTCGAGCCGGAAGCGGTGAGTGAAGCTCACAAGGTTCCTGAAGCGCACTTCGGTGCGGCCGACGAAATCGCTGACCTTTTCCGACAAACCGGTGCCCTGGGGAAACAGGCCCGGTTCGACCGCTTCGAGGCGGAAGGACTGGCCGATGGTCGATTTTACCCGCCAGCCGGGGCGCTGCAGTTCCCAATCCACGCCCCATGTGACGCGGCTGCCGTCTTCGACCCGGTCATAGCCGGGAAAGCGATTGAGCGCGAAAAGGTTCGAATCCTCAAGGTCGATCGCGCGCGCATCTTCGTTGGGGACGGCAAGATTGCGCACCTTGGGGCTGGCGACAAATTGCAGGCGCGGCTTGAACACCTGCGTGCCGCCAAAGGCCTCGCCCACGAACGGCCACTCGACGTCGATCGCAGCAGTGGCAATGCCGCGCGCGGTCCAGCCCTCTGTCCCGCGATAGGCGAGGGTGGTGGTCGCATCGATATTGTTGGTGTTGTAGACATCGCCGCGCACCAACGCCGTCAGCGTGACAAGCTGGCCCATGCCGGTCAGGCGCTTCATGTCCCACTGCGCCCCGGCGAAGGCACGCTGGGTGTCCTGCCCGTCGCGGCGCAGCAGCGCGAGGCTGTTGGCCTGGAACATCAGGTTGCCGCCCAGAACCCTGTCACCGATCTTCTGGCGATAATCGATGGCGGGGAGCGCCAGCGGTATCTGGCCCTGATCGGCGTTCAGCCGCAGCGTCTGGGTCGCCCAGCCGGCAATCGAGAGGTAGGATCGATCGGTGATGCGTTCGAGATCGATGGTCGAACGCAGCCGGTCATCGCGGCTGAGGTCGTAACGGCGCAGGAAGGTGCGGTCACTGGCGAGGCGGATCGATCCGGTGAGGTTCCAGTCGGGGGAGAACTGGAAGCGGCCATTGGCATCGAGGTACCCGCGCGGGTCGCTCTGGAAGCTTTCCGCGCCGGTGAAATCGGTCAGACGGTCTGAAAAGGTGCCGTAGCCGGTGATCTGGTAGGCGCCCTTTTCGGTAAGGTGGCGCCACTTGGCGCTGGCCATCGGGGCGACGTTGGAAAAGACATAGGCGCCCAGCGTCAGATCGATATTGTCGGCCATGCGCCAGTAATATTCGCCTGACAGCTCCAGCCCGTTGACCTGCGTCACCCGCACGTCGGGGACGAGAAAGCCGCTTTCGGCCTTGCCGTCGGTGCGGATCGCAAGACCGGGCAGGGGCAGGATGCGCGCGCCGAACAGCTCCAGCATCGCCCCTTCGAAGCGCACGCGGCTTTCCTTCTGGTCGTAGATCACCCGCCGCGCGGTGACGCGCCAGCTGGGATTGGTCGCGCAGCCGTCTTCGTCGACCACCGGGCAGGCGGTGTAGGCAGCATCGGTGAGCAAGGCATTGCCATCCGCGCCCCGTTCCGCCGAGCGCGCGGCAAGGCGCCCGCCTGCGCGCAGGGCGATCAGCAGCTCGCTCATGGCGCCGGTATCGAATTCCTCGGTCAGTTCGATCTGATCGGTGAACAGCTGGTTTCCGGCCTCGTCGACCATGCGGATATTGCCGGTGGCGATGATGCGGCCCGATTTGCGGTCCCACGATACCTCGTCGGCGCGCACCGAACGGTCTTCCGAGCGCAAAATGACATTGCCGCTGGCGGTGACGACTTCGGTTTCGTTGTCATAGGCGATCCGGGTCGCCTCGAAATCGATCTGGCGCGGCTGATTCGCGGTGGCGATCACAGGGGCGTCGGGCTGGGCGGGGTCTGCTGCCTGCTCTTGCGCGGCGAGCGGGGGGGCGGCGGCGACCAGGCCGAGCGCCAGCGCCACGCGCGATGCAGCGCCTCGCGCCGGGAAGCGCAAGGCGGGGTCCGCGACCTTGCGCGTGTCCACTGGCGAGCCTCCCGACATGGCCTTGCCTATTGCACCGCTGAGGCTTAATCGCAATCGCGTTTGCGCCGCCGGCGCGCGGCTTGTCGCACGTGTCGGACAGCATGCCAGCCTTGCGCCGGCGCCCCCTGCCTCATGCTTCTTCGGAGTCCCCATGCAGATCCACTTCACCGCCGCCCCGCCTGCCGACATTCGCCTCCACGCGCGGGTGGTCAATCAGGGCGCGGCACTCGCCGGGCTTGACCAGGTGCTGATCGAAGGGGCCGATGCGGCGCAGTTTGCCGGGCGCGCCGGACAGGTGTTCGAAGGCTTTGCGAGCATGGCGGGGGCGCTGCGCCGGATTGCGCTGGCAGGAGCTGGCGAGGTGGGCGTGGCTGATCGCCGCGCCAACCTTGAACGGGCAGGCGCGGCGCTGACGGCGAAGTATCTGGTCTCGGCCGAGAAGGCGATGGTGCTCGATCTGGGGCAGGCTGCGCTTTCGGCGGATGAGGCGGCGGCTGTCCTGCTCGGCCTGCGGCTGCGGGCATGGCGGCACGATGCCTATCGCACGCGGCTGGCGGCAGACAAGCGCCCCTCGCTCGCCGCGGTGCACGTCGTCAACGCCCCCGAAGGCACCGACGCCGCCTGGGCGCGTGAAGCCGCGCTTGCCAAGGGGGTCGAGTTTACCCGCGGGCTCGTGACCGAACCTGCCAACATCATCTATCCCGCGACGTTCGTTGCCGCCTGCGAGGAAGCCTTCGCCGGGACAGGTGCGGAAATCACCGTTCTGGGCGAGGCCGAGATGGAGGCACTCGGCATGGGCGCGCTGCTGGGGGTCGGCAAGGGCTCCGAGCGCGAATCGAAGCTGCTGGCGGTGCGCTGGAACGGCGGCGCAGCGGGGGACAAGCCGACCGTGTTCGTCGGCAAGGGCGTGACCTTCGACACCGGGGGCATATCTCTGAAGCCGGGGCCGGGCATGGAGGACATGAAGTGGGACATGGGCGGCGCTGGCGCGGTGGCGGGCGCGATGCTCGCGCTGGTCAGCCGCAAGGCCAAGGCTAATGTCATCGGCGTCATGGGCCTGGTCGAGAACATGCCCGACGGCAAGGCCCAGCGCCCTGGCGACATCGTCACCACCATGAGCGGCCAGACGGTCGAAGTGCTCAACACCGATGCCGAAGGGCGGCTGGTGCTGTGCGACGCGCTGCACTGGGCGCAGGAGCAGTATGATCCGGCGCGGATCGTCGATCTTGCCACCCTGACCGGTGCGATGATCATCAGCCTGGGCAATGAATATGGCGGGATGTTCGCCAATGACGATACCCTGGCCGCGCAGCTCGATGCGGCTGGCCGGACCAGCGGTGACAAGCTGTGGCGGATGCCGCTTGGCCCCAATTACGACAAGCTGATCGATTCGCCCGTCGCCGACATCAAGAATATCGGCCCGCGCGAGGCCGGTTCGATCACCGCCGCGCAGTTCCTCAAGCGGTTTATCAAGGATGGCACGCCCTGGGCGCACTTGGACATCGCCGGGATGGTGTGGTCGAACAAGCCCGGCCACACTTGGGACAAGGGCGCCACGGGATACGGCGTGCGCCTGCTCGACCAGTTCGTGCGGGATGTGATCGAAGGTTGACGAAATACGCGCATTTCGGCCCGCAGGGCCGCAAGCCCGACCGGGCGCCCGCAGCGATGCGGCCCTTGGGCCGCGTGAGCGAGGAAGCCAAGGGCGCGGACGCGCCCGCCGGCGCTTGAGGCAATAAATGCCAAAAATGCGCAAGAAGAGCGACCTGCCCACCAAGACCTGCCTCGCTTGCGGGCTGCCCTTTACATGGCGCAAGAAGTGGGAGCGCGATTGGGACAATGTGAAGTATTGTTCTGACCGGTGTCGGCGCGGGAAGGGTAATCCATGAAACTCGATTTCTGGCAATACACCCACGATCCGGTCGGAAAGGTGGTCGCGCTGATTGCGAAGCGCGCGGTCGATAGCGGGGAGCGGGTGTTGGTCGTCGCTGCCGATCCGCAGCAGCGGGCTTCCTTGTCCCGTGCACTGTGGCAGGCCGGGCCGGAGAGCTTCCTCGCCAATGGCGAGGCAGACGCGCCGGGCGCAGATCGCCAGCCGATCCTGATCGCCCCGGAGCCTGTCCCTACCAACGCCGCCACCCACCTGATCCTTGCCGACGGCACCTTCCGCGACGTGCCCGGCTTTGCCCGCGTGTTTCTGCTGTTTCCCCCTGATCTTGCCCCTGCCGCGCGGCAGGCGTGGCGCGCGCAGGACGGGCGTGAAGGGGTGGAGCGGAGCTATTTCGCTCAGGAAGACGGCCGCTGGGTCAAGAAGGGCTAGTCTCTTGCACAAACCGGCCTGATGGGTGATGCTCCCGTGCGATTGTGAGGGGGGGAGTTACCATGCGCACCACTGCTCTTTTTCTGGCAGGCACCGCAGCACTGCTGCTTGCCGCCTGCGGTTCCGAGACCTCCGGCGAGTTCACCACCGAGGATGGGCAGAACGCCGAGTACACCATCGACAAGAATACCGGCGAGACCAGCATGACCATCAAGGGCGAGGATGGCGAGGCGACCTTGCGATCGGGTGCTGATGTGCCGGTCATCCTGCCCGAAGGCTTCAACCTGTTTCCCGGATCGAAGGTCGTCACCAACACCGTCGTCAAACAGCCAGACGGACAGGGGACGATGATCACCTTCGAAGCCGACGCGCCCGCCGACAAGGTGATTGCCCATTACCGCGAACAGGCCAAGGCGGCCGGGTTCGACATCCAGCTTGAAATGAACACCAACGGCACGCTGATGGTGGGCGGTGAGCGCAAGGGCGATGGATCGTCGATGTCGGTCACGGCGACGGGCAGCGATCCGACCACCGGGCAGATCATCATCGGCACGCAGACCGGCGGCTGAGCCGGCCTTACCGCTGCTCCCGGAGGCGTTTGACCCGCATCATCGTGGCGCTTGCCATTTTGCAGCGCAGCATCTAACGCGCGCGGCCAATATCCCCCTCCCATAAAAAGACGTTCACAGGAGCATATCATGGCGGTCACCCGCACCTTTTCGATCATCAAGCCCGATGCCACCCGCCGCAACCTGACCGGCGCGGTCACCAAGATGCTGGAAGACGCCGGCCTGCGCGTCGTCGCTTCCAAGCGTATCCACATGACCCGCGAACAGGCCGAAGGCTTCTACGCGGTGCACAAGGAGCGTCCCTTCTTCGGCGAACTCGTCGAATTCATGATGAGCGAGCCGGTGGTGGTGCAGGTGCTCGAAGGCGAAGACGCCGTCGTCCGCAACCGCGAAGTGATGGGGGCGACCAATCCGGCCGACGCTGCGCCCGGCACGATCCGCAAGGAACTGGCCCTGTCGATCGGCGAGAACACCGTCCACGGCTCGGACTCGGAAGAAAACGCCGCGATCGAAATCGCGTTCTTTTTCAAGCCGGAAGAAATCGTCGGCTAAGGCTTTTTCGCCTTGCGAGATTGAAAGGGCCGTCCCGATGGGGCGGCCCTTTTGCTATCCAGCCCCAGCAAACCGCGCCAATTGTTCGCGGTGGGCGTGGTGGTGGCCGTCTGCGCTGGCCGCCATCACCCGCTGCATCGCCAGCAGCGCATCAGCAGTCAGATCGAGGCCGAGGGAGGCATAGCAGCGGGCGATCGCGCCCTCCCAATCGGCGTTGATCTCGTCGAAATCGAGCCGTGCGACCGGCCCCTGCCACCCATCCAGCGCGGCGGCCATGCGGGCTTCGCGCAAGGAGATCTTGTGCCGCCAGTGCGCCTCGATCCGGGTGAGGTCGCAGGCGTCGGACTGCATTGCCATCTGGTTGGCCGCAAGACTGACTGCGCTGCGCAGCACCGCATCGTGATCGCGCCGGGTCAGCACCAGCCGGGCATCGGGGAAAGCGCCGAGGAGTGTGGCGAGATCCTCGGCAAAGGCGGGGACTTTCAGCACGCGGGGGCGCTCGGCCACGCCACGGTGCGCGGCGTCGGTCCGCAGGATGCGGGCGAATTCGCGGTAGACGGGGGCGGGGTCTGCCGCCTCGCTCCATGCGCTGAAGCCGGGGACATGCCACTGCGATTCGTAGATCGAATGGTGGAGCGCGGCTGACAGCCACGCCAGTTCCTCCTCCACGCCGACCGGGGTCATCGGGTGGATTGATTGCATCCATGGATTGAGCGCGCCCAGCAGGGTCAGCTCCAGCGTCGCCTTGACCCGGTTCAGTCCCAATCGTGCGGGGACGGGGTGGTAGGCATCGCAATAGCGGGTATGCGAGAAGGCAGGGTCGGCGGCCAGCAGCGTGTGGATCCTGGTTGTGCCGCTTCTCATGTGGCCAATGACGATGATCGGCGCTGCAAGGGTGGTGTCGAGCAGTTCAGGCCGCTCAAGCCACAGCGCCCCGAAGGCCAGCCGGTTCTTTACCACGCGCGACAATTGCCCCCAGGCCATCGCCCGGCCCAGCGGGTTGAGATCGGCCTCGGCTGCGACGCTGGCGGTCAGGCGGGTGAGGCGTTCGCGGAAATCGGCAACGTCTTCCTCCGAGCGCCCGCCATGCTCCGCCGCCTCGGCCCGCGCGCCATAGGGCCTGGCGGCGAGCGTCCACAGTGCTTCGGGATCAAGATCGGGCGGGGTCAGCCAGCCGCGCTCCCACGCCCGCCCAAGGAAATCATTGGCACGGGTCGCCAGCGGCCCACGGGCCAGAGGGTGATCGCGCGGCGGGGGCATCAGAACTCGTCCGCAATGTCCATGAAGCGTGTCAGCCGCTTGGGCGCAACAGAGCGCCAGCTACGCTGCAACCACGCATCGACCGCGCCCCAATCGAGGTCAGGCCTGTCGAGCACGATCCCGACCCAACCGCTTGCGCCGTAGAAGGCGGGTTTGAAGTACGTCTCCGGCTGGTCTTCGACGAGGGCGTGAAGCTCGTCCATCCCGCTGGTCTTGACCAGTAGCGCAATGCGTTCGTGGCCGTGGGGGCGGTCGGAGAAATAGGCGAAATACTTGCCGGACTTGCCCTCACCAGCGCGGAATCCCGCCGAGCCGAAGCTTTCCTGCTCGCAGGTTTCAGGCAGGGCGAGGGCGCGGGTGCGGATCTGGGCGAGCAGCCAGCCGGGATTGCGCCAGCGGCTGACGTAATCGGCTACGGCGCGCGGGTAGAGCTGGTGTTCGGCCAGCTTTACCCGTTCGGCGAGGCTTTCCGCTGTCTCTTGCGGCGTGATCGGCACCGCGATCTGCGCCAGCACCTCGCCCGCGTCGAGTTCCGGTGTCACCAGATGCACACTGGTGCCGCCGTGACTGTCCCCCGCGGCAATCGCGCGGGCATGGGTGTCGAGGCCCTTGTATTTGGGCAGCAGCGAGGGGTGGATATTGAGCATCCGACCCGTCCAGCGCTCCACGAAGCCTTCGGACAGGATCCGCATGTAGCCGGCCAGAACGATATACTCCGCCCCCGCCTCGAGCACGGCGGCTTCCATGGCGGAGTCGTGCGCCTCGCGGGTGAGGCCCTTGTGGGGCAGGGCGAAGGTGGGGATGCCTTCCGCCTCGGCCAGCGTGAGGCCGGGAGCGGCGGGATCGTTCGCGGCAACCAGCACCACCTCGTAGGGGCAATCTGCAATCCGGCTGGCATAGACCAGCGCGGCCATGTTTGTCCCCGCGCCGGAAATGAGGACGGCGATGCGGGCTTTGTCGGTCACAACCAGCCCCCGTTCGCCTCGAGCGAAGTCGAGAGGCCGGGCGCCATGTGTCTCGACTGCGCTCGACACGAACGGAGGGCCTTTTCAGCCAAGGTGCGTCGCGCTCCAATCGCTCTTGGCGGACCACGTCTCCACACTGCCGCGCACGGTGCAGCCCTTGCCGCCCGCTTCAATCCGGCCGACGGTGACGACGGTCTCGCCTGCGGCTTCGAGCCTTGCGGTGACTTCGGCCACATTCGCCTCGCTCACCGCCAGCACCATGCCGACCCCGCAATTGAAGGTGCGCGCCATTTCCTCGGGCTCGATGTGGCCCTGCGCTTGCAGGAAGGCCATCAGGCGCGGCTGGAGCCACAGATCGGCATCGACATGGGCGTGCGCGCCCTGCGGAAGGATGCGCGGGATGTTCTCGAGCAGCCCGCCGCCGGTGATGTGAGCCAGCGCATTGATGAGCCCCGCGCGGATCAGCGGCAGGAGGCTCGCGACGTAAATGCGCGTCGGGGCGATCAGCGCGTCGATCAGCAGTTGCTCCTGATCGAACAGGGCGGGGCGGTTCATCTTCCAGCCCTTGTCTGCCGCCAGGCGGCGCACCAGCGAATAGCCGTTGGAGTGGACGCCGCTCGACGCGAGGCCCAGCAGCACGTCGCCGGGCGCAACCTTGTCGCCCGTGAGCTGCTCGCCGCGTTCCACCGCGCCGACGCAGAAGCCCGCGAGGTCATAGTCTCCGGGCGCATACATGCCCGGCATCTCGGCCGTCTCGCCCCCGATCAGCGCACATCCGGCGATCTTGCAGCCCTCGGCGATTCCCGCAATCACCCGTTCCGCGACCCCGTTCTCGAGCTTCCCGGTGGCGAAATAGTCGAGGAAGAACAGCGGTTCTGCGCCTTGCACAATGAGATCATTGACGCACATCGCGACCAGATCAATGCCGACACTGTCATGCCGGTCATGTTCGATCGCGAGCTTGAGCTTGGTGCCGACCCCGTCATTGGCCGCGACCAGCAAGGGATCGGTGTAACCGGCTGCCTTAGGGTCGAAGAACCCGCCGAACCCGCCCAGATCGCTGGTCGCTCCGGGGCGCGCGGTTGCCTTGGCCAGCGGAGCGATGGCTTTTACGAGGGCATTGCCCGCGTCGATCGAAACGCCGGCATCGGCATAGGTGTAGGGCGAGTTCTTGATCGTCATGCACGCCGCCATAGCCTTTCCCGCTTGGAATTCCAGTCGCCATTGGGCAAAGGACGTGGCGTTTCCCCATGAGCGCATCGCTTTCCCTTTCCGGCCCCGGTGCCGCAGCCTCCCAGCCCCTGCGGCGCTGGATTGGCGGAGCCGCGCTGGCGGTGGCGCTGCTTGGCGGTGGCTATGCGCTGGTGGCGCAGGTATCGGGCGAGCGCGGGATCGCGCCGACAGCCGCCAGCGCCGATATCGAGGTCAGGGGCATCAGCGTCGATGTTTCGGGCAAGAATGCCGAGGACGCGCGACTGACTGGCTGGCGCGAGGCACAGCGCAAGGCGTGGGAGAAGCTGAAAGGCCCCAAGATCTCCGACAGCCAGCTTGAAGGTCTCGTTTCGGCCGTGGTGATCGAGCGCGAACAGCTCGGCCCCAGGCGCTATATCGCCACGCTGGGCGTGATCTTCGACCGGCAGCGCGCCGGTGCCTATCTCGGCGGCGCAGCGCAGCAGACGCGTTCTGCCCCGCTGCTGGTGATCCCGGTGATGGAAAGCGGCGGTGCTTACATCACCTTCGAACAGCGCAATCCATGGCAGCGCGCCTGGGCCGAATTCAACCCCGGCACCAGCCGCATCGATTACGTGCGCCTCAGCGGGGCAGGGGGCGATTCGCTGCTGGTCAATTTCGGGCAGGCGGGCCGCCGTAGCCGCGCATGGTGGCGCTCGACCCTTGACCAATATGGCGCGACCGATGTGCTGATGGCCTTCGCGCGGCTCGATCACCAGTTCCCCGGCGGGCCGGTGAGCGGCACCTTCACTGCGCGTTATGGCCCGGACAGTCGGCCGCTCGAAACCTTCACGCTAAAGGCTGACAATCCCGAAGGTGTCCCCGTGATGCTTGCGCAGGCGGTCGAGCGGATGGACACGATCTTCACTGCCGCTCTTGCCGAGGGAAAGCTGCGTCCCGATCCGACGTTGCGGATGGGCACAGCGGGTGAGATCGACCCTGCGATCCAGCGTCTGATCGAGATCGGACGCGCCGCAAAGGAGCGCGAAGCCGCCGCAGCGGCCGCTGCCGCTGGGCTGGGCGTGCCGCGGATCGAAGCGCAGCCAGTGACCGGGGTGGAGCCAGGCGAGGTGCCGGTACGCAGCATCACCGTACAGTTCGCCACATCGGATGCCGGGGCCTTCGATGCGGCGCTGGGCGCAGTGCGCGGCACCGGCGGCGTGCGCGGCGTGGGCGTTACCAGCACCGCGATCGGCGGCACATCGGTGATGAGCGTAAGCTTTGCCGGATCGCTCGAAGAACTCGCCGCCGCACTCGAAGCGCGCGGGTTCACAGTGCGGCGCGGAGCAAGCGCGCTCGCCATCAGCCGCTGAAGGCGCCTTCTGCATGAGCGCGCCCTCCCAGATCGCCCTGCCACTGGCCGCGCGTGTCCCTGCCGGAGCGAAGCGCATTGTCGTGGGGGATGCCAATGCGGCGGTGATCGAGGCGTTGCAGCACCCGGAACGCTGGCCGTTCCACGTAGCGGTGCTGAGCGGGCCACCGCGTTCGGGCAAGAGCCTGCTGGGGCGCTGGGCGCAGGGGCTCCATGGTGCGGCAGTGGAGATCATCGACGATGCCGAGACGCGCGTCGAGACTGAGCTTTTCCATCGCTGGAACGCCGTCCAGCAGGGCGGGACGCGCGAAGGCGGTGCGTTGCTGCTCATCGCCAATGCGGACGAGGACCATGACGGCTGGCGGATCGACTTGCCCGATCTTGCCTCGCGCATCGGCGGCTCGCTGCAACTGGCGATTGGCGCGCCGGATGATGCCATGGCGGCCGAGTTGATCCACGCCCATGCCGAAGCGCGCGGGCTTTCCCTCCCCGACGGGGCGACGGATTATCTCGTCCCGCGCACGACACGCAGCTTTGCCGCGATCGAGGCGTTGGTGGCCGCGATTGATCGGATATCCCTTGAACGCCAGAGCCCGGCCACCATGTCTGTATGGCGTGCAGCGCTCGAAGCTCTACACGGGCCGGAGCAGCAGCGCCTGCTATAGGCCGTGCGGATTGCATTGGCAGGGCTTTGGTGGGAAGTGTGAGGGGCGATGTTTGACCGGCTGATTTCTTACCTAGACTCAGTGCGCGCCCGCGACCCCGCGCCGCGTTCGCGCTGGGAGATATTGCTCTATCCCGGCGTGCTGGCGCTGGGCCTGCACCGCATTGCTCACTGGCTGTTCGAGGCGCGGCTCTATTTCCTCGCACGGTTCGTCAATCATTTCTCGCGATTGCTGACGGCGATCGACATTCATCCCGGCGCGACCATCGGGAAGAACTTCTTCATCGATCACGGCTTCACCGTGATCGGCGAGACGGCGGAGATCGGCGACAATGTCACGATCTATCAATGCGTCACGCTCGGCGGCACGAACCCTGCGAATGGCAAGGGGGGCAAGCGTCACCCGACGATCAAGGACAATGTCATCATCGGTTCGGGCGCGCAAATCATCGGGCCAATTGTCGTGGGCGAGCGAGCGCGCGTGGGCGCCAATGCGGTTGTCACCGATGACGTGCCTGCCGGAGCGACGATGATCGGGATCAAGGCCCGCTCCACGCTGGTTCCCGCAGAGGATTGGATTCGCGAATTCATCCCCTATGGTACGCCCTGCGATGACCCCCCTTGCGACGAGGATGGCCGCCCGCGCCGCGACTGCGTGGAAAAGCTCGAATCCGAAATCGCCGCCATGCGCGAGGAGATGGCGGCGATGAAGGTGCTGCTGGCCGAGCGCGACAGCCTGCCACCGGCGCAGCCGGTACGGGTCCGCAAAAGCGGCACCAAGGACTGATCCGGGATGCAGCAGACGGGCAGTGCCGGGCAGATTGTTCCCTTTCCCGGCAGGGCTGCGGATCAGGTTGGCTTCGAGCGCGCGGAACTGATGCGTATCCTCGATCTGTACGGGCGAATGGTCGCGGCGGGTGAATGGCGCGATTACGCGATGGACTTCACCCGGCAGGCTGCGACCTTCGCCGCCTTCCGTCGCGCGGCCGAGCGCCCTCAGGCGCGGGTGGAAAAACGCCCGGCACTGCGCGGCAAGCAGGGGATGTGGACGCTTTTCGGCGAACACGGACAGGTGCTGAAGCGCGGGCATGACCTCGCGAACGTCCTCGCGCCGGTGGAGCGGCGGCTGCTGAAGGCGGTGGAGGACTAAGCCGCGGGCCTATTCGAAAACCTGCGCCACGCCGATCCCGTCTGTTTGCGCTGCCGTAATCTCCTGCATGATCTTCATCAGCAGCCATGCGGCAACGATAGTGCAGACGCTCGATCCAAGACCCGTGATCAGCCCAACACTCCCGTCGCCCATGTCGCTTGTGCGAAAGCTGACGTTGCCGAGGATGTTGCCGATGATCCAGAACGCCCACCACATGCCGAGATTGCCCGGCGCGGACGCGCTGAAGCTGTCAGAGCTGTTATGGCTCACGGTCCACAATTCGCGCATCGCCTGAAACGGCATGAACAGGAAAGCGATGGGCACGAAGTACCAGCCGACGGCCCAGCCGGGAGAGAATTTGAGGTCGGGTATCCCGGCCTCGTGCAGATTGCGGTGACCACGGTGGATCCACATGGCGACTGCAATCACAGCGCCGATATAGATCACGAAGTTGATCAGCAGCACCCCTATGTAGACCAGCGCCATCGGGGTGTCCGGTTCCTGCACCAGATCGACAATGCCGGCGATCTCCATCACTTCGAACACTACGGTGAGTGCCGAGATGGCCATCACCGCATACATCGCGAAAACCGCAATCCGCTCGCGCTGACGTAACACGCCGATCCCGACGTCAATTCCCTCTGACTCCATGAACGACCCCTGTTCGGGCGCCGCACAATAGCAAACGCCCCCGCGCATTTGTGCACGAGGGCGTTGGCATTTCAAGAGATTTTGGCGGCTTGAAGCTTACCCGCGCGCGCTCGACGGGCCGGTGCCGGTGACCTTCTGCATCGCCTTGAGGATGTTCGCCGATTGCTCGCTGCCCGACTGCGGGGCGATGAGGTTGGTGAAGGAATTGATCTCCTCCCAGCGCGCGGCGAAGCCTTCGAGAGTGCGCTCGCCTTCGGGCAGCCACACGGCATCGTTCATCACCGTCCACGAGGAGTGATAGCCGCCCGCACCCGCGCCAACGATGGCGTTGGTGGGTGCATCTTCACTGACGAGGAACAGCGCAGCAGGCACGACGTTCTCGGGCGCGAACAGCTTGAAGGCTTCTTCAGGGAAGAGGTCTTCGGTCATGCGGGTGCCCGCGACCGGCGAGAGGGTGTTGACGCGCACGTTGTACTTCGCGCCTTCCAGCGCCAGCGTCTTGGTCAGACCCGCCAGACCCAGCTTCGCCGCGCCATAGTTCGCCTGGCCGAAGTTCCCGAACAGGCCGGTCGAGGACGCGGTCATGAGGATGCGGCCATAGCCCTGTTCGCGCATGGTTTCCCAAGCGGCCTTGGTGGCGAAGGCCGAACCGGTGAGGTGCACCTTGACGACGAATTCGAAGTCGGCCGGCTCCATCTTGGCGAAGGTCTTGTCGCGCAGCACGCCGGCATTGTTGATCAGCACATGCACGCCGCCCCACTTCTGCTTGGCGTCGGTGATCATCTTTTCCATCTGCTCGAATTCGGTGACGCTGGCGCCGTTGGCCATCGCCTCGCCGCCCATCGCCTCGATTTCCGCCACGACCTGCGCCGCCGCGTCCGAGGTGCCGGTGCCATCGCGTGAACCGCCGAGGTCATTGACGACGACCTTCGCGCCGCGCCGGGCGAGTTCGAGTGCATAGGCCTTGCCGAGCCCGCCGCCTGCGCCGGTGACGATGGCGACCTTATCCTTGAAGCTGATGGTCATGATGTCTCTCTCCTGTGGATGTGAGACGGGCGTGCTTTACGCCCGCGTAAACCGAATTGCGGGCCGCTGCGTGGCACTTTCGCGCGCCCCTTGCAACAGCCGAACTGACAGGAGGCTGTGCCGTAGGGTCAGGTGGCGGGCGCGAGGGCGTGCAATACGGGAATCAGCCCCTCAAACGAATCGATCACCGCGTCTGCGCCCAGATCGTGCGGCGGTTTATCGCAATAGCCATAGGCTGCCGCGATTACCGGTACGCCTGCTGCCTTGGCTGCGCGCACATCATAGGTCGAATCGCCGATGAACACGAAACGTCCCGCTCCTGTCACCTCGCGCGCCTTGAGGACGGGGGCGGGGTGGGGCTTGGCGAGAAACTGGCCGTCTTCGCCTTTGCCCATGGTGTCGCCGCCGATCACCGTTTCGAAGGCACCGATCAGATCGAGCTGGGTCAGCACCGAGCGGGCGAAGGCTTCGAACTTGTTGGTGACCACCACCATCCTGACGCCCTGCGAGGCCAGCTCCGCCAGCACTTTGCGTGCGCCGGGATAGGGCACGGTGTGAACCGCGTTGTTCTGCTCGTAGAAGGCCAGCATCGCCTTGTAGAGCCGCTTGAACTCCGCCTCGTCGACGCCGCCCTGCGCCTCGATCGCGCGGGCGAGCATGATCTTGGCGCCGCCACCGATCAGGTCTTTTGACGTCTCGACCGACACCGCCTGAAAGCCGCCCAGCACCAGCGCATGGTTCACCGCCGCGCCGAGATCGCGGAAAGTATCAAGCAGGGTGCCGTCGAGGTCGAAGCCGATCGCGTCAAAGGGGATGATGGTCATGCGGCGCGGGTGGCCGATGCTTCTTCAAATCGCAAGCATTTGCTGGCAGGCGCGCGTTTGCTTACAGGGGCTTTCATGACTGACACCACCTCTCCCTTTGCCGCCATTATCCTTGCCGCGGGCAAGGGCACCCGCATGAAGAGCGACACCCACAAGGTGCTCCACAAGGTAGCGGGCCACCCGATGCTCGAACACCTGATGGCGAGCGTCGCCGAGCTTGGGCCGGAGCGGACTGCGGTGGTCGTGGGCGCGGGGCGCGAACAGATCGAGGCGGCGGTGGGGGCGCGGGCGGTCACCTGTCTGCAGGAGCCGCAGCTCGGCACCGGCCATGCGGTGCAGCAGGCCGAGGCTGCGCTGGCGGGGTTCGGCGGCGACGTGCTGGTGCTCTATGGCGATGTGCCCTTCGTGAAGGCGGGCACGATGCGCGCCATGCTCGAACGGCTGCACGCCGCGGATGCGCCCGCCGTGGTGGTGCTGGGCTTCGAGCCGGAAGACCCGCTAGCCTATGGCCGGGTGATTGCGGATGATGCGGGCACGATCCTCAAGATGGTCGAATACAAGGACGCGGACGAGGGCGAGCGCGCGTGCCATCTGTGCAATTCAGGCCTGCTGGCGGCGCGCGCGGCGGATCTGTTCGCGCTGCTGGCGCGGGTCGGGAATGATAATGCGCAGGGTGAGTATTACCTGCCCGACATCGTCAACATCGCGATTGCCGATGGTCGTCCTTGCGCGGTGATCGTCGCCGACAGTCCCGACGAAGTGGCCGGGATCAACAGCCGCGCCGAACTCGCCGGGGCTGAGGCGCGCTGGCAGGCCGCCCGCCGCCTTCGGGCGATGGACGAAGGCGCAACCCTTATCGCGCCCGACACGGTGTTCTTCTCCCATGACACGATGGTGGGCCGTGATGTCACCATCGAGCCCAATGTCTTCTTCGGCCCCGGCGTAAAGGTCGCCGACAACGTCCTGATCCGCGCCAACAGCCACATCGAGGGCGCCTCGCTGGCGAGCGGCGTGAAGGTCGGGCCGTTTGCCCGCCTGCGCCCCGGCACGGTGCTGGAGGAGGGCAGCTTCATCGGCAACTTCGTCGAGGTGAAGAACGCGGTGCTGCATGCAGGCGCCAAGGCCAGCCACCTCACCTATCTCGGCGATGCCACCATCGGCGCAGGCGCGAATATTGGAGCAGGGACCATCACCTGCAATTACGACGGCTATTTCAAGTACCGTACCACCATCGGTGAACGCGCCTTCATCGGCTCCAACTCCGCGCTGGTTGCGCCCGTTACCATCGGCGCGGATGCGATTGTGGCGGCCGGATCGACTGTCAGCCGAGACGTTGCCCCCGGAGAGCTGCGCATGGTCCGCGCCGAGCAGCTGATGAAACCGGGCTGGGCCGATCGCTTCCACGACACGATGAAGAAGAAAAAGGCGGCGGAGAAGAAGGGGTGAGGGGGTGATGCGTTGGGTTTGCAAGGCGCTTGTGGCGCTCGCACTGTCGGCGGGCTTGTCGGCCGTGCCCGCAGCGGCTCAAACAGCGCAGGCGCTATGCGAATTGCATGTCTGGCCGACGCGGCAGTTCTACGCGGTCTACCACGGTGCCAGCTCGGGAGGGTGGCTGAATGGCCCCGTCCTCAATCTCACACTTACTCCCATGGACGAGGTTGCCAAGCGCATCGGCCTTGCCGTCGATCCTGACAGCCAGGCGCGCAAGATCGCTGATATGAAGCTGGAGGAGAGCCCGGCATTTCAGGCCTACCGCGTCGTCTTTCATGAGGCACCCGAGGTCTCGCCCTATGCCAACTGGATCCAGAAGGGCATCGCCAAGGGGCCGCGATACGGGGATTCGGCAGCCCCCTGCTATGCGGAGCTGCATGTCGTCTTCGTAACCCTGCTTCGCACCGCAATCAGCAAGAAGATCCAGACGGCTTTCGTCTTCCGCGAATTCGGGCCGACCGGTGATACCATCTTCGATTTCATCGATGCGGGAAGCACTGGCGCTCCTGCATTCGACACCGGCGCGCAGACCGATGATGCCGCTGCGCGCGCGAGCGTTCAGGATGCCTTTGCCGAAAACCTGCGCATCTTTCTCGGCAAGAAGAAGATGCGTGCACGTGTTGGGCGGAAGTAGACGGGGGGAACAAGGTTATGGACCGGGACGTCGAAACCCTCACCTGCTGGCTCTGCGCCCGCCCGCTGGGCGATATCGTCCAGTGGCATCACCCCGTTCCCAAGGCCAAGAAGGGCAAGGTGAAGGTGCCGGTTCACCCGATTTGCCACAAGACGATCCACGCGAACTTCACCAACAACGAGCTCGCGCGGATTGGCGAGGATGTTCAGGCGATCCGCGCTCATCCCGCGATTGCCAAATTCGTCGCCTGGATCGCGAACAAGCCCGCCGATTTCGACGCGCCGACGCGCTAACCCGCATCACGTCGACAGGTGGGAATGCGGTTTCCGGGTCACGTGATGCGGCAACAGGAAATGCTCCTCAGGCTTCTTGCCCGACCCGCGTCTGGTCGCCGCCATCGGCGAGATAATCGGCCTCCCATTGCTCGAATTCGGCGCGGCTCAGCAGATAACGTTCGCGCGCCTCGTGGAAGCTGATCGCCCGGTCGCGGACGGCGCGCACCACTTCGTCCTTCTTCGCCTTGTCCCAGTGGACACGATGCGTCCGTGGCAGGGCATAGTAGCTCTTGATCGCATCGGCGATCGAAACAGTTCTGGGGTAGGCCATTGGTCAGCTCCTCGTCGCGTGTCATCGCCCCCGATGGACTGAGTGTTGACGGGCAGGCCTAACCAGACCTTGCCGGACAGGGTTAACTTGCTGGTCATGAAACGCGCCGTGCATTGTCTGCGACGAGCGGAGCGCAAAGTGTCGGCTTGTTTTACAGGCAGTTGCGTTGGCTTTCGGGCAGCTAACGAAAAGGGGCGGCTTCCGCCTGGAAACCGCCCCCTTCCCATCGCTCGATGGACCGGTGTTTACGCGCCCTTGGCTGGACCCATCAGCCGCTGCATCAGGTAGATGAACTGCAGCGCCTGCAGTTTCGCGCGCTGGTCATTGTCGACCCCGCCCGAATGTCCACCAGTGGTATCCTCGAAGTAGTAATAGGGTTGCCCCAGCTCCTTGAGACGTGCGGCGCCCTTGCGCGCATGGGCCGGATGCGTGCGATCATCCGCGGTCGAAGCCCACAGGAAGGGCGCGGGATAATCCACGCCTTCGACGATCTTCTGATAGGGCGAATAGCCTTCGATCCAGGCGCGCTGTTCGGGAATGCGCGGATCGCCATATTCGCCGATCCACGAAGCCCCGCGCCCGATCAGGTGATAGCGCAGCATGTCGAACAACGGGATCTGCACGATCGCCGCGTTCAAGAGGTCGGGCCGCTGGGTGAAGAAGGTGCCGACCAGCAGCCCCCCCTGTGATCCGCCCTGAATGCCAAGGTGCTTGGGGCTGGTGAAACCACGCTTCACCAGATCCTCGCCCACTGCAATGAAATCGTCCCAGGTGCGCTGCTTGTTCTCGCGAATTGCGGTCTGGTGCCACATCGGCCCGAACTCACCGCCCCCACGCATATTGGCGAGGACATAGGCACCGCCCTTTTCCACCCACAGCTTGCCGGTGGAACCGAGATAGGACGGCAGGCGCGGCACCTGGAAACCGCCATAGCCGGTCAGCAGCGTCGCGGTGGTGCCATCCAGCACCATGCCCTTGGGCTTGACGATGAAATAGGGGATCTTCGTCCCGTCCTTGCTCACCGCCTCGTGCTGTTCGACCTCCATGCCGGCGGGGTCGAAATAGGCCGGGCTGGTCTTGAGAACTTCGGGTGCCGCCGTGCCGTCGGTATAGTAGAGCGTGGTCGGCTCAAGGAACCCGCTCACGGTGTACATGATCTGGTCGGTCTCGTTCGAGGAAGCGGCGATCCCGAGCGTCGCATTGTCCGGCAGCGGCACTTCGCGGCTGACCCACTGGCCGTTCGCGAAGTTGAATTCGAGCACCTTGCCCACGACATTGTCGAGCAGCGTCACGTAAAGCGCATTCGCGGTCACCGCGCCGCCCTGCTTGGTCTGCCGTTCTCCCGGCGCCCAGACCAGCGTCTTCTTCGCGCCGTTGGGGTCGGCCTTCCATTCTTCCAGATCGACCGCGATCAGGCTGTCGGCAGCGAAGGTCTGGCCATCCACAGTCCAGTCTTCATCGGTCGAAATCAGCAGGTGACCATCGACTATGCCGTAAAGCCCGCCTTTCTTGGGGATATCGAGCTGGAGCCACTCGCCGTCCTTCCAGACGTAATTGAGGCTTTCATGGAAGCTGACCCCGCGGAAGGCGGTGCGGGCGTGGATCGTGCCGGTGTTGTCGCGCAGCAGATTCGCGCCGGCCCACACGTCGCTGGCCTCGCCCCGGAAGATTTCGGGTGCATCCGCGATCGGGGTGCCGCGCTTCCATACGCGGCTGGTGAAGGGATACTCGCTTTCCGTCAGTGTCCCTTCGCCAAAGTTGCGATTGACCAGCAAGGTGTCGGCATCGATCCACTGAATGCCGCCCTGGCTCTTGGCATCGAGCACGAAGCCGCCTTCGACGAATTGCTTCGTGGTCGTGTCGAATTCGCGCATGATGGTGGCATCCTCGCCGCCATCGCTGAGCGCGATCATGCACTTGTTCAGCATCGGCGGCAGGCAGGTCGATCCCTGATAGACCCATTCCTTGCCTTCTGCCTTTGCCAGCGCATCGACGTCGAGGATCACCTCCCATTCCGGCTTGTCAGTGCGGTAGCTTTCAAGGGTTGTGCGGCGCAGCACGCCCTTGGGGTTCGCCTTATCCTGCCAGAAGTTATAGAGGCCATCCGGGCGGAAGCTGACGAAGGGGATGCGGTCGTTGCTGTCGAAGATCGCCAGCGCCTCGGCCTTCAACTGCGCATAGCGCGGATCGGCTTCGAATGCGGCGAGGGTGCGTTCGTTTTCCGTGGCGACCCAGGCAAGTGCCTCGGGGCTGCGGGCTTCTTCCAGCCAGATATAAGGATCTTGTTCGGGGCCGGGGACGCCCGGCACCGGGGTTTCCTCAGCGGCTGCGCCAGTGGCTGCGGTCATCGTCATTGCGAGTGCCAGTGCGAAAGTGGAGACAAGTTTCAAGCGTCCTCTCCTCAGGGAAATGCTGCGCGCTGTTGTGCCGAGCAAGCGATGGAAAGGGAAGGGGATAGACGCAAAAAGGGCGAGCCATTGGCCCGCCCCTATTGGTCGTTCGTTGATTGACGCGGGAGTTACCCCTCGACGTGCTCCGCCAGAACAGTGAGGCCCTTCTCGTTCACTTCGGCAAAGCCGCCGCGCACCTGAATGATTTCAGGCGCGGCATTGGCCGAAGCAAAGACCTGCACCGCCCCGTCGCGGATGGTGCTCATGAAGGGCGCATGGCCCTCCAGCACGCCGAATTCACCCTCAGCGCCGGGGACGACCACCATGTGGACGTCTTCCGAACGGACGAGCTTGGCCGGGGTGACGAGTTCGAAGTGGAGGGGCATGGTGCCTTATGCCTCTTCGGCCATCTTCTTGGCCTTTTCGACCGCCTGATCGATCCCGCCGACCATGTAGAAGGCGCTTTCGGGCAGGTGGTCATATTCGCCGTCGACCACCGCCTTGAAGCTCTTCACCGTGTCTTCGAGCTGCACGAACACGCCCGGGATGTTGGTGAAGACTTCCGCGACGTGGAACGGCTGCGAGAGGAACTTCTGGATCTTGCGTGCGCGGGCGACGGTCAGCTTGTCCTCTTCCGAAAGCTCGTCCATCCCGAGAATGGCGATGATGTCCTGCAGGCTCTTGTACTTCTGCAGGATCGCCTGAACGCGGCGGGCGGTGTCGTAGTGCTCCTGACCCACGACGCGGGGCTCAAGCACACGCGAGGTCGAGTCGAGCGGGTCGACCGCCGGGTAGATGCCGAGCTCCGAGATCGCGCGCGACAGGGTGGTCGTCGCATCAAGGTGCGCGAAGGAGGTCGCGGGCGCCGGGTCGGTCAAGTCGTCCGCGGGAACGTAGATCGCCTGCACCGAGGTGATCGAGCCCTTGGTGGTCGACGTGATGCGCTCCTGCAGCTTGCCCATGTCGGTCGCGAGCGTCGGCTGGTAGCCCACCGCCGAGGGAATGCGGCCGAGCAGCGCCGACACTTCCGAACCAGCCTGGGTGAAGCGGAAGATGTTGTCGACGAAGAACAGCACGTCCTGACCTTCGACGTCGCGGAAATACTCCGCCATGGTCAGGCCCGACAGCGCGACGCGCGCGCGGGCGCCCGGGGGCTCGTTCATCTGGCCGAAGACGAGCGCCACCTTGGAGCCTTCCGAGGTCGCGTTGCCCTCGGCGTCCTTGGCGATCACGCCGGCATCGAGGAATTCGTGGTAGAGGTCGTTCCCTTCACGGGTGCGCTCACCCACGCCGGCGAACACCGACACGCCGCCGTGGCCCTTGGCGATGTTGTTGATGAGCTCCTGAATGAGCACGGTCTTGCCGACGCCCGCGCCCCCAAAGAGCCCGATCTTGCCGCCCTTGGCGTAAGGCGCGAGGAGGTCGATCACCTTGATACCGGTGACAAGGATCGCCGCTTCGGTCGACTGGTCGATGAAGGCCGGGGCTTCGGCATGGATCGGGGCGGTCGATTCCGCACCGATCGGGCCGCGCTCGTCGATCGCTTCGCCGACGACGTTCATGATGCGGCCGAGAACCTTCGGCCCCACGGGAACGCTGATCTGCGCACCGGTGTTGATGACTTCGCTGCCGCGGGTCAGGCCCTCGGTCGCGTCCATCGCGATGGTGCGCACGGTGTTCTCGCCAAGGTGCTGGGCGACTTCGAGCACCAGCGTCTTGTCACCGTTGCGGGTCTCGAGCGCGGTGAGGATCGGCGGCAGTTCGCCTTCGAACTGCACGTCGACGACGGCGCCGATGACCTGCGAAATCGTGCCGTTGGTGGTCTGGTTGAGAGCGGCGGTGGCCATGATTGTTTCCTTGGCTTTCGATTACAGCGCTTCCGCGCCAGCAATGATTTCGATGAGTTCGGTGGTGATCGCGGCCTGACGGCTGCGGTTGTACTGGATGGTGAGCTTCTGGATCAGCTCGCCCGCGTTGCGCGTGGCGTTGTCCATCGCGGTCATCGACGCGCCCTGCTCGGAAGCCTCGCGTTCAAGCAGCGCGCCGAACAGCTGGGTGCGCACGTAGCGCGGCAGCAGTTCTTCGAGGATTTCCTCCTCGCCCGGCTCGTATTGCACCACGGCGTCCGCGACGACCGCATCGGTCGGGGCGGGGACGGGGATCAGCTGGTTCACCGTCGGATCCTGCGCCAGCGCCGACTTGAAGGTCGGGTAGATCAGGTGCGCGACATCGAACTGGCCCGCGTCGAACATGGCGATCAGCTCATTGGCGATGGCTTCGGCCTCGGGGAAGCCGGGGGTCTTGACCGTGCTGGTGTCGAAGCCCGCGCCGACAGCCGAGGGGAACTCGCGCTTGAGCGGCGCGCGGCCCTTTTTGCCGACGAGGTAAAATTCGACTGTCTTGCCAGCGGCTTGCAGCTCGCGCGCCTTGGCCTTGGCAGCCTTGACGAGGTTGGAGTTGAGACCGCCGCACAGGCCCTTGTCAGTGTTAACCACGACGAGGAGGTGCTTCTGATCCGCGCCGGTGCCCGCCAGCAGCTTGGGCGCGGCGGAACCCGACACCTTGCTCGCCAGCGAGGCCATCACCGCGCTGAGGCGCGTGGCATAGGGCCGCCCGGCCTCGGCCGCAGCCTGGGCACGGCGCAGCTTGGCCGCCGCGACCATCTGCTTGGCCTTGGTGATCTTCTGGGTCGACTTGACCGAGTTGATCCGGCCCTTGAGTTCCTTGAGTGAGGGCACGTCAGGGCGTCCTTACGCGAACTGCTTGCCGAAAGCTTCGAGCGCGGCCTTGGTCTTGTCCGCGACTTCGCCTTCGAACTTCTTCGAGGTGCGGATTTCGGCTAGCACGTCGCCGTGTTCGCGGCGCATGTAGTCGAGCATCTGCGCTTCGTATTCGTTCACGCGGTTCACCGGGATCGCATCGAGGAAGCCGTTGGTGCCCGCGTAGATCGACACGGTCTGCTCTTCGAACGGCATCGGCGAGAACTGCTTCTGCTTGAGCAGCTCCGTGAGGCGCGCACCGCGGTTCAGCAGCTTCTGCGTCGCGGCGTCGAGGTCCGAGCCGAACTGCGCGAAGGCCGCCATTTCGCGGTACTGCGCAAGGTCGAGCTTCATCGAGCCCGAAACCTTCTTCATCGCCTTGGTCTGGGCGGCACCGCCCACACGCGACACCGACAGGCCGACGTTAATGGCGGGGCGGATGCCCTGATAGAACAGGCCTGTTTCAAGGAAGATCTGGCCGTCGGTGATCGAGATCACGTTGGTCGGAATGTAGGCCGACACGTCACCCGCCTGGGTCTCGATGATCGGCAGCGCGGTGAGCGAGCCGTGGCCGTTTTCCTCGTTCATCTTCGCGGCGCGCTCAAGCAGGCGGCTGTGAAGGTAGAACACGTCGCCCGGGTAAGCTTCGCGGCCCGGCGGGCGGCGCAGCAGCAGCGACATCTGGCGGTAAGCGACAGCCTGCTTGGAAAGGTCGTCGTACACGATCACGGCGTGCATGCCGTTATCGCGGAAGAACTCGCCCATTGCGCAGCCGGTGTAGGGCGCAAGGTACTGGAGCGGCGCGGGCTCCGAAGCGGTCGCGGCGACGACGATCGAATATTCCATCGCGCCGTTTTCTTCGAGCTGCTTTACGATCTGCGCCACGGTCGAACGCTTCTGGCCGACCGCGACATAGACGCAGTAGAGCTTCTTCTTCTCGTCGTCGCCCTGATTGGCTTCCTTCTGGTTGATGAAGGTGTCGATGGCGACGGCGGTCTTGCCGGTCTGACGGTCACCGATGATCAGCTCGCGCTGACCGCGGCCGACGGGGACGAGCGCGTCAATCGCCTTGAGGCCGGTCTGGACGGGCTCCGACACGGATTCGCGCGGGATGATGCCCGGCGCCTTCACTTCGACGCGGCTGCGCTTTTCGGCCACAATCGGGCCCTTGCCGTCGATCGGGTTGCCGAGCGCGTCGACCACGCGGCCGAGCAGGCCCTTGCCGACCGGCACGTCGACGATGGTGCCGGTGCGCTTGACGACATCGCCTTCCTTGATCTCGCTGTCCGAGCCGAAGATCACGACGCCGACGTTGTCGGCTTCGAGGTTGAGGGCCATGCCCTGCACCCCGTTCGAGAATTCCACCATCTCGCCGGCCTGGACCTTGTCGAGGCCGTGGATGCGGGCGATCCCGTCACCCACCGACAGCACGGTGCCGGTTTCGCTGACTTCGGCCTCGGTGCCGAAATTGGCGATCTGGTCCTTGATGACCTTCGAGATTTCTGCGGCGCGGATTTCCATTGTTCAGTCCTTTAAGCCTGCATGGCCTTGGCGAGCGAGTTGAGACGGGTGCGGATCGAGGCATCAATGCGCTGCGAACCGATGGTGACGACGAGGCCGCCGAGGAGGTCGGGATCGACCGCGGCGGAGAGCATGACGGTGCGCCCTTCGCGCGCGGTCAGCTTGGTCTTGAGGCTGGCAAGCTGATCGGCCGACAGCGGGTGGGCGCTGGTGACGGTGGCGGTCACTTCGCCGCGCTGGGCAGCGGCAATCGCCTTGAACGCGCTGATGATCGCGGGCAGCTTCGCCAAGCGGCGGTTTGCCGCAAGCACGCCGAGGAAATTTGTGGTCAGCGGGCTGAGCTTCAGCTTCTTCGCCACCGCCGCCATCGCGGCGCCCTGAGCGGCGCGGGCGAGTTCGGGATTGGTGGTCAGCGCCGCCAGATCACCCGATTCGGCGAGGGCAGCGCCCAGCGTTTCGAGATCCTTTTCGACCGCTGTCACCTTGCCGTTTTCAGCGGCGAGATCGAACAGGGCCGAGGCATAGCGTCCAGCCAGGCTAGCCTTGATACCGGCGGATATATCCACGCGCGTGCAATCCTCTTGCGAAGCATGAGAAGGGTAATGCTTGGGCCTTGGAAACGGGGCACGCAAGCGGGTGCCCCCCAAAGTTGGCGCGCGCCTAGCAATTGATTCCGGTTCCTGCAAGCCACGAGGGGCGGTAATTGTGCAGGTGCGAAGCGAGGCGCCCCAGCGATGGTGCGCCTCGCTTGTGCGGACTGAACCTCTAGACGCCGGTCAGGACGGGCTGGTCGGGCTGCTTGTGGTGGTAGGTGCGCCGCTGTCCTCGAACACGGCAGGCCCCGTGTAGGACCGCAGAACGCTGGCGGTCAGATTCCAGGCCAAGTCTGTGCGGCGCAGCTGATAAAGGCCGCGCAGATAGGCCCGATCGAGCGAAGTCATCTCCAGCGGAGCCTTGCGCGGGCCATCGGCAAACAGGCTTAGAATGGTTGGCACCCCAGCAGCTTCATAGTCGGCCGGATCGCGCGGATTGCCGAGCAGGTGCAGGGTTGCGTAATCGGCCAGCTGGGTGACGTGCATGTCTTCCAGCTGCGCAAGATCGAGAAACACGATCGCGTTCATCTTTGCCTGATAGAGGTTGGCGCGATGACGCGAGGGGTTGGTACCGAAAAAGACCGGAACGGCGAAGGCCGGGTTGGTATTGGCGGTTGAGCGATTGCCGAGCAGAATGCCGTCATTTGTGCGCAGCACGGTTTCGCCCCACACGATTGCGGGCTTGTCGGCGGCAAGCTGCCTGGCGATGGCGCGATCGCTGTCGGGGTTGAACAGTTGCGGATCGCGTTTGCGCAGGGCGTCGATAACCTTGCGTGGCTTGCGGTTGGCCGAGACCAGTGCGTTCGGCTTGCAATCGGGCTCTGCCAACGCGACGCCGGCCTCGCGGATATTCCGGCGTATGCGTTCAGCGACCATTTCGTTCTGCTGTCCGTAAAGCCCGACAACAGCGATACAGACCGGATCATGGAAGCGCGGCGCGGTGTCATAGGGCAGGTCACCGCCAAACAGCTGGCGCTGACCGCGCACGATCTCGTCGCGCGAAAGCGGGCGGTCGCCCTGAACTTCGATGGGATCATCTTCGGTCAATGGCCAGGGCGTTTCCTGAGCCGCTAGCGAGGTTGAAAATCCGATCACACCCAGGGCTGTCAGGCCCGCAACAAAGAAACGTCCCACATCGCCTCTCCTCTAGGTTTGTCTCCCGTGTGAACTGATCCTCGTTTTTGCAACTTGAACAGATGCTTAACTGCCGCCTTTGGCCTTGCAGCTGTAGACCAGTCTCTCATTGGGCCGTGCGGGCAGAGCGGCGATAAGGGCGGATTGCTGTTCCCCCAGCGTGCGCGCCGCGTCGCTGACGCCGCAGGACGGCGGGGTGTAGGCCGCGCGAGCCTCGCGGGCTGCCGCAAGCGCTTCCTGACCCAACAGATATCGATCAGTGCGAAGGGTGCGAGTGGCCGGTTCAAAGGTGTTGACCGCGACCGCGGCATCCTCCTGCGCAGCGAAGACTCGCTGCCATTCTCCTGCCGGCCCGAGGCCATATTGCGTGCGGTCGTTGACGCAGCCATCGGCAGACCAATCGAAGGCCACATCGTCGGTGCGGGCCGAGGTCACGCGGCTGCGTTCCGGTACCAATGTGCAGATGAGCGCGCCTTCTGCTGCTTCTGATCCGGCGGCGGGGGCAGGCTTGTTACTTCCCTCGACCTCGGCGATGGCAGCGGCGACCCGGTCTTCGATTTCGGCAAGACCAGGCCGGGTGATCCACAGCAGCACAGCCGTCACCACCGCCGCTGCCGAGGCCGCCGCTGCAATCCGACCATGGGTGCGGCGCGCCTCCATCCCGCGCCACGCAAAGGCGCAATAGCCTGCCGCCGTCGCTGTCAGTAGCGCGATCAGGGCCAAAGCCATGCGGTTCTCGCGCTCGGCCAGTACGTCCATCTGCGCCGCAATCCGCGCCCGTTCGCGCGTCTCGCGCAAGGTTTCCGCACGCTCGGCCAGCAATGCACGGGCCTGCGACTGTTCGGCTTCGAGCCGCTGACGCTCGTCCGCATTCAATTCGTCGATCGAGCGACAGGGCAGGGTGTTGACCACCGGTTCGACCCCGTTGGTGCGCAGGAAGGGCAGCAATTCGCGCAAGGATACCGCGAAGTAGAACTCCGCCTCGCCGCTGTTCGAATCCGCGCTGAAGGAATTGACCCCGATCACCCGTCCGCAGGGATCAAGCAGCGGCCCACCCGAATTGCCGCGCGCGATGGGGGCTGTGTGGAGGATAGTGTCGAACTGGCGCGACGGGCGCTCGCCCGACAGGAAGCCGCGCGATTTGACCGGTGGCTGGGCGCGGAAGATGTCGCTGAGATCGAGCCCCTGCGCCAGATCGACATTCATGGGATAGCCGACCGCGGCCACCTCGCCGAGGTTTGCTCCCGGGCCACCCGCCAATGCAAGTGGCGGCAGGCGCAGGGCGCCCTTGGCGATCTCCAGCAGGGCCAGATCATTGCGCGGGCTGACCGCCACCACCCGCCCGAAAGCGCCGCCTGCGCCCTCTGGCGGAACGATCCCGATCCGCAGCGTATCGTCCTGCAGCACTTCGCGCACCACATGGGCATTGGTGACGATGCGGGTGGGCGAGACCGCGAAGCCGGTGCCGTGCGAGACGGGGACGGGCTGGCCGTCCTCGCTGCCGATGATTACCACCCGCACCACTCCGCGCGCTGCCGCATCGACATCGCCGGGATCGGCGGAAGCGGGTATTGCCAGAGCGAATGCCAGCATCACCCAAAGCAGCACTGCGGCTGCCCTTTGGCGCACCTTGCTCATGATCTCGGCGGTCGGCGTCATGCGATAAAGGCCTCGATTGAAACGCAATGTGATCAATGGCATTGGCAGGGCATCACATCAACAACGCAAGGCTGGATCGACGGCAATGACGAAATGGCTTCTCTTCGCAGCGACTGGCGTTCTGGCCCTGTCCGGCCCTGCTCAGGCACAGAAACAGGCGCAGTTGCAGGAGGGCGTCGGGGCAACCTTCAAGATCGCGGACAAGGCTTTCACATTCGCTGTGCCGGAAGGCTACTGCCTGCCGGAAGGCGCCGACCTTGCTCTTGCAGAAGCCTATGCCGATTTCGACACGATCAATTTCACCCACGCCTCGATCCAGCGTTGCGATGCGGTGTACGAGGATTATTCTCTCATAAAATCAATGCGCAAGGCGAAGCCGGTGAACGTGACGAAGGCAATCTTCGTCCCGCTGATGGCGCGTACGCTCGAAAACGAATTGGGCGGACAGCTGTTTGAATCGGGATTGGATCAGGCGCGCAAGGATCTTTCGGCGGGAACCGGCGATTCGCTGAAGCTCGGCGAGGCTGCCGCTCGCAGCGCAGGCTTCGATGCTGACTGCGCCTATATCCTTGGCAGCGCTCAGGTTTCCGTCGGCGAGCTGAGCCAGGTCATGAACTTTGCCACCTGCATGACGCTGGTCGAAGGGCAGGTTTTCGCCGTTCACGCCTATGCCGATGCCAAGCGCGAGGTGCCTGACGACACGTTGAAGGCGCGCAGTCGGGCGATTGCCGCCAGCCTGGCGCTGGTTCCCTGAAGGCCTGCGCAGAACCGATTGTTCCACGTGAAACAGGCCGCGCAAGGCCCGGTCAAGGCAGGGCTGACAGGGGTCAGGCAGGGATCTGGAAGGGGGCAAGCACGGGTCTGGCGCCACGCTGGAGCGATCGGAATTGCAGGCCGCAGCGAAAGGCAGGTGAGCCATGAAACGAGCGAACAGCAGTAGCACAGCCAAGCGCATCCATTGGGCAGTGCTGGCAACGACGCTCGGGCCGATGCTGGTGGCGACGACCGACAAGGGGGTGTGCTGCCTTGCCTTCGGAGAGGGCGAGGCGGAATTGCGGGCGCGGTTCCCGAAGGCGGAACTGCGCGCGGCGGGCGAGGCCTTCCGTGATCTGTTCGCGAAGGTGCTGGCGGCGGTCGAACAGCCCGGTCCCGGCAGCGCCGCAATCCCGCTCGACGTCCACGGCACCGCCTTCCAGCAGAGGGTCTGGGAAGAACTGCGCCGCATCCCGCATGGGGAAACCCGCAGCTACGGCGAACTCGCCGCCGCGCTGGGCAACCCCAAGGCGAGCCGCGCGGTGGGCGGGGCGAACGGGGCGAACCACGTCGCGGTGCTGATCCCCTGCCACCGGGTGATCGCCGCCGACGGCTCGCTGGGGGGCTATGCCTATGGGCTGGCAATCAAGGCGGAGTTGCTGCGGCGGGAGGGGGTTGCCGCGGGCGGGTTGCTTTGAGTACTGGCAGCTCCATTCCCAACCCCATCGTCTTCCGGGGTCAATCCCGGGCTTGACGGTGAATTGGGTTCGCTCCCCCTCAATCGAGCTTCGGCGGCATCCCCGGTTCGCACTTCGCCATGGCGCGCTGGTAGGCAGGCCGTTCACCGATGCGCTTCAGATAGGCCTGCAAATTGGGCATCCCCTCGATCCCCATGCCGCTCATCGCCCGCGAAGTCGTGAGCTGGAAGCCCATCATGATGTCCGCCGTGGTCAGCTGCGTGCCGCCGAAATACTCCGCTTCGCCCAGCCGTTTTTCGACGATCGCCCAACCCTTCTGTACCCGGTCGGCGACGAAGGGTGGCATTTCCGCCGCGCCCATGAACTGCGCCACCAGCGCCATCATGCCATTGGTCATGAAGGTCGCGTTGGCCCAGTGGTAGTAGAACAGGTGGTCGGCAAAGTCGGGGTGATCCGCGCCCGGCACCAGCGCCGTGCCGGGGGCATATTTCGCGACGATATAGTCCATGATCGCCCCGCTTTCGCCCAGCACGAAGTCGCCATCGGTGATGACCGGCGCAATGCCCATCGGGTGCAGCGCCTTGTAGTCGTCGGGCGCGAGGCGGTTGTCGGTGCGGCGGGTGTAGAGCTTCAGGTCGTATTCCAGCCCCAGCTCCTCGGCCAGCCAGACGATACGCTCGGATTGCGACAGGCGCAGGTGGTGGATGGTCAGCATGGCGGCGCTCTCTCCCGTGGGTTGTGTAGCGCCAAGGCCTAGCCAAAGACTTGCCGCTGCGCCATCCTTGCCGCGTAACGCCTTGGGGAGCCTTGTCGAATCATGGACATTGTCGAAACCGCGCCCGCGCCCGCGCCGCTTTGGAAGCGGATCATCGACTTTCCGCTTGTCACCATGCTGATCGCGCTGGCGCTGGTTGCTGCCGTGATGGTGCCTGTCAATATCGTCGGCGGGTTCTTCGGCGAGCCGGTCGGCTGGGATATTGTGGAGCCGGTGGTGGCGGTGACCTTGATTGTCGCCCTGATCGGCTTGCAGAAGCTGGTGCTGCGCCGACTGGGGTCGCGCAAGCATGACGACCTGCCATTTGCCGCTGCTCCGCGCGATCTGGCGATGGGTGTGTTCGGGGCGGGGGCCTTGTTCAGCCTCATCGTCGGCATTGCCGCCCTGCTCGGCGCCTATGTGATCGACGGCTGGGGCGGGATGACAAGCTGGGTGTTCATCCTGTTCTGGGCCGGGTTCAACGCAGGCTTCATCGAGGAGCTGATCTTCCGCGGCATCCTGTTCCGCTGGATCGAGGAATTCGGCGGCAGCTGGGCGGCGCTGTTTATCACCTCGGGGCTGTTCGGGCTGGTGCATATGGGCAACGACAATGCAACCTGGATGTCAGGGCTGACGATTGCGGCAGTGGCGGGTACGCTGCTGGGCGGGGCCTATATGCTCACGCGGAGCCTGTGGTTGCCGGTGGGGCTGCACTTTGGCTGGAACGTGACGCAGGGGCTGGTGTGGGACGTGCCGGTCTCGGGCTATGATGGCGACGGACTGGTGGACGCGCGACTGGTGGGCGATCCGCTGATTTCGGGCGGGGCCTTCGGGCTGGAGGCTTCGGTCATCGCGCTGGTGGTCGGGGGTGTGGCGGGCGCGTGGATGGTGTGGCGCGCAGTCAGGGCGGGCGAGGTGATGGCCCCCTGGTGGGCGCGCCGCGGCGTCGCCGCAGGAGCCTAGGCGCGCGCCCAGCCTTTGCGCGCGGGTTCGAGGCTGTCCAGGAATTTTTCGGCACTCTGGAGATATTCGGCCTGCTTGGCCTCGCCCATCTTGTCCCAGGTGGCATAGATGCGCCCGATGCGATGGTTGCTTTCGAGGCGGGCGCGGTTGCGGTCCATGAAGTGCCAGTAGAGCGGGTTGAAGGGGCAGGCGTTGGGGCCGGTCTTCTGACTGACCTTGTAACGGCACTTGCCGCAATAGTCCGACATCTTGTTGATGTAATTGCCGCTCGCGGCATAGGGCTTGGTCGCCAGCCTGCCGCCATCCGCATAGAGCACCATGCCCGCCACATTGGGCAGCTCGACCCACTCGAAGGCGTCGGCATAGACCGCGAGATACCAATCGGCGACTGCCCGCGGATCAATCCCGGCGATGAGGCAGAAGTTGCCCAGCACCATCAGCCTTTGGATGTGGTGCGCATGGGCATCCTCCTGCGTGGTGCGGATGCAGTCGGCAAGGCATCGCATGTCGGTTTTGCCGGTCCAGAAGAATTCGGGGAGCGGCCTTGTCGCGCCCAGTTCGTTCGCCTCAGCCAGCCCCGGCATCTGGTGCCAGTAAAACCCGCGCACATATTCGCGCCACCCGATGATCTGGCGGATGAAGCCCTCTACGGAATTGAGCGGAGCCCTGCCTGATTTATAGGCATCTTCGGCGGCGCGGCACAGTTCGAGGGGATCGAGCAACCCGCAATTGAGACTGGTCGAGAGCATCGAGTGGTAAAGATCGTCCTCTCCATGCACCATTGCGTCCTGATAGGGGCCGAATTTTTCGAGCCTGCGCGCGAAGAACGCTTCGGCAGCTTCCAGCGCCTCAGCGCGGGTGACGGGCCAGCCGAAGGGTTCCAGGTCGCCGAAATGGTCGGGGAAGCGCTCAGCCACGAGCGCGATCACCTCCTGCGTGATGGCATCGGGGGCGAACTTCGGCGTGGGGGGTGCTTTCAATCCGGCCTTGGGCGGTTCGCGGTTTTCGCTGTCGAGGTTCCAGACGCCCGCGACGGGCTTGTCGCCCTCCATCAGCAGTCCGGTCTTGCGGCGCATTTCGCGGTAGAAATACTCCATCGTCAGGTGCTTGCGCCCTTCCGCGAACTTGCGGAACTCGGCGTGGGTGGCCACAAACCGCGTATCGGGGAGGATTGAGACAGGGCAGGCGAAGCGGCCTTCCCATTCGAGCATCGCTTGCGCCACCCGCCATTCGCCGCTTTCCGTGACGCGGATTTCGCCAGGGGCGTGGCGCTGGATCGCGCGGGCGACCTCGCCGGTGAAGCTGCCGGTGTTCTCTGGATCGTCGAGCCGGATGTAATCGACTTGCCAGCCTTCCGCCCGAAGCTCGTCGGCGAAATGGCGCATGGCCGAAAAGATCAGCACGATCTTCTGCTTATGGTGCTTCACATAGGTCGCTTCGTCCCACACCTCCATCATCAGCACGACGGTGCTTGCGGGGGAGAGACCATCGAGGCTGCTCAGGTTATGCGACAACTGGTCGCCGAGGATCGGCACGAGAACGGGAGCGGTCATGCGCAGGGTTACGCGCGAGCGTCCGGTTTGGTTTCGCGCGGTGCCTATTGCGTCACTTCCAGCGCGCGGAAGGCGGCGGCCTGAAAGGCGGGATCGTTGAGCATCGAGATCAGCAGGCTGCGCGCCTCGTTCTTCTCCCCGCGCCGGCTTTGCGCCGTGGCATAGGCATAGCGGAAATCGCCGACCCCGGCATTGGCGAGAAAGGCGCGGCGGAGCTGATTAAGGGCGGCTTCGGGCGGCTCGCGGTCCTGTTCGACATAGGACTGGTGATAGAGCGCGGCGGCGAGCGGCTCGCGTTCCGGCGCGCGCGCCAGCGGGCCGAGCATCGCGCGCACCTCGTCATAGGCGGCCGGGTCGTCGGGATTGCCTTCGCGCACCAGCCGCGCGAGCAGGATCTCGGCGCGCAGCCGCCTCGCCGGGGCAAGATCGGGGTCGAGCGACAGGGCTTTGTTGACCGCACGCCACGCCTCGGCATCGGAATAGGGGTTGGCCATGACGATCAGCTCGCCATTGGAAAAGCCGAAGCCGCGAAACACCGGCCGTCCGCCGAAATCGCTGTTCTGCACCCGTGCATATTCAGCGGCGGCATATTCGTACCAGACCAGCGCGCTGTCGGGAAAGCGGCGGGTCAGCTCGCCCAGTTCGCGGGCGCTGGCATTCAGCCGGGTTTCGAGCAGTCGTTCGATGCGCAGGTCTATCAGCGCAATTTCGTCGCGCGCCATCCGGCGGACAGTGACATCGGCGACGAACATCGGCTGGATCCGCACCCGCCGCATCGGCGCGACGATCCGCCGCTGGCCCAGCTCGGTCGCCAGCGCTTCCAGATCCCCCAGCTCGCGCGCGGCGTCTTCCATGCTGCGGCCGGTCACATAGGCATCAATGTAGCGATCGAGCACGCCGGCATATTGCGGCTCGATCAGCAGCGGGCTGGCGATCACCCGGCTCAGGTCGAGAAAGCGCGAATATTCGGCTTCGGTGCGGTGACGGAAGCGCACCATCAGCGCTTCGGTCATTGCGGCGCTGGTGATGCCGCGGATCGGGCGGATGCTGCGCGGCTTGCCGATTGTGAACAGGCCCCGTTCCTTGCTCGAGGCGGTCGCGAAGTAATGCGACAGGCCCGCTGTCACCCACATCGGCTTGGGCCGGAAGAAGCCGTTTCCGAGGTGAAACTGGGTCAGGCAGTAGAACACCTCGCTCGGGTCACGCTCGCCGGTCGGGTCGGTGGTGTAAAGCGCATAGGCGATCGGGAGTTCGGCATGGTCCTGGCACACTGCGCTCGCGCCGAAATTGGCGGCGCGGGCGATCCGGGCGGGCCTGTCGGTGAGGTAGAGCTCAGGCTTGCGCCCGTGCCGCGTTTCGGCCGGCATCAGCCCATGGAGCACGCGGTCGAATTCCTCGATCGACTGCATCAGGCTGCGCAATTCCGCCTCGTCGAGCCGGGCGTGGACGACGTAATGATCGCTCTCGGCCCTGAGCCAGGCCTGGGCATGGACAGGTAGGGCAAAGCACCAGGCAAGGCACAGGGCCATCACGAACAGGCAGAGGCGGGGCACCACGCCCGCGAAGTTAACGCCGCCTAAGCTATTGTAAAGTAGCGATCACACAAAGGAATAGGGATCGATGTCCACCCCCACGCGCACGCCGGGGGCAAAGCGGATGCTGCCGATCCAGTCGCGCAGAACGGCTTGCAGATTGGCGCTGCGCCGCGCGTTGACGAGGAAACGGTAGCGATAGCGCCCGCGCAGCAGCGACAGCGGGGCAGGGGCAGGGCCAAGGATCTGCACCTCCGCCAGCCGTGGCCGGACATCCCCGAGCCGCACGGCGGCCTCGCGGGCTTCCTTTTCGTCCTCCGAGGACAGGATGATCGCTGCCCAGCGCCCGAAGGGCGGCGCGCCCGCATCCCGGCGGCCTTCGGTTTCGGCGGCATAGAAGGCGTCGCGGTCACCATTGGCCAGCGCGGCGATCACCGGCGCATCAGGATGGCGGGTCTGGATCAGCACCTCGCCCGGCTTGGCCCCGCGCCCGGCGCGCCCGGCGACCTGCGCGATCTGGGAGAAGGTGCGCTCGCCTGCGCGCAGGTCGCCGCCTTCGAGGCCAAGGTCGGCATCGACCACGCCCACCAGCGTCAGGTCGGGAAAGTGGAAGCCCTTGGTCACCAGCTGCGTGCCGATGATGATGTCGATCGCCTTGTCTTGCGCCATGGCGATGAACTGCGCCGCACGCTCGGGCGTGTTCAGCGTATCCGATGTCGCCAGCGCCACGCGCGCATCCGGGAACAGGTCGCGCACTTCATCAGCGATGCGCTCTACCCCCGGGCCGCAGGCCACGAGGCAATCCTTCTCGCCGCATTCGGGGCAGGCGTCCGGCACCCGGGTTTCGAACCCGCAATGGTGGCAGGCGAGACGGGACGACAGGCGGTGTTCGACCAGCCACGCGCTGCACGAAGGGCATTTGAAGCGATGTCCGCAATTGCGGCATAGGGTCAGCGGGGCATAGCCGCGGCGGTTAAGGAACAGCAGCGATTGTTCGCCCTTGTCCAGCCGGTCACGCAGGGCCTCGATCAGCGGCCCGGCCAGCCACCGCTGGCTGCCGGGCTTTTCCTCCGTCAGGTTGACGAGGCGCACCGCAGGCAGGCTCGCCCCGCCGAAGCGGCTCGGCAGGTCGAGCTTTTCGTAGATTCCCTGCGCCGCCATGTGCAGGCTTTCCAGCGCGGGGGTGGCGCTGGCGAGCACCACCGGCACGCCTTCGAACCGCGCCCGCATCACGGCGACATCGCGCGCGTTATAGCGCACCCCGTCATCCTGCTTGAAGCTGACTTCGTGCGCTTCATCGACCACGATCAGGCCAAGGTTGGCATAGGGCAGGAACAGCGCCGAACGCGCGCCGACCACGACCTGCGCTTCTCCGTTCGCAATCGCCCGCCATGCGCGGCGGCGCTCGGTGGATTTGAGCGACGAATGCCACAGCACCGGGGCCGTGCCGAACCTTGCGGCAAAGCGCGCCAGGAAATTCTCGGTCAGCGCAATTTCAGGCAGGAGGACAAGCACCTGCCGTCCCTGCCGGATCGCCTGTGCGACGGGTTCGAAATAGGTCTCGGTCTTGCCGGAACCCGTCACTCCGTCGAGCAGAAAGGGGGCAAAGGCCCGGGTGTTCACCGCTGAGACCAACCGGCCGGCGACGGCGCGCTGGTCGTCGGACAGATCAGGTGGGGCGTGATCGGGATCGGCGATCGGATAGGGCCGGTCGATCTGCACGGTCACCGGTTCCAGCAGGCCAGCACCCGCCATGCCGCGCAGCACGCCTTCCGAGACGCCCGCCATGCCTGCAAGTTCGCGCATGGTGCCTTGTTCGCCTGCGAGCTTCTCCAAGGCGGTCTTGCGCTTCGCGGTCAGCCTGCCGGTCGCCTCGCTGCCGGTCAGGCGGTATTCGGTCATGGTGGCAGGCCCGCCGAGCGCGCCGCCGCTGGACAGCGCCATGCGCGCGACACTGGCGAGCGGAGCGCAATAGTAATCGGCGGTCCATTCGATCAGCCGTCTGAGCGGCGCAGGGAGCGGCGGGACAGGCAGGACTTCGACAATCGGGCGCAGGCGTTCAAAGGCGATGTCCTCGCCCGGCAGACGGCCCTCGTCCCACACGATCCCCGTCACTTTGCGCGGCCCTAGGGGTGCGATCACCACGCTGCCCGCAGGCGCGTCAACGCCGTCCGGCAGGCGGTAATCCAGCGGGCCTAGTGCGGCGTTCAGGACAAGAAGGCGAACCCGGTTCATCTTGGCGTTATATGGAGATCGGCATAGGCCTAGGACAAGCATGGAGACCCGCAATATGACCGTGAATGTCACCACCGCCGCGCAGTCCTTCACCCGCCGCCGCCTGCTGGCGGGTGCAGCCGGGGCTGGCACGCTGCTGCTCTTGCCCGCCTGCGCCACCACTGGCGGCTTCAGCATGGTCGAGGCAGTGCGCCGGATGCTGCTGCTCGCCAGTGAGAACGCTTTTGCGCGCCTGACCGAGCCGGGCGGGTTCTGGGATCAGCAGGTTGCGCAGCTTGGCCTTGGTTCGGTGCTGGGCGCGCGCGGCGATGTGCTTTCGCGTATTCTTACCTCGGGGCTGGTAAAGGATCAGCTGGAAGACCGCTTTGCCAATCTCGCCATTGACGCCAGCTTCCGCGCGGCGCCGGTGGTGACCGATGCAATTCAGGTGATCGGCCTGGAAAATGCCATCGATCTGGTGCGCGGCGGCCCGAACGCGGCGAGCGATTTCCTGCGCGCCGAGATGGGTTCGGCACTGATCGATGCAATGGTGCCGGAATTGGGGCAGGCGATGCGTCTGAGCCGCGATCCGTTGCTGGGCCAGGCGCTGGGCTCGCTTACAGGAGTCGATGTGGCCGGGGTCGCCGACCGTTTCGGACGGCAGGTCGATGATGCCATCTGGGGCGAAATCGCGCGCGAGGAAGCCGCGATCCGCGCGCGGCCCGAAGACACCCGCGATCCGGTGCTGATCGGCGTGTTCGGCGGACTCGGACGGATCTAGAAGCGGTAGATCAGCGTCGCCTGAGGAATGTGGCTTACCCGGTCGGGCCGTGGGCCGCGCGGGAAGACAACCAGCCAGTAGATCGCGCCCACTTCCAGATTGGGCGCGGCGCGGTGGATGAGGTTCGTCTGGAAGCGCCATTGCTCGGTCGAACGGCCTTCGTCTGCGCGGCGCGATTGCATGATGCCGAGCCATTCGACCCCGGCCGAAGCGCGCCAGTTGTTGGCGATCGGCTGATTATAGGTGAAGCGCTGGCGCAGACGCAGTTCCATCCGGTCTGCCCCGTCGAAAAAGCGTTGTTCCAGCCGGGTGCGCGCCTCGATCCGGCCCACAATGACGGTGGCCTGCTGGTGCGTGCGAATCTCGGTCAGGCCGGCAGTATCGAACAGCATGATCCCGCCGCCGAGCCGGGTGTTGTCGGCGACCTGCTGTTCCACCATCACACGGATGGTCTGTTGATCGTTGCCGACTTCTTCATCGCCGCGCCAGCGTTGCGTTGCATCGATGGTCAGTGTCGTGCCTTCACCGATCTGGCCTGTGGCGATGGCATTGAGCCAGAATTGCGTGTCTTCTTCGCCCGCCCGCGCTTTCGATGGTTGCCAAGCCGCCAGCATGGCGGCAAGCAGCAGCGCAGATCGCATCGGCCCAAGAGTCATGCGCTGCCCCATAGGCTTGCCGACCCGTGCTGGCTATCGCAACTTTACCGGAGTGAACCCCATGAAATTCTTCGCCGACACTGCCGAAATCGACGCGATCAAGGATCTCGCCGCCACCGGCCTGCTCGACGGGGTGACGACCAACCCCTCGCTGATCGCCAAGTCGGGGCGGGATTTCATGGAGGTTACCCGCGAAATCTGCGGCATCGTCGACGGCCCGGTCAGCGCCGAAGTGGTGGCGCTCGATCACGCGACGATGATGAAAGAGGCTGAAGTCCTCAGGAAGATCGCCGACAATGTCTGCATCAAGGTGCCGCTGACGGTCGATGGCCTCAAGACCTGCAAGGCGCTCACCGGCGAAGGCACGATGGTCAATGTGACCCTGTGCTTTTCGGCGAATCAGGCGCTGCTGGCGGCCAAGGCGGGGGCGACCTTCATCTCGCCCTTCGTCGGGCGGCATGACGACAATGGCTTTGACGGGATGGACCTGATCGAGGACATCCGCCTGATCTATGACAACTACAATTTCGCCACCGAAATTCTGGTGGCGAGCGTGCGCCACACCACTCATGTGCTGCAGGCGGCCAAGATCGGCGCCGACGTGATGACCGCGCCGCCCAAGGTGATCCACGATCTGTTCAAGCACGTGCTGACCGACAAGGGCATCGAGGGCTTCCTTGCTGACTGGGCCAAGACCGGGCAGAGCATCCTGAAGTAATGGCCGATCAGTCCCCGCTCGATCTGTTCAAGCAGGCGCTCACCGGTGCGAGCCGGGCGATTGCGCGTGACCCTGAGGTTGAGGTCGCGTGGAGCGCCGATGTGCCGGGCGCGGCGGGCAACCGCTTTCGCGTGCCGCTGCCGGGCCGCGATCTGCCGGCCGATCAGGTGACCGAGGCGCGCGGCTTTGCCGATAGCTTCGCGCTCAAGCTGCGCCATCACAACGCCGCACTCCACGCCCGCTCTGCCCCCCCTGAACCCATCGCGCGCGCATGCAGGCGTGCGCTCGCGAGAGCGTGCCGAGCCTCGCGGTCAGCCGCGCCCCCCCTGAACCCATCGCGCGCGCATGCTACGATGCGATCGAGCAGGTGCGTTACGAGGCGCTCGGTGCGAACCGCTTTGGCGGGATCAAGGCCAATCTCGACGCCGCGACGGAGTTGCGCACCGCCTCCGACAAGATCGTGCGCGCGCAGAATTCCTCGGAAGTCCCCTTGCAGACCGCGCTTGCGCTGCTGGTGCGTGAGGCGCTGACGGGGGAGGCTGTGCCTGCCAAGGCGCAGGGCGGGATCGAGCTGGTGCGCGATTTCCTCGAAGAGAAAGTCGGTGGCGATTTTGCGGGCCTTGCCGACAAGATCGCCGATCAGGAGGCGTTCCAGAAGCTCGCGCTCGACATGCTGCGCGAGCTTGATCTCACTCGCCCCACCGAAGCCCCTGACGAAAGCGATTCGGACGAAGCTGATGATGACGACGCGCCCAGCGATGACGAGCAGGGCGACGACGACAATCAGGGTGAGGGCGATCCCCAGTCGGCCGAAATGGCCGGCGATATGGCCGAAGGCGAGGGCGAGGGGGACGAATCCTCCGACACCCAGACCGACAGCGACATGGCCGAAGGCGAGCCCGGCGACGATAGCGACGCTGCCAACGCTCCGGTGCGCCCCAACCGCCCGCAGGGCGAGATCCCGGTCAGTGTCGATTACAAGGCCTTCACCACCCGCTTCGACGAGGAAGTTGCTGCGCCCGACCTGTGCGATGCCGAGGAACTTGACCGCCTGCGCGCCTATCTCGACAGCCAGCTGACCGGCCTGCAAGGCGTGGTGACGCGCCTCGCCAACCGCTTGCAGCGCCGCCTGATGGCGCAGCAGAACCGCAGCTGGGACTTCGATCAGGAAGAAGGCGTGCTCGATGCCGCGCGCCTCAGCCGCGTGATCGTCTCGCCCGGCACGGCGCTCTCCTACAAGGTCGAGCGCGATGTCGAGTTCAAGGATACCATCGTTACCCTGCTGATCGACAATTCCGGCTCGATGCGCGGACGACCCATCAGCATCGCCGCGATCAGCGCCGATATTCTGGCAAGGACGCTCGAACGCTGCGGGGTCAAGACCGAGATCCTCGGCTTCACCACCCGCGCGTGGAAGGGCGGGCAGAGCCGCGAGGCATGGCTCGCCGACGGCAAGCCCGCCAACCCCGGCCGCCTCAATGATCTTCGCCACATCATCTACAAGCAGGCCGATGAGCCGTGGCGCCGCGCGCGCCGCAATCTCGGCCTGATGATGCGTGAAGGCCTGCTGAAGGAAAACATCGACGGCGAAGCCCTGATCTGGGCGCACAGCCGCCTGCTCTACCGCCCCGAGGAACGCCGCATCCTGATGGTGATCTCCGACGGCGCGCCGGTGGACGATTCGACCCTGAGCGTGAACAGCGCCGGTTACCTCGAAGCGCACCTGCGCAGCGTGATCGAGTGGATCGAGAAGGTCTCGCCAGTGCAACTGGTGGCTATCGGGATCGGCCATGACGTGACGCGCTACTACCGCCGCGCGGTGACGATCATGGACGTGGAACAGCTCGGCGGCACGATCATGGAGCAGCTCGCCGAACTGTTCGAGGACGAGAAGGGCGTGAAAGGGCGCCGTTAGCCGCCCGGCTGATTCCAGTTGACGTGGATCGCGGCTTGGAGGACACCCCGAATCTGAAATAGACGGGGGTCGCCAGGTTGTTATCGTCCATATTGGTGCTGTTGATGCAGCCTGTTGCCGCTGATGCACAGGAAACACAGGCTGCCGGTCAGGTGCCTGTGGCCGGGGATGTGGCGGATAACCCAGAACCTTCTGCCGATGCGCCCGCCGTCCCCGTGTCTGATCTGCTGCTGCCCAAAGGGTATCAGATCCTGATCGCAGTCGAAAAGGAAGTCGGCTCTAAGATCAGCGGCACCGGGCAATCCTTCCCGATCCGTTTGGCGCAGGCCGTCACCATCGACGGGGTCGAGGTGCTGCCCGCCGGAATTACCGGCGAAGGCCAGGTCGTCCACGCCAAGAAGGCTGGCATGGCGGGCTCTGCCGGCGAGCTGGTGTTGGCAGCGCGCTATCTCGACTTCGCCGGCCGCCGGATCGAGCTCAGAAGCTTCAAGTTCATCGAGGAAGGCGACGCCATTCTAAGCCGTGGGCAGAACAATATCGACCTCGCATCAGCCACCAACGCCGTCATCGGGCCGCTGGGCTTTCTGATCGGCGGAGGCAACACTACCATCGCGCCGGGGACACTGGCGACGGCAAAGACACGCAACGACGAGGCGTTTGACCGGCCCGCCGCTGCGCCAGAAGAGCACGACCGGTCTAACGAGGAGGGAATGCCATGAAGAAACTTGTCGCCGCCATCGCGATTGCCGCTGCCATGCCGGTTGCGACGGCGGTCACCGCTCCTGCGGCGCTGGCACAGGCCGAAGGCGGGTTTGAAATCCCCACACCGCCGGAAGGCAAGGGCCAGATCATCTTCTACCGGACCGGAGGCCTGAGCGGAGCTGCGCTCGGCTGCGCGGTGTTTGATGTGGGTGCCGAAGACAAGCTCAGCTCGCTGGGTGCGGGGCGCTATTTCGTGTTGGTGTCCGAACCCGGCCCGCGCAGTTTCACCGTCAAGTCGCTTGAAACCAAGGACGCGCTGACGCTGGAGATCGAGCCGGACGAGACCCAGTTCGTGCGCTGCAAGATCAAGTCGGGCTTCATGTCGGGCCGTGCGGATATCGCGCCGAGCACCGAGAACGAGTTCCGTTCGAAGTACAAGAATCCCAAGCTGGTCGATGGTGACGACATGTCGGAAGCGGTGCGCGCGACCAACTATCCGCAATAAGCCGCGATCCATCCCAGGATCGCAGATTTGCAGGGCCGCTGGCGATTTTGTCGCTTGCGGCCCTGCTGTTTCGCGGGGAAGAAGACGGCCCGCCTGATTGGAAAGACCGGAAAGTAACCCAGCATGAACGTCACCGAAGCCGTCACCACCCGCCGTTCGATCCGGGCGTTTCTCGACAAGCCGGTCGATCTCGAAACCCTGACCCGGGTAATGGACAAAGCGCGCTGGGCGGCGTCGGGCTGCAATTACCAGCCGTGGGAAGCCAGCATCGTCACCGGCCAGCCGCTCAAGGATTTGCAGGCGAAGATCACCTCGTCAGCGCCCCAGCAGGCCGAATATGACTGGGCCGCGCCGGGGCAGGAGGATGCCTACAAGGAACGCCTGAACGCGGTGTCTGCCGGGATGTTCGGCGCGATGGGCATTGCCCGTGATGATGGCGCAGGGCGCATGGCGGCGATGATGAAGAACGCGGTGAGCTTCGATGCGCCGGCGGTATTGTTCGTCTATTTCCCGCGGCTGATGAAGGAAGCCCAATGGTCGGATACCGGCATGTGGCTCCAGACCGTCGCCCTGCTGCTGCGCGAGGAGGGGCTGGATAGCTGCTTTCAGGAATACATGGCGCTCTATGCCAATGTGATCCGCGAGTTTCTCGGTCTCGATCACGAACGCTACATGTTCTTCTGCGGCATGGCGATCGGCTACCGCGACCCGGATGCGCCGGTGAACAATTTCGAGCGCCAGAGGGTGCCGCTGGCGGAGCAGGTGAAGTTCATCGGTTTCGAGTGAGAGAATTGACGCGGGGCGCGTGGCTGGCCAAAGCGCGCGCATGACCGACGCGCCGCTCAAGCTGTTCAACTCGCTCACCCGCACACTCGAGGTGTTCGAGCCCGTCCACCCAGGGGAAGCGCGCGTCTATTCCTGCGGGCCGACGGTTTATAACTACCCCCATATCGGCAATATGCGCGCCTATGTGTTTGCCGATGTGCTGGGGCGGACGCTGACGTGGAAGGGGCTGAAGCTCACCCACGTCATCAACATCACCGATGTGGGCCACCTCACCGACGATGCCGACGCGGGCGAGGACAAGATGGAGAAGATGGCGGCCGAGCGCGCCCAATCCATCTGGGACATCGCCGAGCACTACAAGCAGGCCTATTGGGCCGATGTGCGCGCGCTCAACATACGTCAGCCGGCGCAGTGGACAGTCGCCACCGACTACGTCCCGCAGATGATCGAGTTCGCCAAGGGCATCGCGGACAAGCATTGCTACGAGCTGGAGAGCGGGCTCTATTTCGACGTTTCTACCGTTGCCGATTACGGGCGACTGGCGCGAGCCAACACCGAGGAGGGCGAGGGCCGGATCGAAGCGGTCGAAGGCAAGCGCAACGCCGCCGACTTCGCGATCTGGCGCAAGACCCCGCCGGGCGAGACGCGGCAGATGGAATGGGATTCGCCGTGGGGCAAGGGCGCTCCCGGCTGGCATCTCGAATGCTCGGTCATGAGCGGCGAGGTGCTGGGCTTTCCCTTCGACATCCACACTGGCGGGATCGATCACCGCGAAATCCATCACCCCAACGAGATCGCGCAGAATCAGGCGCATTGCTGCACCAATGGCTTGGATGACCCGAGGAATTCGGGCGCGCGGATCTGGATGCACAACAACTTCCTCGTCGAACGTTCGGGGAAGATGTCGAAGTCTTCCGGAGAGTTCCTGCGGCTGCAATTGCTGATCGACAGGGGCTATCACCCGCTGGCTTACCGGCTGATGTGCCTGCAGGCGCATTACCGCTCGGAGCTGGAGTTCTCGTGGGAGGGCTTGGGCGCGGCGCTGACGCGGTTGAAGCGGATGGTCATGGCGTTCGACAAGTGGCACGACAAGCTGTCCGACACCGACGTTCCCGGCGACAGCTGGGAATATGAGCGCGTCACCCGCGATCTGATTGCCCGTTTCGATGCGGCGATTGCGCAGGATCTCAACACTGCCGAAGCGTTGACGGTGCTGGAAGAAATGCTCGGCCTGAAGAAGGTCGCGCCCGAATGCATCGTGACGGCGGCGGTCAGGATGGACAGCGTGCTGGGCCTCGACCTCGGCAGACTGGAGCGCGCCGACCTGCGCATCCGCCCGAAGTCGGCGACCATCACCGAGGCCGAAATCGAAGCCGCGCTCGCCCGCCGCACGGAGGCGCGTGCCGCCAAGGACTTCGCCACCTCCGATGCGATCCGCGACGAACTCGCAGCCGCGGGCGTCGAGGTGATGGACGGCGATCCGCTCGGATGGGAGTGGAAGCTCGGCTGAACCCCATCCCGTTCGTGTCGAGCGTAGTCGAGACACCTTCGCGCCGCCTCTCGACTTCGCTCGAGGCGAACGGATAAGGAATGAACATGACAGCACGACCCGTCACGCTCGCGATTTCCGGCCTTATCCGCCCGATGCTCGAACCGCACCTGCCGGCGGGCCTCGACGTGCGCTGGTTCATGACCCACGAAGAGGCGCTCGAGGCGGTTGCCGAGGCGGAAATCGGCTGGTTCGATTCCAACAGCAAGGAGGACATGGTCCGCTCGCTGATGGCGGCGAAGAAGCTCAAATGGCTCAACTCGATCTACGCCGGGCTCGATTTCCTGCCGATGGACGTGCTGATAGAGCGCGGGATCACCGTCACCAACGGGGCCGGGATCAATGCCATCACCATCGCCGAATATGTCGTCATGGGGATGCTCAATATCGCCAAGGGCTACCGCGAGGTGGTGCGCGCGCAGGAACGGCATGAATGGCTGTTCGATTCGCCCGGCAAGCGCGAGCTGGCGGGGTCGAAGGCGCTGCTGCTGGGCTATGGCGCGATTGGCAAGCTGATCCAGCCGCGGCTGGAGGCGTTCGATGTGGAGGTCACGGTCGTTCGCCGCTCTGGGGGGGAGGGCGTGCTGCGCCCCCACGAATGGCGCGCCCGCCTTGGCGAGTTCGACTGGGTGATCCTAGCCGTCCCCGCCACGCCCGAGACCGAAGGGATGATTGGCGCTGCGGAACTGGCGGCGATGAAATCCGATGCCGTCATCGTCAACATCGCCCGCGGGAGCGTGATCGACCAGCCAGCGCTCGTCCAAGCGCTGGAAAAGAAGGCGATCGGGGCTGCATTTCTCGATGTCACCACGCCTGAGCCGCTGCCCGCCGACCACCCGTTGTGGAGCCTCGATAACGCCCACATCACCATGCACCTGTCGGGCCGCGCACAGGACAAGATGTTTCTGCGTAGCGGTCAACGCTTCCTTGATAATCTCGCCAAATATCTGCGCGGAGAGCCGGTCGCGCCGGTGTTTGACCCGCGTCTGGGCTACTGATTTCCCGCCTGCGCCTTGCGGCTTGGCGCATTTCTGCAATACTCCCCGCCGCGTCCGCTCCATCATGGAGGGGTCACACTGCTTGGCTATCCGCAAGGGGGCGGATCGCCGGAGGCCTTCGCCTCTCGCAGTGCATCTTGGGGGGAAATCATCATGAGCGACACCAAAAAGGCATCGGACCTGTTCATCGAATGCCTCGAAGCCGAGGGCGTCGAGTATATCTTCGGCGTACCGGGGGAGGAGAACCTCGATTTCCTCGAAAGCCTGTCACACTCGACAAAGATCAAGCTGATCCTCACCCGTCATGAACAGGGCGCGGGCTTTATGGCCGCAACCTATGGCCGCCACACCGGCAAGACCGGGGTGTTTCTGGCAACGCTCGGCCCCGGCGCGACCAACATGGTAACCGCGGTCGCCTATTCGCAATTGGGCGGGATGCCGACACTGGCGATCACCGGGCAGAAGCCGATCAAGAAATCGAAGCAGGGCCGCTTCCAGATCCTCGAAGTGGTGGCGATGATGAGCCCGATCACCAAATACGCCCACCAGCTGGCGAGCGCCGACAACATTCCCAGCCGCGTGCGTGAGGCGATCCGCCTGGCCGAGGAGGAAAAGCCCGGCGCGGTGCATCTCGAATTCCCCGAGGATATTGCCGAGGAACACACCAGCAGCAGGCCGCTCGCGCCCAGCCTTGCCCGACGCCCTTCGGCAGAGGCCAAGGCGGTGCGGCAGGCGGTGCTGGCACTTGAGGGGGCGAAGAAGCCGATTCTCGTGATCGGCGCAGGCGCGAACCGCAAGATGACCGGGCGGATGCTCCGCCAGTTCATCGACAAGACCGGCATTCCCTTTGTCACCACCCAGATGGGCAAGGGCGTGGTCGATGAACGCCACCCGCTGTTTCTGGGCTGTGCGGCGCTGTCTGCCGGAGACTTCGTCCACCGCGCGATCGAGGACGCGGACTGCATCGTCAATATCGGTCACGACGTGATCGAAAAGCCGCCTTTCTTCATGAAGAACGATGGTGAGGGCGCGGTCGGATCGGACAGCCCGCCGGTGGTGATCCACGTCTCGACCAAGACCGCCGAGGTCGATCCGGTCTATTTCCCGCATATCGAAGTGATCGGCGACATCGCCAACGCGATCTACCAGATCAAGGAAGACATCGTCCCGCAAGGGCGCTGGGATTTCAAGCGGATGCTCGAATATCGCGCAGCAGAGGTTGCTCACACCGCACCGCTCGCCGCCGATACCCGCTTCCCGATCTTCCCGCCGCATCTGGTGGCGCAGGTGCGCGGCGCGATGCCCGAAGACGGGATCATCTGCCTCGACAACGGGGTCTACAAGATCTGGTTTGCGAGGGGCTACACCGCCTACCTGCCGAATACCGTGCTGCTGGATAATGCGCTGGCGACGATGGGCGCAGGTCTCCCGAGCGCGATGATGAGCGCGATGCTTTACCCCGATCGCAAGGTGATGGCGATCTGCGGCGACGGCGGCTTCATGATGAACTCGCAGGAAATGGAGACCGCGGTGCGATTGGGCCTCAACCTCACCGTGCTGATCCTGCGCGACGATGCCTACGGGATGATCCGCTGGAAGCAGGCCAACATGGGCTTCAAGGATTTCGGCCTGACCTACGGCAATCCCGATTTCGTCGCCTATGCCGAAAGCTACGGCGCGATCGGGCATAGGGTGACCTCGTCCGAGCACCTCACCGATCTGCTCGCTCATTGCCGCGATACGCCGGGGGTGCATCTGATCGATTGCCCGGTCGACTATACCGAGAACGACCAGATCCTGAACATCGACATCAAGCGGTTGTCGAAGGAGCTGTAATCTCGCTTCCCTCCCGCTGGCGGGAGGGGGAAGGACGCCCGATGAAATTGAAAGACACCTACCCGCTCTACCTCAACAACAAGGCGGTGCAGCCCAACACCGATCTTGCGGTGACCGACAAATATACCGGCGAGGTCGCGTTTCGCACCGCGCTGGCGACGCCGGACATCATCGAGGAAGGCATCGCCGGGGCCGTACGCGCCGCCGAGCCGATGGCGCGGCTGGCTTCTTACGAAAAGCAGGACGTACTGATGCATTGCGTCCGGCGGTTCAGGGAACGCTTCGACGAACTCAGCTTTGCCCTGTGCGTCGAGGCGGGCAAGCCGATCAAGGATGCCGAGGGCGAAGTCACGCGCCTGATCGACACCTTCCGCATCGCCGCAGAGGAAGCGGTGCGGAACTACGGGGAAGTCCAGCCGCTCGACATTTCCCCGCGCGCCAAGGGTTACATGGGGATGTGGAAGCGCGTGCCGATCGGGCCGTGCAGCTTCATCAGCCCGTTCAACTTCCCGCTGAACCTCGCCGCGCACAAGATCGCGCCGGCTATCGCGGTCGGCTGCCCCTTCGTGATGAAGCCTGCCTCCAAGACGCCCTTGGGTGCGATCATCATGGGCGAAGTGCTGGCCGAATGCGACGTGCTGCCCGAGGGTGCCTTCAGCATCCTCCCCGCCAGCCGCGACGGCGCGGACCTGTTCACCGAGGACGAGCGGCTGAAGCTGCTCTCCTTCACCGGCTCGCCGGGGGTGGGCTGGGACTTGAAGGCCAAGGCGGGCAAGAAGAAGGTCGTGCTGGAGCTCGGCGGCAATGCCGCCGTCATCATCGACAAGGACGCGGACCTTGCCGACGCGCTCGAGCGGGTGATCTTCGGGGCGTTCTACCAGTCGGGCCAGTCCTGCATCGGGGTGCAGCGCATCCTGATCCACGCCAATGTGTATGACACCTTCAAGGCGATGCTGGTCGAACGCGCGGGAAAACTGATCGCGGGCGACCCCAAGGACCGCGAAACCTTCATCGGCCCGATGATTTCCGACGGCGAGGCAAAGCGGCTGAAGGGCTGGATCGACGACGCCGTAGCAGCAGGCGCGACCCTCTTGTGCGGCGGGGGCCTGACGCGCGGCAATATGCTGGAGGCAACCCTGCTCGAAGGCGTGCCTGAGGATGCCAAGGCGAAGAACGAGGAAGCCTTCGGGCCGCTGGCGATCCTGCAACGCTTCGATGATTTCGACGCCGCGCTGGAGGAGGTCAACAACTCCAAGTTCGGCCTGCAAGCGGGCATCTTCACGCGCGACCTGTTCCAGATGTTCGACGCCTGGGATCGGCTCGATGTCGGCGGCGTGGTGATCAATGACGTGCCGAGCTACCGGGTGGACAATATGCCCTATGGCGGGGTGAAGGATTCAGGCCTGGGCCGCGAGGGCATCCGCTTCGCGATGGAGGACATGAGCGAAATCCGGAATTTGGTCATTCGCAGGACTTAAAGGGCATCGCCTTCCCGGGCTTGACCCGGGACCCCGCTTCTTTGCTGCGGCGAGGAAGTGGCGGGACCCCGGCTCAAGAGCCGGGGAGGCGGGGTTCTCAAATCACCCCTCCTCCAGCAACAACAATACCGCCGTCACCTCCAGTCGCTCCATCGCGCCGAAGCGGTGGTCTACCTTGGTGATGGTGGCATCGGCGACCAGCTGGCCGGGGAGGGTGAATTCATGATCGGGCAGGCGCTCGATCAATTCCTCTCCCGCGACCACCGCATCGGCGCCGCAGAACTCCATTACCACCTCGTGACGGGTGCCCGCGAAGGTGATCGAGGCCCAGGCCTTCTCCTCATGCGCCAGCACCGTACCGGCCCCGCCGGTCAGGCCCAGCACCGCGGCGCGAACCCGGTCGGCAAGGGTTCTGCGCGGGCGCAAGGCGGCGTGCAGCGATTTGATCTCGATGGTGTCAAGATCGGCGAAAATGTGGGCGAAGGGGTCGCGCAGGCTTTCCGTCAGCATCATGCAGCCTCCTTCTGCTCGGCGGCGGCGCAGTCGGCATAGCCCTGCATCCACGCACGGGTGCGCAGCTCGGTCTCGGGGCGCGGGGTGCGGCCCATGCGCAGATCGAGCACGAAGCGCGGGTCATGGGCGGCGAGGCGCCCGAACTTGGTGGCGGGCATGGCATGCGCCCTGAGGAAGGTTTCGATGGTCCGAAGCAGCATGGTTTTGCGTCCCTGAAGTTGCTGGCTGGGTTGGCGATCACCGAGCGATTCGCCCGATGTTCCTGATTTGTTTCAAAACATTTCCTAGGCTATTATCCCCTAGGAGCACGTAATCATGCTAGTTAGTGTCAAGGACTCCCGCATAGTCTGGCGCAATGCTATGGGCGGACCATGCAGCAAGAACGCAGTTTCCTATCGCGGACATGGCCTTACCTCGTGTCCGTCTTTTCCTTCTCTCAGTTTGTTGTGGCGTTCATCTTTGCGCGACTGGGAGAGGTGGATACCGCTTGCGCCATTTCTGGCAGGTCTCCGCGAGAGTGCGGGAGTGGTCCAGTGATTGGCTTTTTAGTAAATCCGCCAGCGTGGTTCATGGCCCTCAGCTTTGCCATCGGCCTTGTGTTTTTTGCCATCGGCGAGCGAAAGGCTCGAAGCCACGGGCTTGCTAAATCGCGCGACCTCTCCGCGATTGAGGGCCGTGTAGCAGCCTTAGAGCAGTCGCTGAAAATGCAACGTGATTTACTCACTGAGGCGATTGAGGAAATGCGCGGCAAGGTAGAAGCTGCTGAAAAGCAAGCATCCTTAGCCATAACGCACGCTGATCAGTTGTACTTTAACCAACATGAGACGGTCGGTAAGGCGGAGAAGCTTCACGCGGAGTTGAGCAAACGCTTTGAAGAAACTATCAAGGGAATGCAGGGTGAAAGCGGAATAGGGTTCCACGCTGCTGATGAAATAAGAAGGGCTAAATCCGAAGCTGAAGAAGCCCTTATTAAACTTGAAGATATTTTGGCAAAGCTGGAAGGGAGGTGGGAGTAACGTGGATACCACACAATCCCGCTTTGACCGCCTCTTAGACGCCATGGCCCATGGCCAAGCCCCTAGCGCGGGAAAGAAACAAGCAACTCAGTCAGCATCGTCGCAGGACGGTGGCGACGGTTGTGACGGAACTCAAATTCGCCCAGATACTTCGAAAGATGCTTCTGGCTGACATGAATGTGAGTGCCGTTGATTGACCGCTTAAGTTGCGCCCAAAAACCTTCGATCCCGTTCACGGTCGCGCCGGTCCTAGGGTTCACATACTCGCCCTTCGAGTGGTTCACGGTCTTGTGTCGATAGTTGTTCCACATGGCGATTTCGCGGTAGCCATGCAGTTCATCAGTGTTGACCGTAGTGTGCGGCTTCACGTGGTCGAGAATGTGCGGGACTAGCGAGACGGTCTTGCGATCCGGCACAATGCGCGTGGTGATGCGGCCATCGCGCTCCTGCATCCCCATAACAATGGTCTTGCCCTTGCCGCCGAAGCCGCCCTTGTCATAGCCGCCGATGAAAGTCTCATCGACCTCCACGACCTTGAACGGCCCACCCATAGGCTCGTCACCGTCCACGACAGCCATATACTTGCGAATTTCGTGGCACATTCTCCAAGCGGTTTTGTAGGTCACACCGATCTGGCGCTCGACTTCCTTGGCGGCAACGCCGTTACGCTTTGAGCAAAACAGGAACATGACAAAGAACCAGTCGCGCAGGCTGGTGCGGGTCGCGTGGAACGGCGTTCCGGCGGTCGGGTAAATCTGATGCCCGCAATACTCGCAACCGTAGGAACGGCGCTTGGCGATGCGGTAGAACTTGGCCGACTTGCCGCACTTCTCGCATTCGTGACGCTCGCCAAAGCGCACCAGTTTGAGATGCTCAAGGCAGCTTTCTTCCGTGGGGAAGCGGTCTTGAAACTGGCGAAGGGTGGGGGCTTTCTGCGTCATAGGGATTGTATGCCACAAAGCCCTACGTGTCGCAAGGGGATAATAGCCATTTCCTACTTGTCTAGGAAAAATCCTTCGCGTAGGATGTTTCCATGTCTTATCCTCCGCAAAATCCCACCCAAGCCCTACAAGGCCCACGCGCCCGCCTGCTGGAATTGTCGCAGGGGAGGGGGGTTAGCCTTGCCGCCCTGTCCGAATTGCTTGGGCGCAATCCGACCTATCTCCAGCAATTCATTCGCAAAGGAAGCCCGCGCAAGCTGGAGGAACAGGACCGCGCCAAGCTCGCCCGGTTTTTCGGGGTGGGCGAGGAGGAGTTGCGAGAGGCGCAGGAAAATTCCTACGAAAGTACCCCTAAGCGCCGCGACGCGGGCGAGTGGGTCGAGGTGCCTCGGCTCGATCTCGGTGCGTCAGCCGGGCCGGGGCGGGTGGCAGGCGGTGAGGGGGCGTTCGACACCTTCCGCTTCTCGCGCCGCTGGCTGGCCGAACAGGGGCTGGAACGCGCGCAGCTATCGGCGATCCGGGTCGAGGGGGATTCGATGGAGCCGCTGCTGAACGACGGCGACGAGATCCTCGTCGACCGCAGCCCCCGCCCGTTCCGCGACGGCATCCACGTGGTACGCCTCGGCGACACGCTGATGGTGAAGCGCGTTGCCAGCGCCGGGGCAGGGCGGGTGGCGCTATTGTCGCAGAACCTCGCCTACCCGCCGGTCGAGGTGGCGGCGGATGAGGTCGAGATCATCGGCCGGGTTGTGTGGAAGGGGGGGCGGGTTTAGCCTACCGCCATGATCGCCACAGCGACCGAATTATTGATGGTAGGCAACCGGCGGGGGCGTCTTTTCGTTCGTCCTGATGGCCTGTTCCAGTTCGCGACCGAGACTTTCAACGAGCCGGACGAAGAATGTGGCGGCTATTGGATGAATGACTATCCGCCATCAGGCATCTATTCCCGTCGAGAGGATGCTGTCGCTGGATTGCAGGCAAAGCTGAACTCAAGGGCCGACCTCGTTCCGACAGAGCCGCTCGACATCGAGTTGGACGTTGGCCCATGGGAAGAGCCAGTGCTGCGCCAATCCTGAAAAATCGCGGTTGCGTATCGCCGACAAAATGCGCAGTCCCGCTTACATGACCGACCAACCCACACTCCCCATGCGCGCCGCGATCATTCCTGTGACGCCGCTGCAACAGAACTGCTCGCTGATCTGGTGCACCAAGACCATGAAAGGCGCGCTGGTCGATCCGGGCGGGGATCTCGACAAGCTCAAGGAGGCCGTCGCCAAGGCGGGCGTCACGCTCGAAAAGCTGCTCGTCACCCACGGGCATCTCGACCATTGCGGGCAGACCGGGATGCTGGCGGACGAGTTGGGCCTGCCCATCGAAGGCCCGCACGAGGATGACCGCTTCTGGATCGACCAATTGGACGATGACGGCCCGCGCTGGGGGATGGTCGCCAAGAGCTTTACGCCGACCCGTTGGCTGAAGCACGGCGACACGGTGACGGTGGGGGAACTCACCTTGGACGTGATCCACTGCCCCGGCCACACGCCGGGCCACGTGGTATTCTACCACGCGCCGAGCCGCTTCGCGATCGTCGGGGACGTGCTGTTTCAGGGCTCTATCGGCCGCACCGATTTTCCGCGCGGCAATCATCAGGATTTGATCGATAGCATCACCCAGCGCCTCTGGCCGCTCGGCGAAGACGTGATGTTCATCCCCGGCCACGGCCCCACCAGCACCTTCGGGCGAGAGCGCAAGACCAATGCTTTCGTGAGCGATTACGCGCTTTCTTGATTTCGCACGCCGTCCGGCGTGCGGCATCCTCGCTCACACGGCCTGACGGCCGCGTCACTGCGGGCGCGCGGTCGCGCTTGCGGCCCGCTCTTTGGCGGGCCGATCAGCGCCACACTTTGAGTGGACTACATCACCCCCGCTGCCACCAGCGCCGCCACCACGGCGAGACCCAGCAGAACCAGCATCGTCACCAGTGTGCCGATCATCCGGCCCCAGCCCCAGTTGCCGCCGTCCATGCCGAAGCCGTGCAACACCCGGCCGATCATGTAGGCCGCCGCGACATAGGCTAGCCACCCGTCGCCTGCGTCCGCCAGTTCCAGCGCCGCGATGAGTACAAGCACGAAGGGCGTGTTCTCGACGAAGTTTGCCTGCGCGCGCATCCGGCGCTGAAGGCTTTCGTTGCCGCCGTCACCCACGCTGATCGACAGCGCGCGGCGCACCGCGCCGATGCGGATCGACAGCCAGATGTTGAGCAAGGCAGCCGCCGCAGCAGCAGCAAGCGTTACAGTCAGCGCGGTCATGGTGAGATCCCCTCGAAGTTTGCGACGCCGTGCTAGGGCGCGGCCACGCGGGTTGCAACGTGCGATTTTTCCGCTATAGCGCGCGGCTTCCCGCCACTGCTGGCCAAGGAATGCGCGCACCCGCTTGCTGCTTGTGCGCGCTCGTTCCTTGCCGTAAGGGCGGCCTTCGAGAATCACAGGCGCCGTCAGCAACAGGCGGTGGCGCTACACGCAAGTTATTTGAGGAATTGGTGCCGCCATGGCTGTCCCCAAGAGAAAAGTATCGCCTTCCCGTCGCGGCATGCGTCGTTCGCACGATGCCCTCAAGGTCGAGGCGTTTCACGAATGCCCGAACTGCGGCGAGCTGAAGCGCCCGCACAATATCTGCGGCCACTGCGGCCACTATAACGGGCGTCAGGTTGTCGCCGTCGGCTGATTGCCGCTGGCCCCGACGATAGACCGGAGATGAGCACCATGAGCCTGCCGCGTATCGCTGTTGATGCGATGGGCGGTGATGAAGGCGTGCGCGTGATGGTCGAAGGCGCGGCTCTTGCCCGCCGGGATCACGACAAGTTCAAGTTCCTGCTGGTTGGTGATGGGGCGCGGATCGAAGCCGCGCTGGAGAACCATCCGAACCTGCGCGCCGCCTCGGAAATCCTGCATTGCGATGACGTAGTGGGTGGGGATGAACTGCCCAGCAAGGCGATCCGCCGCGCCAAGACAACCTCGATGGGCCTCGCCGTCAACGCCGTGAAGACCGGTGAGGCCGGTGCTGCCGTCAGCGCGGGCAATACCGGCGCGCTGATGGCGATGAGCAAGCTTGCGCTGCGCACCATGCCGGGGATCGACCGCCCGGCGCTCGCGGCGATCATGCCGACCTTGCAGGCGCATGACGTGGTGATGCTTGATCTGGGTGCCAACACCGAAGCTGATGCCCGCAATCTCGTGCAATTCGCGGTGATGGGTGCGGCCTATTCGCGCATCGTCAACGGCTTCGACAAGCCGGTGGTGCGGCTGCTCAATATCGGCACCGAGGAAATCAAGGGCACCGAGGCATTGCGCGATGCCGCCGCGATGCTCACCGCTGCTTCTGCCGACGGTGGCCTCGCGCTGCAATTTGATGGCTTTGTGGAAAGCGACAAGATCAACCGGGGCGAGACCCATGTGGTCGTGACCGACGGCTTTTCCGGCAATATTGCGCTCAAGGCGATCGAAGGGTCGGCGCGTTTCGTGACCGACCTGCTGCGTCAGGCCTTCACGTCCTCGCTGCGTTCGAAGATCGGCTTTCTGGTCTCGCGCCCGGCGACCGAGCTGTTGAAGCACCATCTCGATCCCAACAACCACAATGGCGCGGTGTTCCTCGGCCTCAATGGGGTGGTCGTCAAAAGCCACGGCAGCGCGACGGCCAAGGGTGTGGCGCACGCAGTGGCGGTGACAGCGCGGCTGCTCGAAAACAAGCTGACAGAGCGGATCGCCGATGATCTGTCGCGGCTGGGCGAAGGCGCGCTGACCCGCAATGGTCGCACGCGGCCAGCGGCGAAGGACGGCGAGGCAACCCAGTGAGCCAGGGCAAGGTGAGCGGCTCACGTGTTCTTGGCACAGGTTCGGCCCTGCCGCGCCGGGTCGTGACCAATGCGGAGCTGGCCGAGCGGGTCGACACGTCGGATGAATGGATCGCGGCGCGCACCGGTATCCGACAGCGGCACATCGCCGGAGATGACGAAACCACCGCCACGCTCGCCACCGCCGCGGCGCGGGCGGCACTGGCGGATGCAGGGGTTGATGCGGCCAGTATCGGGCTGATCGTGCTTGCCACAGCGACGCCCGACAACACCTTTCCCGCCACCGCCACCAAGGTGCAGCACGCGCTGGGCTGCAATGGCGGCATTGCATTCGATGTCGCGGCGGTATGCTCGGGCTTTCTTTATGCCCTGAGTGTTGCCGACTCGATGCTGAAGACCGGCATGGCCAAACGCGCGTTGGTTATCGGCGCGGAAACCTTCAGCCGCATCCTTGATTGGGAAGACCGCACAACCTGCGTTCTGTTCGGTGACGGGGCCGGGGCGGTGGTGCTCGAAGCGCCGTCGGACGACAGCGCCGGTCAGGGCATCCTCGGCACGCGGCTGCATGCCGATGGTGCGCAGCACGATCTGCTCTATGTCGATGGCGGGCCTTCGACCACACAGACCGTCGGCCATGTGCGGATGCGCGGTCAGGAGGTGTTCCGCCACGCGGTCGTCAACCTCGCCGATGTCCTGAAGGAAGTGCTTGAAGATACAGGCGTAACGCCTGAAGATCTCGATTGGGTCGTGCCGCATCAGGCCAATGCCCGGATCCTCGATGCGACCGCAAGGAAGCTCGGTATTGCGCCTGAAAAGGTCGTCGTGACGGTGCAGAATCATGCCAACACTTCGGCGGCGTCGGTGCCGCTCGCGCTCGATACCGCGCGCAAGGACGGACGCATAAAGGCAGGCGATCTAGTGATGCTGGAGGCGATGGGCGGCGGTTTTACCTGGGGTGCCAGCCTGATCCGCATGTGATCGCGCGGTTGCGGATCTGCCTTATTCGCTAACACTATTGCTGAAAACACAACATTCCACGCAGCATCGCTTTGCAAAGGCGCGAAAAAACCGTAAGCAGATGATCTTCTTTCGGGTCGCGCCGCGAAGGAGAGTACGCATGATGCGTTCGATTGGCACTTTGACTCGCGCCGATCTGGCGGAAACCATCAATCGCAAGATGGGCTTCAGCCGTGCCGAGTCGCTCGATCTGGTCGAGTCGATCCTCACGAAGATGAGTGACGCCTTGGCCCGGGGAGAGAACGTCAAGATTTCCGGATTCGGCAGCTTCGTGCTGCGGGACAAGAACGAACGGATCGGTCGCAATCCCAAGACCGGGGTTGAGGTGCCGATCACGCCGCGCCGGGTGATGACGTTCCGGGCAAGCCAATTGCTCAAGGAACGGATTGCCAAGGGGTGAAAGGCAGGGGGTCGGAGTGATGACTGCGTTCGATGACGGCAAGGACGAAGGTGCGCTGCGCACCATCGGCGAAGTCAGCGAAGCGCTCGGAATCCGCCCCCATGTCCTGCGTTACTGGGAGCAGCAGTTTCCTCTGCTCAAACCGATGAAGCGTAGCGGCGGGAGACGCTATTACCGCCCTGCCGATGTCGCCATGGTCGAGACGATCGACCGGTTGGTGAACCGCGAAGGCTATACCCTCAAGGGGGCCGAGGCCGTACTGCGTGCGGCGTCCAAGTCCGATCTCGACCGCCGCAAGGATGATCGCCGCAGCGGAGATCGTCGTGCCGATGCCAATCAGGATGCAGCGCCAGGCGTGCGGCTGGTCGTTTCCGAGGGGCCGGACATGGTCGAAATCATCGCCGGGCTGAAGACTGTCCGCGCGAAGCTGGCGGCAGCGCTCGAGGTCTAGGCGTTATTCGGCTGCCAGCAGCGCGGCCTCTCCCAGATCGACGCTGACGAGGCGCGACACACCTTTTTCCGCCATGGTCACCCCGAACAACCGGTGCATCCGGCTCATCGTCACCGCGTTGTGGGTGACAATCAGGTAGCGGGTTGTGGTGGTCGCGACCATCGATTCGAGCAGGTCGCAGAAGCGTTCGACATTGGCATCGTCGAGCGGCGCGTCGACTTCGTCGAGCACGCAAATCGGGGCGGGATTGGTGAGGAACAGCGCAAAGATCAGCGCGGTCGCTGTCAACGCCTGCTCGCCCCCTGACAACAGCGACAGCGATTGCAGTCGCTTGCCGGGCGGCTGGGCGTAGATTTCGAGGCCGGCCTCCAGCGGATCGTCGCTGTCTACCAAGGCCAGATGCGCCTGCCCGCCTTCGAACAGCCGCGTGAACAATACCCGGAAATGGCCGTCGACCGCCTCGAACGCGGCGCGAAGGCGTTCGCGGCCCTCGCGGTTCAAACTGCCGATCGAACCGCGCAACCGGGCGATGGCTTCGACCAGTTCGGCCTGTTCGGCGGCGCTGTTGCCGTGCTCCCCCTCGATCCGGGCGAGTTCATCGGCGGCGACAAGGTTGACCGGGCCGATGCGTTCGCGCGCGGCGGTGAGTTTTTCCAGTTCGACCGATTCCTCGGCGGCCGGAGCCAGGTCATTCTCGTCGAAGCCGAAGCGTTCGCCCAGCAGCGGCGGGGGGCATTGGAAGCGTTCGCCCGAAATGCGGGCCATTTCCGCGCGGCGCAGTTCTTCATTCTCGGCACGCGCTGCGAGGCTTGCGCGGCTCTCGCGGGCCTGCGCGAGGGTCTCTGTGACCTGCGCCAGAGCGGCATCAGCGCTGCGGCTGCGCGCTTCGGCTTCGCGCATGGCTGCCTCGGCTGCGGCAAGTTCGGCGGCAAAGCGCGCGCGGGCTTCTTCGCCAGCCTCGATTTCAGCGGTCAGCGCGGCAGGTTTGGCGGCGTGGACAGCGTGTTCCTCGGCAATTTCGGCAAGCCGCCTTGTGGTCTCGGCCATCCGCCGCTCGGCATCCGATGAGCGTGCCTGCCATCCTGCGTGATCGGCCTGCTGCCCTGCCAGCCGTTCACGCAACGCGGCAAGCGCCTGATCCTGTGCGGCCAGTTCAGCAAGCGCGGCTTGCACGGCAGCGCGAGCGATTTCGTTGCGGGCCTGCGCGGCTTCGAGCGCCGCGCGTCCGGCATCGCGGGCAGGAAGGCGTTCGCGTGCGGCGCGGGCGGTGTCGACTTCTGCGGCGGCAGCAGCGATCTGGGTGTTGATGTCAGAGGCGTTGGCGGCAAGCTCTGCAAGGCGCGCTGCGATGCGTTCTCTGGCAGCTTCGGCCTGATCAAGCCGCCGCAGCGCCTGACGCTCAGCCTCGATCGCGCCTGCAATCCCGCGTTCCTGTGCGACAAGACCGGTCTGCAGCGCAGCAAGTTCCTCACGCACCGTCCTGTCCGCAGCCTCGGCGGTTTCAGCGGCAGTCCGCAGGGGAGGGAGGGCGGCTTCAAGCTCGGCAAAGCGGTTGGCCGCTTCGAGTTGGGCGGCCTCAGCCGCGCCCTCACCGCGGGCAAGAAAGCCATCCCAGCGGCGCAGGTGTCCGGCGCGGGTCACCAGCCATTCGCCGGGGGCCAGTGCGCGGCCATCATCCTCATCGACGCAATGCACCAGGGCGAGGCGGGCGCGCAGTTCATCGGGGCATTGGGAAAGGCGCCCGAGCAGGCTGTCGATTACGGGCTTGGGTGCCGTCGCCCCCGCCCAGAACCGCCCATCCGGCGTCCCCTGTGGCGCGCCCAACGGCGATTTGCCATCGCGCCCCAGCACCGCAGCGAGTGCGCGTTCATACCCAGGCGCGACGCTCACCCGGTCAAGCGGGGTTGCCATGCCTTGCCTCCCGGCCTCGCGCCTGGCACGCGCCTCGCGATCGCGGGCAAGGGCGGTGTGTTCGCGCTCGACCCCGGCCAGCTCAGCCCGGGCGGCAGCCAGCGTGGTGGCGGCTTCATCGCGCGCCGCCTGCAATTCGCCCTTGTGTGCCTGATCTTCGGCGAGCTTGGCCCGCAGTCGGGCGAGGTCGGCAGCCGCATCATCGGCTGCGGCGCGCGCTGCGATCACGTCGGCCTCGGGATCGCCGCTTGCGGCAAGATCGGCCCGCGCGCGAGCGATGCGCGCGGCTTCGGCCTCGATCCGGGCGAGCCGGGCTTCGGCCTGTTCAACTGCGGCTTCCGCCACCCGCCATTCGGCCTCGACCCCGGCCTGATCAGCGGTCGCCTTCGCCAGCGCCAGCTCCGCGGCACGGCTGGCGCGTTCCTTGTCCTCGCACCTCTCCGCAAGCACCGGACGGGCAGCTTCGGCTTCTGCGAGTTTTTCCCGGCTGGCCGCGAGTTCATCCGTAAGCCGCGCCAGCGCCTCGACCGCGGCATTGGTCAGCCGGTCGGCGTCCGATCGGTCTTCTTCCAGCCGCTGCCGCTGACGCGCGAGATCGGCAAGCCGGGTCTCGGCGGCTTCGAGCTTCTCGGCAAGCGCGGCCATACGATGTCCGTGAGCACTGGCATCATCGCGGCGATCAGCCAGTTCGTCGCGCGCTTCAGCGAGGCTTTGGGCGGCTTCGGCTTGCTCGCGCTGCGCCACTTCGACCTTGCCCTGCGCTTCAGCGACGGCGGCATTGGCCGCCTCTGCCGCCGCGCGCGCGGCCTTGGCAGCTGCTGCCGCTTCCCGCCAGCGGGCGAACAGCAGGCGGGCTTCGGCGGCCTGTATCCGGTTCGTGAGTTCGGTGTAGCGTTCGGCCTGTTTGGCCTGCCGTTTCAGGGAGGCGATCTGAGCGTCGAGCCCGGCCATAAGGTCTTCCAGCCGCGCAAGGTTCGCCTCTGCCCCGCGCAGCTTGCTTTCGGCATCCTTGCGGCGGACGTGCAGGCCCGCGATCCCGGCGGCTTCTTCCAGCATGGCGCGGCGTTCCGCGGGGCGCGCGGCGATAACCTGCGCGATCTTGCCCTGACTGACCAGCGCGGGCGAATGCGCGCCGGTCGCGGCATCGGCAAAGGTCAGCGCGACATCCTTGGCACGCACATCGCGACCGTTGACTCGGTACGCGCTGCCCGCGCCACGTTCGATCCGGCGGGTGACGACGAGTTCATCGCCCGCATCATCGCTGGCGTGGAGCACCACCTCGGCAAAGTCGCGCGGGGGCCGTGTCGAGGTGCCCGCGAAGATCACGTCCTCCATCCCGCCCGATCGCATCGACTTGGCCGAGGTTTCCCCCATGACCCAGCGGATCGCTTCGAGCAGGTTGGATTTGCCGCAGCCATTGGGGCCGACAACCCCGGTCAGGCCCGGCTCGATGCGCAGTTCGGCTGGTTCGACAAAGCTCTTGAACCCGCTGAGCTTGAGCCGGTGGATCTGCATCGGATTGCCGGGGCGCCCCGCCTGTCAGCCTCAGCGCGCGCCGGCGCGCTGGAGTTGAGCCTCGATCAGTTCCCAGGCCGTACCATCCATGCGCTGGCCATTGAGGAAGAAGGTCGGCGTTCCGGTGATGCGGTCCTGCTTCGACATGGTTTCGGTGTTCTTCACCAGCGCTTCGATCCGGGCCGCATCGCTCAGACAGGCGCGGCCCTGATCCGCGCTGAGACCGCGCGCGGCGAAGAATTCGAGCAGGCCGGTGACTTCGGCCATGACCGCAAAGCGCTGGTTGATGGGAAGCTGCCCTGCAGCCTCAACCGCGGCCGGATTGCCCTGAAGCCCGGTGAAGACCTGATCGAGGTTCTGCCACACCTCGTCCGAAAGCGGCTGCATCTGTTCCTTTGCCCCGCACTGGGTCAGCCCCGCGATCACCACGTCATAGGGATTGAGGAAGACTTCGCGCTGTTCGAAGCTGACGACGCCGGTGGGAACATATTTCTGCTTGATCACCGGCTTGCCGGTCTTGGCAAAATTCGCGCAGGCGCCGCAGGTGTGGGAGGCATATTCAACCAGCTTGAGCGGCGCATCGGGATTGCCGATCTTGTAACCGCCCTCCGGCGTTACCGTTACCGTATCCGCCCAGTTCGTGCCAGCCGGCGCGGCAATGGCCGGGATCGGATCGCCTGCGGCAACCGCGCCATCGGTGGTCGCGGCATCATCACACGCGGCCAGCATCAGCGGGGCAAGGGCAAGCAGGGGGAGTGAAAGCAGGCGGGAGACAGTCATGAGATGGGAAATCCTCAGGCAGAATGACGCGGGAAAGAGGATAGCCCCCGCTGCTACCCTTCAGCAAGGGTGCAGCGCAGGCCTGTGAACAGGTGGATCAGCCCGCCGGTTCGGCAAAGCGCGCCGAGAGCACCGGATAGAGCGCCTCCCAGCTGTAGACATCGGCCAGCAGCTTACCGTCGAGTGCGAAGCTGGGCGTGCCGGGGATGGCGAATTCATCGTGATCGGCGGTGTCGTTGGCGAGCAGTTTCTTGGCCGCAGCATCGTTCGACACGCAGGCATCAAGCTCGGCCTGGGATTGCCCGCGCTTGACCAGCATCGCTGTCAGTCCCAGCGCGTTGGCGGCATTCATGCGCCCGGCCTTGTCGCCGCGAAGCCAGATCTTAATCTGGCTCTCGGGCGCGTTTTGCGCCTTGCCGAGCCAGTCTGCCTGGCTCAGCATCAGTGCTTGATGGCGGCCCTTGAACCCGGCCGGATCGCCGCATTGGGCCAGCATGGAAACCGTAAGATCGAGCCCGTTGCGGATGACGGGGCGCACTTCGAGGCTGATCTTGCCCGGCATCAGCAGCACGATCTCCAGCGCCGGTTCGCCGCGGGCGGTGAAATCCGCGCAATGCGGGCAGGTGTAGCTGATGAACTCGATCAGCCGCGTGCCCGCATCCGGATTGCCGATCAGATGCCCGCGTTCGGTGCGGGCAATGGTAGTCTGCCAGTTTCCTGGATTGTCCTGCGGGGCAAAGGCGCTGCCCGGGCGGGACAGATCCTGTTGCGCGGTGGCAGAGCCGCCCGCAAGGGCCAGTGCGGTGGCGGCGGCGGCAAGAAAGAGAGGCTTGTTCATCGCGGTCGGGGTTCCTGTCAGGACGGCTTTTCGCTGTTCGAGATGCTGCGGGCGAGCGATTCGAGAACAGTGCGCAGTTCCGGATCGCCGATATCGCGCAAGCTGTCGCCCAGTTCCAGCGGGATCGGCTTCAATGATGGTGGGGGCTGGGCGGGTCTGCCGTCGCTCGCAGGAGGAGTGACAGCACCGTGGCGCAGCTTGACCTTGGCGACGGCGCGGTAACCGAAGAACCGGTTCACCCGCTCGATGATCTCGGGGATGACCTGTGTGATCAGCGGTGCATGGGCCGGTATCACCACCAGTTGCAGAATGCCTTCGGCCTTTTCGCCGGGGGGAAAGCGGATCGCTTCTGGGCTGCACACGCGGGCATGGGTGGGGCCGACAATCTCTGGCCAGCGGGTCACGACCGAGGATTGCACAAAGCCGAAGCGGCGGAACGCGGTGCGGCCGATTTCGGGCATGAGATCGCCGATCGCCCGCGCGCCTTGCCCGCGCGGGCGGGAATAGGGACGGCCTTGCTGGCCTCCCGCTTTGCTGTTTGAGGCCGGGGACTTGCCGTCCTTGGCCGGGGGTGATTTCTTGTCGCTTCCCATAGGTCTGGCTACCATGCCATAGGCAGCGCGTGACTGCCAGTATCTCCGCCACCATCGCCGAGCGCCTGCTTGCCTGGTATGATGCTAACGCCCGCGATCTGCCCTGGCGTCTGCCGCCGGGCGAACCGCTCCCTGATGATCCGGCCTGGCCTTATCGGGTGTGGCTGTCCGAGGTGATGTTGCAGCAGACCACAGTGTCAGCGGTGAAGCCGTATTTCGAGAAGTTCACGCAGACATGGCCCGATGTCGAGGCGCTGGCCGCTGCGAGCGATGACGCTGTCATGGCGGCATGGGCGGGACTGGGCTATTATTCGCGGGCCCGCAATCTGGTGAAATGTGCGCGCGCTGTGGCTGAGCGGGGCGGGTTTCCCTCAACCGAGGCAGAGCTGCGCGCGCTGCCCGGCCTTGGCGATTACACCGCCGCCGCGATTGCCGCGATTGCCTTTGGACGGCGCGCGGTGGTGGTCGATGCCAATGTCGAACGTGTGGTCGCACGGCTGTTTGCGATCCGTGAACCGCTCCCCAAGGCGAGGAAGGCGATCCGCGCCGCCGCCGATCGGATCACGCCCGATGCAAGGGCGGGGGACTTTGCCCAGGGTCTGATGGATCTGGGCAGTCACATCTGCACCAGCAAGGTCCCGCGCTGCCTTCTGTGTCCGCTGTCAGAGCTCTGCGAAGGCCGCAGGCAGGGCGCGCCTGAGAGCCTGCCGGTCAAGCCGCCGAAAAAGCAGGTACCCGAACGCAGCGGCACGGCGTTTTGGATCACCCGCAGCCACGGTACCGAGGTCTGGCTTGTCACCCGGCCCGGCACCGGGATGCTCGGCGGCATGCGCGCCTTGCCCGATGATGGCTGGAGCGCGCGGGTCGATGGCTCTGGCAAACCGCCGCTGGCAGGGGCATGGCGCAGTGTCGGCGCTGTGCGCCATGGCTTCACCCACGCAAGCCTGACCTTGCAGGTGCTGGCGATGGACACCCGGGATCAGCCGCGGGGCGAAGGGCAATGGTGGCCGGTCGCACAGATTGGTGAAGCAGGGCTTGCGACCCTGTTCGCCAAGGCGGCCGGGCTGGCTCTGGCCGAGGCTTAGAACACCCCGCCGCCCAGCATCAGCCGCACGGCTGCGATCAGCAGCACCACGAGGCAGAAATTGCGCCCGCCATCCTTCGATGACAGCGCCCCCAGAATGATTCCTGTCACGATCAGCGGCAGGGCAAGCCAGTTGGCCCAGCCCAAAAGCGGGATCTGCGCGGGAAGGACGATCACCAGGCTGACAAGGCCGACGATATAGGCAAGGATGTTCAGCATGTGTCTTATATGGATAAGGCACCTTTCGATTGCAAGCGACCTTCCGACCGCATGATTGACCCGCGCCGCGCCCTGCCGCAGACAGGGCCGCGCACCCGATCCGGAGATTCTGCCCCGATGACCAACACCAGCTTTGTTTCGCCCGTTGTCTCGCGCCGCGACCTGTTCCGGCAAAGCGCGCTTTTCGCGGGCGGCGCGGCGCTCGCTGGCTTGCCGTTTGGCCGCCAATTGCTTGCCCATGATGTTTCGGAGAATTGGCCCGCAGTTGCCGCACTGGCGCAGAAATACGTCGGCACCCGCAAGCTCGCCAACCTCTACATGACTTTCGGCTGGGGGCAGGAAGATCACGCCCACACGGTGGGCGGCGGCACGCTCTCGCTCGCCAAGCCGACGCCGGTGGACGAAAATTCCCTGTTCCGCATCTATTCGATGTCGAAGCCGATTACCGGCATGGCGACGATGATCCTGATCGACGAAGGCAAGCTCGGCCTCGATCAGCCAGTCGCCGAGATTCTGCCCGCCTTCCGCGATATGCAGGTGCTGATCGACCCCGAAGGTCCGCTTGAGGAGACTGTCCCGGCGATCCGCCCGATCACCATTCGCCAACTGCTGACCCACACGTCGGGGCTGGGCTATCAGATCATTAGCAAGGGGCCGCTGCAGAAGGCCTATAACGAACAGGGTCTGGTCGGCGGGCGGGTGAGCCGCATGCCGATCCCCGGGATCGAGCCGGTCACCCCTGCGCCGGGCCTTGCAGAATGGGCTGACCGCCTTGCCGGGCTGCCGCTGATGTATCAGCCTGCGACGAAGTGGAGCTATTCCTGCTCGATTGATCTGCTTGGGCGTGTGATCGAGGTGGCGAGCGGGATGGAGTTCGAGGCCTTTCTCAAGCAGCGGATATTCGATCCCTGCGGCATGACCAGCACGTGGATGCAGGTTCCAGCGAGCGAGGCGCACCGGTTGACCGATAATTACGGCATCGTCGGCGGTGTGCCTTTCCCGATCGATCCGGGGGCGAATTCGATCTATCTCGATCCGCCCGAAGTCCCCGCCGGCGGCGGCGGGCTGGTGTCGAGTCCGAAGGATTACGACCGCTTCCTCAGGATGTTGCTGGGCTATGGCCGGCTCGACGGCAAGTTCGTCATGAGCGAGGAAGCGGTGCGGGTCGGAACTTCGAACCTTGTCCCGGCGACGGTCGATCTCACTGGCAGCTGGGTTGAAGGCGAGGGCCACGGCGCGGGCGGGCGTTCCAAGGGCGCACAGTTCGGTTGGGGCGGGGCGGCTGGAACGCTGGCGGCGGTCGATTTCGACCTCGGCCTGCGCAGCTGTCTGTTCACCCAGTACATGCCGGCGGAAGCCTATCCGATCCGCGACGAATTCATGGCCGCGATGGAAGCCGACATGGCGATGATGCGTGCGAAAAAGAAGCAGGCCGCCTGATGCACGCGCCAGCTTCCTCTGCGGCTCCGCTGATGGCCTTTGCCGGTTCGCCGCTTGACCGGGCGGATCATATCCGGGTCGATCAGGCCGCGCTCGGGAACCTGATGAACTGGCGGGCGCGGGTGATGAACCTTGATGGCTTGCTGCCCGAATTCGACGATCAGGGGCGCCTGTTGTGGCACACCATCGCCGATGTGGCGCCCGATGCGGAGCTGGTGTTCCTCGGCATGCTCGATGACAAGGCGCATTTTGCTCCGGTTCCCGCCGAAGGTTCCGGCGGCCCCGCCATGCCGCGCGCATGGCAGGTGATGCAGATGCTCCAGCCGGAGGATCTGGCGATCTATGGCGGGGCGAGGAGCCTCATCGATTGGCACGCGCGGCATCGCTTCTGCGCCAATTGCGGCGCCCCGACCAAGCTGGTGAAGGGCGGCTGGCAGCGGCATTGCGAGGCTTGCGGCACTGATCACTTTCCCCGCACCGATCCGGTGACCATCATGCTGGTGGAACATGAAGACCGGCTGCTGCTCGGTCGTCAGCCCCGTTTCCCGCCGCGGATGTATTCCGCGCTCGCAGGCTTCGTGGAGCCGGGCGAGACGATCGAGGAAGCGGTCGCGCGCGAAATTCACGAAGAGGCTGGCGTGCGTGTGCGTGATGTGCGCTACATCGCCAGCCAGCCTTGGCCTTTCCCGAGCCAGCTGATGATCGGCTGCACCAGCGTGGCCGACGATCCCGAACTCACCATCGACAAGACTGAACTGGAAGATGCGCGCTGGTTCACCCGTGCCGAGCTGGAAGAGGCCCGCGCGGCGGGCGAGCATGGCACTGACCTGCTCTATTTCCCGCGTCCCTTCGCCATTGCGCATCATCTGGTCAGTTGGTGGCTGGACCGATGAACGCCCAGAGCCCCCGGAGCCTGACCATCGACATCTACTCCGATGTCATGTGTCCGTGGTGCCTGATCGGTTATGGACAATTGCAGAAGGCGCTGGCCGAGCTTGATGGAGAGATCACGGCGGAGATCCGCTGGCGCCCGTTCGAACTGAACCCGCAGATGCCGCCTGAGGGTGAGGAGCAGGAGGCGCATCTGCAGCGTAAATATGGCCGCCCGGCGGAAGAGGGCGCGCGGCTTCGCGGGCAGATGAAGACGATTGCGGAAGGGGCGGGGGTCTCGTTGTCGTGGGAAGGAGAGGGCGAAGCCCCGCCGGCGATGATGTGGAACACGCGCGATTGCCACAAGCTGCTCGCCTTCGCGCTCGAACAGGCTGGCCCCGAGGTGCAGACGCGGCTGAAGCTGGCGCTGTTCAGCGCGCACTTCAACCGGCGTGAGCGGCTGGGCGAGCGGGCGGTGTTGCTGGATATCGCGGCCTCGGTCGGCCTGCACCGTGAGGCGGCCAAGGCGGCGCTTGACGATCCCGCACTCGAGGCGCGGGTGATCGCCGAGGAACAGCAGGCGTGGGATCTCAATATCACCGGAGTCCCGGCGATGATCGTTTCCGGCAAGTACCTCATCCCCGGCGCACAGTCCCCAGAGGTCTATGTCAACGCGCTCAGGCGGGTGGCACAGAAAAGCCGGGAAGCCTGACAAGGCCCCCCGGCTCTTCCGGAAACGCGCTGGCGAGCGTTCCTACATCGTCCAGCGCAGTCCAAGGAAGAACGACCGCCCGATGGGGCTGACCGGATAGGCACGCTCAGTGATGAAAGGCTTCACGTCCGACAGGTTGTTGATCCCGCCGAACACTTCCAGCCCGAGGTTGGTAAAGGTGTAGGACGCGCCGATATTGTGCGTCCAGGTCTCGTCCACCAGCCCCGCCGGGCCGAACTGAGCGTCGATCGTTTCGATTTCCACCCCGCGCAGCGCCATCCCGTCGAGATAGGTGACTGTGTAGTTCAGATTGAAATCGCCGATCCCGTAGGTCGCTGTCGCGCGGCCTGACCATTCCGGACGCTGGATTTCGCCCAGCTCGGGATCGATCCGGGTAAGATCGGTCGGATCGAAGAAGAAGTCGATCTTGTCGGTCCACGAGGCCGTGGCCGAAAGCCCCAGGCGATGCTGGCCGATGGTCGTCCTGTACGAAACCGAGGCATCCAGCCCGGCTGTCTCGATACGAACGAAATTGATGGTCGTCAGGTTGAGCGAGTTGAAGCCAAGAAACTGCGCCGAGGCTGCATCCCGGTTGCGGGTGAAGCTGTTGCAGAAATCATTGGGGAAGTTGGTGCTGTCATAGCAGTTGTCGACCACATCCTGTGCGGCGATGGTGCTGATCGCGTCGTCGATCCGGATGTTGTAGTAATCCGCCGTGATCGCAAGGCCGGGGATGAAGCGCGGCTGCAGCACCACACCGACAGTGTAGGTATCGGCAGTTTCCTCGCGCAGGTCGGGATTGCCGGCGATGGTCCCGGCAAAGCGGGCGCTGAGCGGGTCCGAGAAGCCTTCGGGAATGCCGTCCGCACGGCAGTTGGCGATACGGTTGGTGACGTTGGGATCGCCCGCCGCGCTCAACCGGTCGATTTCGGTCTGATCGCACGGATCGAAAGGCCGGAAGAATGCAGCCTGCGGAGGGGCAAACAGTTCCGAAATGTTCGGCGCGCGCACTGCACGCGAATAGGTGCCGCGGAAGCGCACGTCCTCGATCGGCGCCCAGAAGCCGTTGATGGCGTAGGTGAACACCCCGCCAACCGTGCTGTAGTCCGAATAGCGTCCGGCAAGTTCAAGTCGCAGCTCCTCGACAAAGGGCACGCCTTCGACCAGCGTCGTGCCGATTTCACCGAAGATATCGACGACACTGTAGCTGCCGCCCGAATTCTGGAAGAACCCGTCGGGCGGGGTAGCAAGCGAGGTCTGCGAGAAGCCGTTGCCGTCAAAGCCCGGCGCATCGCCCACGAACTGCCCTGCCGTGCCGTCGACCGTGGTGACCGGCAGGATGCCGCGTACCAGCGGATCGAAGACCGAATTGCTCTTTTCGTGGCGATATTCGGCACCCAGCGCAAATTGGATGCTGTCATAGGGCAGGTTGAAGAAGGCCGAGGTGTCGCCGCTGACAAGGCCATGAATCTCGAACAGTTCGGTCCGGAAGGTGTTTGTGGTGGTGACGGTCATGAAATCGACCGCCTCCTGGCTGATCGAACCCACCCCGAACAGGTTGGCAGGTTTGCACTGGCCCTGGCCCGGCACGAAGGTGAGATAGCCGAACTCGCCGGTCGGGATACCGAACGGGGTCGAGGGCGAACGTACGGTCGGATCAAGCTCGCTGCGGCATACCGGGTTGCCCTGTGCATCGCTCGTCACGTCGATTGCCGCGAGGAACCGGTCGTAAAGCACGTTGTTGCGGTTGATCGACTTGAGGTCGTAACGCCCCCAGTTGGCCGACAGGTCGAATGCGATCTCGTCGGTCAGATCACCCTTGAACCCGCCCACAAAGCGGAAGGTCTCGGAGATGTTGGTGTCGATATTGGGGCCGAGGTCGGTCGGGTCGCGGGTGATGAATAGGCCACCTGCGGCATCGGAAATCGGCCGCAGCACGTCCGGGATGAAGGGGTTGTCAGGCGCGATTGTCAGAAGGTCGTAAAACGAGTTCTGATTGGTGCCGAAGGTGGTTTCCTGGCGGAAATACTTGCCTTCGAAATAGGCGTTCACCTTGTCGCTGATGTCGTAATCGGCCAGCACGTTGAAGCCGCCACGCTCGGTCTGAGGAATGAGGAAGCCGTTATTGTCGAAGATAACGGCCTGACCGCCGAAGGAGTTGAAGTTGCTGGCGATGAGGCCGTCGTCGGTAATCACGTCGATCCCATTGCCGGTTGCGATCCAGCATCCACCCAGCGCACCAAAGCCCGCATAGTCGAACAGGCCGTTGAAGCCGGTGAAGCTCTCGGTGCAGTCGCTCCGCCCGTTGCCGTCGATGTCGGAGAAGGGATCGGCGAAGTTCGCCGGGATGATCACCCCGCCGGCCGAGGTGATGTTGAACTGGTATTGCGGGCCGATGGCGCGGGTCGGCGCGGCGAGCGCACGGTCGATCAGTGCCTGTTCGGCGGTCGTCGGCGTGGTCCCCGTCGGGAAGATCTGGTTGTAACGCGAGCTGCCCGGGGTAGGGATCACGAAACCATAGGGAAAACGGCCGTTGGCAAGGCTGAAGAAGTTGCTGAAATTGGGCGTATTTGTGCCGAGATCGCCGCGCTGGAAACGCAGGTCCGGGTTTGGCCCGTTGGTCGCCAGATTGCCGTCGCGGAACTGTGCGCGATCACCGAAGCGAATACCCTTGTCATAGGCATAATCGCCTACCAGCGTGATGTTGCCGCGCCCGTCGGCAAAGTTCTTGCCGAACTTTACGTAGCCATCGAAACTCTCGCCATCGCCACGATCGGAGATGCTGCCGTTAAGGCCGACTTCGAGCCCGTCGAATTCGCGGTCGAGGATGAAGTTGACCACACCCGTCACTGCGTCGGCCCCATAGACCGCCGAGGCGCCGCCGGTGAGGACTTCAACCTCCTTGATCAGAGCCGAGGGAATGGAATTAATGTCGACAACCGAAGTCTCGGCAACACCCGCGACGTGGCGGCGGCCGTTGACCAGCACCAGCGTGCGTTCCGCACCCAGAGCGCGCAGGTTGAGCGTTGCCGCGCCCACCGCGCCGCCCGACCCGACTTCGCCCGGCGCCACTGACTGGGCGGAGCTGACGGAGGCTGACAGCGCCGGAATGGTGCGCAGCGCATCGGCGACTTCCTGTTCGCCGCGGAAACTTTCGGCGGTGATGCTGACAACCGGCGAAGGTGAATCGAGGTTCGAATCACGGCGAAGGCGCGAGCCGGTGACCACAATCGGGCCATCTTCAGGGGCCTCAGCTGCGGCATCAGCGGCTGCATCCTCGGCCAGGACCTCGGCTGTGAGGTCCTCGGTGGCCATGGCCGGCGCAGCGAGCGCGATCCCGGTCAGGAGCGTGGTGGAAAGGAGAGTGCGACGGATCAGCGCGTTCTTTGCAATGTTCATCTTTGCCCCCGATAGCTGGGTTATTATTATCCTCCCCTTTGGCGGCCTGACCTGCATCGTTCGGCGCGCAGGTTCATGCAATTGCCCGCACGATTCCCCACGCGCGCAGTGCAATATTCATACTAATGTGGGTTTGAGTAATAATCCGCTATGGGCCATTTGACTTATGAAAACGAGGTAAAATGGCCTGATGCGTGATATTATTACATAGTCAGATATATTCTATAAATAATATAGACTTGCTGATTTCTGCTATCAGCTTGGAATAATCTGCAATGGTGTGCGACGACGCAGAGGCGCGCGGCTAGGCCTCAGCAGGCCTCCGGTTGCGCGACCGAACCACTATCGCGTCGGTTGGTCTGTGTTTGCGTGTCGTCGAGCCTGCCCAACAAGGCTGCACGCAAGGTGCGCTTGAGGAGCCACGGCTCCAACATGCGACCGACAAGATAGATGAGGAAGAACAGCCCCGCGAGCACATAGGCGCCGGTCGGATCGAACTTCTCCTTCTTCTTGTCCTTCGCCTTTTCCTTCTTCTTTTCCGGATCTTCCGGCTCCGGCGCGCCGAGCAGCTTGTCGATCGGGTGGAGTTCGTGCTTGACCTTCGGCTTGTCTGCGACCTTTTTCTCGGCTGACTGAACCGCCGCAGCGTCCGCCTTTTCCCATGCGTTGATGGTAACCATCAGTTGCGCGAAACCCAGAAACAGCAGGGGCGCAAGGAAGCATAGCAGCAGCGCGTTGCTCCTTACATGGAACAGCAGCCGCGACTTTCCGTCATGACCCCGTTCCACCCGCAGAGTCCCGCTGGTGAAAGTGGCCAGCTTGTCCTGCGCGGCAGGATTGTGCTTGGCATAAGCGAGCGTATTGCCTTCGACGGCATAGCGCGTGCCGGGGGTCTGGAATAGCGGATCAAGCCGCTGGAAAGCCTCTTCAGGGGTCAAGGCTTCGTCGATTGCGACCTCGCCGGACGCGCGCCAGATGCGGTCGATATAGGGCAGGTCAATGCCCGTACGCAGCGCGCTCTGCCCGGCCGGGGCGCGGCTCACTCGGCCGGCTCCGCCTGCGGCTCGGCAGTCTCGGGTGTCTGTAACCGCCCGCGCAACCATGCCTTGAAGGTCTTGTAACCCTCAGTGAAGGGGAACACCATGGTTTCGGCGATATCCATGCGGCGACCGCCCTCCATGCCCAGGAGTTCGGCCTCTCCATCGACGCAGGTGCCGAAAATGCGATCCCAGATGATCCAGGTGCTGGCGTAATTGCTGCGGGTTGCTTCGTAGTCCTGCGAATGGTGAACCGAATGATGCTCGGTGGTGTTGAAGATGAACCTCCACCAGCGCGGGGTGTTGAAGCGCACATTGATGTGCTGATAGGTTCCCACCGCCATGCCGATCGCGCCCGCCAGCAGGGCCGCGCGGGGCAGGAAATCGAAGAACCCGCCAATCCCCAAACCGATCAGGAACAGTTCGACCGGGTTTCCGACCGCGCCTTTGTTGATGTTGAGCTGGGTGATGTAGTGGTGCGGCGCGTGGGTCAGCCACAGCGGATACCAGTTGTGCATCCCGCGATGCATCCAGTATTGGCCAAAATCGAAAATCATCGAAATCAGGATGGCCTGAACGAGCAGCGGGAGGCCTGTGAACCACGAGACCTTTTCCCAATCGAAGGCGTTCTGAACAGCCTCGATCATCACCCCGTCGCCGATATAGGCGTCAACGATCCGCAGCAGCGTGTAGCCCATCCCGACATAGAAGACGTCGGTGGCGAATTCCTTCCAGGTCAGCTGCCAGCTGCGATACCGCGGATTGACCCATTCGAGGCCCAGCAGCAGCACCTTGAAACCGAGGCCGATCGCAATCCCGATCGAGGCAAGCGCCCATTCGTTGGGGGCGTAATACCAGAAGGCGATCAGGCCGAACAGGACGGCCGGCTGGAACCAGGTGAAGACAAACTGCTTGATCGGGCCGCCTTCCACCCGGCCGATGTTCTCCCATCCGACCGTAACGGGGGAATCTGCCCCGATGATCCGATTTCCAACCCGTACTCCGGCCATTTACTCACTCCGATCAGACGTTTGTCACTGGTTGCACTGGCTGCGCAACCTCGGTCTCCGATCCACGCTGCTACCCATGGCAAGCTGCCGGGTTTGGGTAAGTGTCCAAATGACGTAGGGTGTGCGGCTGATCGACACCCCTTTGGTTCAGGTGTCTGAATTTATTCAGAAAGATACCGCACAGCGACTGCAGTTGCGGCAGCGCGCGTTTCCACACCGAGCTTTCGGAACACCTGCTCCAGGTGCTTGTTGACCGTGCGCGGGCTGATGCCGAGAATCTCGCTGACCGTGCGGTTGGTCTTGCCATAGCTGACCCACAACAGCACCTCGGCCTCGCGCCGGGTCAGATCGGTGTTGCGCAGCAGGACATCGACCTTGGAAGCCTCGCCCACTTCGGTGATCTTGAACAGCGCCTCTTCGGGGCGGTCGCTTTCGGCCAGCGCGACCTCGATCTCGATCCCGGCAAGCTTGAGCGTGACGTTGCTGCCGTGGCCCGGATCGCCGCGCAATTGGGCAAGGGCGGGAGCAAGGCCTAACGGCACCCTGCTGCTGTTGCTGTCCCAGTCAGGGTCAAGGCGCTGAAACAGGCCCTCGGCCTGCGGCGTGCACCACAGCAGGTCGCCTGCAATGCCGATAGCCGCAAGGCTGCGCCCGGCGCGGCCCAAGGCGAGGCGCGAGCGGTACGAGGCGCGGGCATTGGCAAGATGCACCCTCATGCGCGCCAGCAGTTCGCCGACCACCACAGGCTTGCGGACGTAGTCGACCCCGCCGGTTTCAAGGGCAGCGATGACATGATCAGGATCGGTCAGGCCGGTCATGAAGATCACCGGGATATGCGCGCTCGCCGGGTTCGCCTTGATCCGGCGGGTGGTCTCCAGCCCCGACAGGCCCGGCATCACCGCATCCATCAGGATGAGATGGGGCAACACCTCGCCCAGCAGTTCAAGCGTTGCCTCGCCGCTGCGAGCGATCAGCACGTCCATGCCTTCTGCTTCGAGAGTATCGACCAGAAAGCGCAATGATTCAGGATTGTCGTCGACCACCAGAATGCAGTCGCGCGCGCTGGATGGGCGGTCTGTCGCAATCATGTCCCGTTCTCCGTCCGCGCCAGCGCTGCCAGCGCCTTGAGGTCGAAAGCGTCAAGATACACGCGCATCCGCTCTGCCAATGCAGCCGCCTGCGGTCCTAGCGCGGCGATGGCATCGATCTGCGCCTCGATCGCGCGGACATGGCCGATCCGCACCAGCCGTGCGATTTCGTCCAAGTGGGGCCGGGCCTCTGCCACCATCAAGGTGGGCAGCGCGGCGTGGGCGTCGTCCTTTGCGCTTGTGGGCGGCTGCGGCCATTCCAGACCGAGCTGTTGGCTGATGACGTCGAGCAGCACGGCGAAATCGAACGGCTTGGTCACGAACACATCGTTGACCGGAGCACCATTCTCCTCCGGGCCCGACTGCTGCGCTTCGCCCGATAGCATTACAATCCTGAGCCGTTGGCCATGGCGCTGGCGCAGCAATGCCGCTGTCTCCCACCCGCTCATGCCCGGCATGGAGACATCGAGCAGAACCAGATCGAGCTGCATGTCGCCTGCCTGTGCCAGCCCTTCTTCGCCGCTGGCGGCGCTCTTTACCCGAAAGCCGCGCGCCTCCAGCAGGGCGCGCAGGGCTTCGCGGTGTGCGGGATCATCATCGATCAGCAACAGCCTGCGCTCGCGCCCGAGGTAAAGGTGCGGCGTCTCGCCCTCTGGCAGATCCGCAGGCGGCGTCAGGGGCTGCGAGAGCATCAGCCGGACGATGAAGCGCGAGCCTTCATCGGGCGTGCTCTCCACCGTCAGTTCGCCGCCCATGATATGCACCAGCGCCTGCGTGATCGCGAGGCCGAGGCCGACCCCTGCCCGCTCTGCGGAAGCGCCGCCGCCGCGCTCGAACGGCATCAGGATGCGCGCCATGTCATCGGGCGGGATGCCGATCCCGCTGTCGACCACCTCGAACCGCGCCAGCTGGTTGCGGTAATGCACCTTCAGCGCGACTGTCCCATGATCGGTGAACTTGATGGCGTTGGACAGGAGATTGATAAGCACCTGCCGCAAACGCTTGGGATCGGTGCGGACGAATTCGGGCAGGCTTGGCGGTGCATCCAGTGTGAGTGACAGACCCTTCATCGTCGCTTGCGGAGCGAACATGTCGACCACCTGCCGCAGAAAGGCAGGAAAGCGGATCGTGTTGCGCGCCAGCTTCAATGATCCGCTTTCGACCTGCGCGATATCGAGCAGGCCTTCGACAAGGTTGGACAGGTGTTCGGCGCTGCGGCGGATGACCTTGCCCGCTTCGACCGGATTGTGTCCTTCGCCGCGTTCAAGCAGCTGGGCATAGCCGTAGATCGCATTGAGCGGCGAGCGAATCTCGTGGCTGACGCTGGCGAGGAAGCGGGTCTTGGCTTCGTTGGCGGCTTCGGCAGCGTCCTTGGCGCGGGCCAGTGCTGCGTAATCGTCGAGCAACGCCGCCAGCGTCGCCGCATGCGCATCCTCGCCGCGTTCATGCAGCAATGTCAGCAGGGTATCGGCGGCATCGTTCGGCAATCAGTCCCTCCCGATATAGGCGCGCCAGCCGCCCAGATGGGTGATGTCCTCGGCCCCAAGGGTCGCGCGCGGCTCGGCGACGAAGCCCTTGACGCTGGTGCCGTCGGCAAGCGTGACCGTGCCGATCGCCAGCGGCGGCGGGACTTCGGCAACGAAGCTGCCGAATTCGGCCATGCCCAGCTCATACACCTCGAGTGCGATTTCGCCGCCATCGGGGCTGTGCACGAGGGCAGGCTTGGGCGGAACAGAATCGGCCATGGCGTAAAGGCGATAGGTCGGCGCGGTGGTGAATGCACCGATGAATTTCGCGCTCCGGCTGGTGAGCTGCCAGTGCAGCGGCATGCCTTCAAGATGCGCGCCGACGACGGCGAGTTTGACGGTGTCCATGTGGTCTCCAAGGTCAAGCGGGGGGAGGGCGGGAAGCATTGCGGCTGCGAGATAATCCTGCGCCATGGCGATCAGCGCGAGGTCGCTGTGCGCCGGGCCGATCAGAGTGATGCCGAAGCCTGTGCCGTTGTGCCGCGCGCCTGCCGGTACCGCGACCGCAGCCATGTCCAACAAATTGACGAAATTGGTGTAGCGCCCGAGATTGCTGTTGAGCGCCACCGGCGCCGCGGCCAGTTCGGCGACGCGATAGGTGGTGCCAGTGGTGGGGAAGGCGAGCGCATCGACGTGGTGCCACAGTGCCTCGGCATGGCGGGCGAGTTCGGCGAGGCGATAGATCCCGTTCCAGGTCTCGACCGCGGTCATTGCGAGACCGGGTTCAAGGATGCTGCGCACGGTGGGTTCGATAGCATCGGGATCGCTCTGCAGCAGGGCTTCGACCGCAGCAGTGCGCTCGGCCACCCACGGCCCGCCATAGAGCAATTGCGCGGCTTCGAGCAGCGGGGCGATGTCCACTTCGACCAGCGCGTGCGTCTGGCCCAGCACCGCCAGTGCGCGCGCGTAGAGTTCCTCCGACTGCAAATCGCCGAAGAACACCCGCTGGTCAGGGCGCGGAACGCCGATGCGCTTGCCCGCAATCGCCACATCGGCCAGCGGGCGCGAGAAGGGGTCGGCCGCATCGAACCCCGCAACCACGCTGTCGACCAGCGCCGCATCGCCGGGCGCGTCGGTGAACACGGTGATGCAGTCGATGCTGCGACACGCGGGCACCAGCCCCTGCGTGCTCCAGCGGCCCTTGGTCGGCTTCAGCCCGACGAGGTGGTTGAACGCCGCCGGAACCCGCCCCGATCCCGCCGTATCGGTGGCGAGCGCGAAGGCGACCAGCCCCGCCGCCACCGCCACCGCCGAGCCGGAACTCGATCCGCCGCTGACATAGGCGAGGTTGCTGGCGTTGCGCGGCGCGCCATAGGGGCTGCGCGTACCGACAAGGCCGGTGGCGAACTGGTCGAGATTGGTCTTGCCGACGCAGATCGCGCCCGCCCCCTCAAGCCGTTCGATCACCGTCGCCGAGCGTTCCGGCTGATAGGCGAAGGCGGGGCAGGCGGCGGTGGTCTCAAGCCCCGCAACATCGATATTGTCCTTGGCGGCATAGGGCACGCCTGCCAGCGGCAGGTACTCGCCTGCCGCCACGCGCGCGTCGATGGCGCGGGCGGCGTCCAGCAGGGCTTGCGGGTCGGCGCGGCTGATCCACACCTGCGGCTGGATCGCGTCATAGGCGGCGAGCCGGGCGAGCGTGGCTTCCATCACCGCGACCGCGCTGCTCTCGCCCGCAGTGACGGCGGCTGCGATGGCCCCGGCGGAAAGGCGTTCGGGCGCGGTCACGAGGCTCTCCTCAGCGCCAGCATCGGCGCGCCAGGCTGGAGCGACTGGCGTTCCTCGATATAGAGCGCGGCGATGGTGCCACTGGCCGGGCTTTCCAAGGGGCATTCCATCTTCATCGCCTCGATCACGGCGATAACCTCGCCTTCGGCCACCTCGTCACCGGGAGCGACCAGCAGCTTCCACACAGAGCCGCCAAAGGGCGCCTCGATCAGGTCGGTACCTTCGGGCAGGTCGATGGCTTCGGCCGCTCCGGGCGCATCTTCGGCAAGCAGATCGGTGACGCGGTCGAATTCGCCGCTTGCCTCCCACGCGGCGCGTTCGGCATCGAAGGCGGCCTGTCGCTGGGCCTCGAACGTGGCGATGCTGTCGGCATTTTCCTTCAGGAAGGCGCGGTAATCGGCGAGGCGGAAGGTGGTCTCCTCCACCCGGATCGACCGCCGCCCGGTGGGAAAATCGCGCCGCCATTCGGCCAGTTCCTCTGCCGAGACCGGATAGAAGCGGATCTGGTCGAAGAACCTGAGCAGCCACGGCTTGCCATCGACGAAAGCATCGGTTTGCCGGTGGGTGTTCCACACCTGGATGGTGCGCCCGAACAGCTGGTAACCGCCCGGCCCTTCCATGCCGTAGATGCACATGTAAGCCCCACCGATGCCGACCACGTTGGGCGGGGTCCAGGTGCGCGCGGGATTGTATTTGGTGGTCACCAGCCGGTGGCGCGGATCGACCGGTGTCGCCACCGGCGCGCCGAGATAGACATCGCCGAGGCCTAGCACGAGGTAGCTGGCATCGAAGATCAGGTCTTCCACCGCCTGCGTATCGGCAAGGCCGTTGATGCGGCGGATGAACTCGATATTGTCCGGGCACCACGGCGCATCGTCGCGCACTGCGCCCATGTATTTCTCGATGGTCTCGGTGATCGCGGGATCGCGCCAGCTCAGCGGCAGGTGGACGATGCGCGACGGCGTGGTGAAATCCTCCAGATCGCCCATTGCCTCCTCGGCCTGCATCAGCGCCGCGAGCGCGCCCGCCTGATCGAGCACCTTGCCGTCGAAATGCAATTGCAGCGAACGGATGCCGGGGGTGATGTCGATCACGCCGGGAAGCTGCATCGCTTCGAGCTGCTGCATCAGCGCGTGGACGCGGATGCGCAGTTCGATATCGAGCACGATCTCGCCATATTCGACGAGGATGTTGCGATCCCCCTGCTGGCGCCATGTGACGCGCGGGCGGGCGCCTTGCGCGGGCAATTCGGCGAGGATCGGGGAGAGGGTGGCAATGCTTCGCGCTGCTGTCGGCGCGGGCAGGGCGGTGAGCGGCGCGGCGTCGGCAGCCATGGCGTCGTCGATGGTGACGGGGACGAAGCGCACCCGGTCATCGGGCGCAAGTTGCCCGATCTTCCAGCGGTCGGCGGCGATCACGGTGAAGGGGCAGACGAACCCGCCCAGCGATGGCCCGTCCGGCCCGAGGATGATCGGCATGTCGCCGGTGAAATCGACCGCGCCGATGGCATAGGGGTTGTCGTGGATGTTCGACGGATGCAGCCCCGCCTCGCCCCCGTCGCGCCGCGCCCATTCCGGCTTGGGACCGACGAGACGCACCCCGGTGCGGTTGGAGTTGTAATGCACCTGCCAATCGGCGGCGAGGAAGCGGGCGATATCATCCGGCGTGAAGAAATCGGGCGTGCCGTGGGGGCCGTAGAGGACGCGCAGCTCCCAGCTCTTGCCGAGCGGTGGCAGGCCCCCGGCCAGTGCCGGGGCCGTGGTCTCGCCCCCGGCGAGGTGCAGCACATCGCCCGCCACCAGCGCGCGCGCGGCGTGGCCGCCGAACTGGCCGAGCGTGAAGGTGCTCGCGCTGCCGAGATAGGCGGGAATGTCGAGCCCGCCCGCGAACAGGATATAGCCGCGCATCCCCCCGCCGCTGACCCGCCCCATGGCAAGCGTCTGCCCGGCGGCAACGTCGAGCGGCTGGCCGAGCGCCACCGGCGCGCCGTCCAGCTTCGCGCCGAAATCCGCGCCCGTCAGGCAGATGCGCGCAGGTGCCTCAAACAGCAGGGTCGGGCCGCTGGCAGTGATTTCCAGCCCCGCCGTGCCTTCGGGGTTGCCGAGCAGCAGATTGCCGAGCCGAAGCGAGCGATCATCCATCGGCCCCGAAGGCGGCACGCCCACGTCCCACAGGCCGAGCCGGCCGGGCCAGTCCTGCACCGTGGTCGATGTGCCGCCGGAGATTACCCGGATGCTGGCGGGGTGGTGGGTGACGCTCGCCAGCAGGCGGGTGGTGACATCGCCGCTGATGAAGCGGGGTTCGCCGAGCACATCGCGCAGCCACCTGAGGTTGGTCTCGATCCCGTCCACGCGCGATGCTGCGAGCGCGACCTGCATCGCCGCAATCGCGTCCTCGCGGGTTGCCGCATGTGTAATCAGCTTGGCCAGCATCGGATCGTAAAAGGCGCTGACATTGCTGCCCGCCATCACCCAGGTCTCGGCCCTGACATCGCCGGGAAAGACGACATTGGTAAGCTTGCCCGTGGTCGGGCGGTAATCCAATGCCGGGTCTTCAGCGTAGAGCCGCACCTGCACGCTATGGCCCTTGGGGGTCGGCGCTGGGGCATCCAGCATGGCGAAATCGCCCGCCGCGCCGCGGATCATCCATTCGACGAGGTCGATCCCCATCACCTCCTCGGTGACGCCGTGTTCGACCTGAAGCCGGGTGTTCATTTCGAGGAAGAAGAATTCCGCGCGGTCGGCATCATAGAGGAATTCGACCGTTCCCGCCGAAAGGTATCGTGCCACTTCGCCCAATCGCACCGCCGCCGCGATCAGCGCGGCGCGCTTGGCTTCAGGCAGGTTGGGGGCGGGGGCTTCCTCGACCACCTTCTGGTTGCGGCGCTGGAGCGAACAGTCGCGTTCGCCCAGCGCCATGACGCGGCCCTGCCCGTCGCCGAAGACCTGCACCTCGATGTGGCGGGCATTGGCGATGTAGCGTTCAAGGAACACGCCCGCATCGCCGAAACTCGCCTGCCCCTGCCGGACGACAGCGGCAAAGCCCTCGCGCACGGCGGCCTCGGTTTCGCAGATCCGCATGCCGATGCCGCCGCCGCCTGCCGTGGCCTTGAGCATCACCGGATAGCCGATGCGCGCGGCAGCCTCTGCCGCCTCGTCCTCGCCGGTCAAGAGGCCCGTGCCGGGAGCGAGCGGCAGGTCATGCGCCTCGGCCAGTGCGCGGGCGGAATGCTTGAGGCCGAAGGTGCGGATGTTGTCAGGCGTCGGCCCGATGAAGGCGATTCCCACCGCGGCGCATTGTTCGGCGAAGTCGGCGTTCTCGGCGAGGAAGCCGTAGCCCGGATGGATTGCACCCGCGCCGGTCGCCTGCGCTGCGGCAAGAATCGCGGCGACGTTGAGGTAGCTTTCGGCGGCGGGGGCGGGGCCGATGCACACCGCCACATCGGCCTGCGCCACGTGGAGCGAGCCTGCATCGGCCTCGGAATAGACCGCCACCGATTTCAGCCCCATCCGCCGACAGGTGCGGATGATCCGGGTGGCAATCGCGCCCCGATTGGCGACGAGGACCGTGTCGAAACTCATGCCGCAACGATCATGCGCACGGGGGTGGGGTTGAAGGCGTTGCAGGGATTGTTGATTTGCGGGCAGTTGGACACGACCACGACCACGTCCATCTCGGCTCTGAGATCGACTGTCAGGCCCGGTGCTGAAATTCCGTCGACAATCCCGAGCGTTCCATCCTCTTCCACCGGCACGTTCATGAAGAAGTTGATGTTGGACACGATGTCGCGCTTGCCGCGCCCTTGGGTGAGGTTGGCTTCGAGGAAATTGTCGACGCAGGCGTGCTGATGTCTCGTGTGATGTCCGTAGCGCAAAGTATTGGATTCGCACGAACACGCCCCGCCGATCGTGTCGTGATAATCGACCGCGGAGCCGGCGATCGTCATCATCGGGTTGCCCTCGTTCGACAGCAGCACGGTGCCGGTGCGCAGGAACAGGTTGCCCTGCGCGGCGACGGTGTCCTGCGCCGAATAACGCTCGGCATCGTCGGAGGCGGCATAGATCAGGAAATCGACCGCCTGATTGCCCTCGACATCGACGATGCGCAGCGTCTGCCCCTTGGCAACATGGTGCAGCCAGGGCGCACGTTCCGGGACGATGGTGTCGAGAACGATGGAACCGGAAAGGCCGGAGAGGGCCGTATCGTCAGTCATGGCAGGGTTTTCCTGTCTCAGCGGCGGTAATAGTCCTCGACATTGAGGAAGGCGCGCTGCCCTTCTGGCGTGGCATTGCGCAGCGGGTCGGTTTCGGGCGTGATCGCGCCGCGCCATGCGGTGAGGCGCAGCGGGGTGGAGCAATATTCGGGGCGCGGGTCGCGCACGTGGGGGCAGTTGGCGATGACCACGATCACGTCCATCTCGGCCCGCAGAACCACGCTGCGTCCCGGAGCGAAGGGGCCGATGACCGGCGTGATCGCCCCGTCGGCCTCGATCCGCGTGCCCTTGAACAGGTTGATGCACGGGTGAACATCGCGCCGCGTCAGCCCGTGCTTGGCCGCGCCCAGGATCAGCCGGTCGCGACCATTGGGGAAGGCGCCGGAATTGCGCCCCTCGCCATATTTCGCTTCATTGGTGGCGGCGTTGGAGGTGCCGCAGAAAGCGTCATGGGTTTCCGCATCGTCGGCAAGGATGCTCATCAGCACCCGGCCCATGTCCGACAGCAGCAGTTTGCCGACACCGAGGTAGGCGTTCCATTGTACCTTGACGGTGTCGGCAACATTGAGCCGTTCGGTCGGCAATTCGGCATTGAAGATGTTGAGCGAGGCGCAGGCATCGCCGCCCTTGTCGATCAGGCGCAGGCGGGTGCCGCGTGACAGCCTCCGCGAGGTGTAGCCCCCCGGCGCGACGGTTTCCTCCCAAACGAGGTCGGCAGGGGCAACATCGTCGGGCAGGTCGTCGGCCACCGGCGGGAGGATCGGCATGGTCTCTACCCGCGTGCCGCCTTGGGCGCGGGCGTGTTCGCGGGCGGCCTTCGGATCTGCCGTCTGGCTCATTCGGCGGCCTCCTGCGCGGGGTCGGTCGCATCTGGCGCACCGGCTGCGTCCTGTTCGTGCAGCGGCGGCAGCAGGGCGGTGGTGGTGACCAGCTGCAATTGCTGCACGCCCCTGATCTTGCGCAATGCATCGCACATCTGCTTCAGCCGCACTGCCGGGCCTTGCACCAGCAGCACTTCAAGCGACTGATCCTGTTCGAGGAAGACGTGCTGCGAGGAGATGACCTCCTTGAGGTAATCGCTCTGGGTCTCGGCAAGCTGCTGGCGCACCCTTCCGCCGCCGCCGGCATAGACGATGGTGACCGTGCCAGCGAGCATATCGTCCGGGCGGGTCAGTGCCTCATGCTCGGCCAGTGCATGACGGATCAGCTCGGCGATCAGCTGCGAGCGGGACGGGAGCCCGCGTTCTTCCACCATCACGTCGAGCTGGCGGAACAGGTCTGCCGGAAGGCTCATGGACAGGCGGGCCAACCGTGCAGGTTCGGGGCGCGAAGGCTCTGGAGTGCTCATGGTTTGGCCATCTCAATTATTACCAATCGTGTCAATCGTAATACCAGTATCCTCGCCAATCCCCGCCGCCATTTTCCGCGTCAGCGTGATGTCGTAGATCACGCCTGCGCCGTAACGATGCGGCGCGTGCGGATCGTGGCGGCGCTTGTCGAGCGTGAGCACCCGCGTGCCGAGCCCAAAGGCTTCCTTGATGTCGTGGGTTACCATGACGATGGTGAGGCCGAATTCGCGCCACAGCCGGGTGATGAGCGCGTGCATGTCGGTGCGGATGCCGGGATCGAGCGCGCCGAACGGCTCGTCGAGCAAGAGGATGCGCGGCCGCTTGATCAGCGCCTGCGCAATCGCGAGGCGCTGCTGCATCCCGCCTGACATTTCGCTGGGGTAGAGGTTCATGCTGTCGGCGAGGCCGACTGCGGCGAGCATTTCCTGCGCCTGCGCGATGGCGGCCTTGCGGGTTCCGCCAAACAGGCGCGCGGCCAGCGGCGCCTGCGCGAATTCCAGCCCCAGCAGCGTATTGCCGAGCACAGTCAGATGCGGGAAGACCGAATAGCGCTGGAACACCACCCCGCGATCCGGCCCGCATTCCCTGGGCAGGGGCGCGCCGTCTAGGGTGATGCTGCCTCGGCTCGGTTGGTCCTGCCCGAGGATGACGCGCAAAAGGCTGCTCTTGCCCGCCCCCGAAGGCCCGATGATCGACACGAAAGAGCCCTCGGCAATGTCGAGGCTGATGCGTTCGAGCACCACCCTCTCGCCATATTCGACCCAGACGTTGGCAAGGCTCAGCATCCGATCAATGCCCCGCCTTGTGCGCCCAGCCGAACAGGCTGCGGCTGGTGCGGGTCAGCAGGAAATCGATGGCGACAGCCAGCAACGCGATCCACGCAACATAAGGCAGGATCACGTCCATCGCGAGATAGCGCCGGACAAGGAAGATGCGGTAGCCAAGGCCCACATCCGCCGCGATGGCTTCAGCCGAGATCAGGAACACCCAGGCCGGGCCGAGCGACAGGCGCAGCGCCTGAATCAGCCGCGGCATGGCCTGCGGCAAGGCGACGCGCAGCAGCAATTGCCAGCTCGATGCGCCCAGCGTCAGCGACTTTACCACCTGTTCGCGTGGCAGGGCGGCGATATGTCCGGCCAGATCACGGATCATGAAGGGAGTGATCCCGACCACGATCAGCGCCACCTTGGCGGTCTCGCCAAGGCCGAAGGTGATGAACAGGATCGGCAGCAGCGCAATCGGCGGGATGACCGCGATCGCCGTTACCGTTGGACCAAATGTGGCGCGCACCGGCGGCAGCGCGCCGAGAACGAGGCCTACCAGCAGCGCCGACAGCGTGGCAATGCCGAGGCCCATGCCGAGCCTGCTGAGGCTGGCGATGGTATCAGCCCAGAACAGGTATTGCCCCGAGAGCGGATCGGCTTCGAACACCAGCGCCGCCATGGCGCTCGCCATCGCGCCGGGCAGGGGCAGGATCTTGTCGGCGGGATTTCCCGCATGGCGGGCCGCAGCGGCGAAGATATAGCCGAGCGCCAGCACCCCCAGCGGGAGCGCGCCAAGCAGCAGTGCATTGCTGCGGCTGATTGTGCGGTTTACCCAGCGCATCGCCTCGGCCCCCGCTATCCGCCCGCCGCCCTTACAGCTTGCCGTCGGCGGCCAGTTGCATGAACGTCGGATCGAAGCGCAAGGTGATCGCGTTCGGATCCCCCAGCGTCTTGCCGCCGGGGAACTCCATGCCCACCGCATCCGCTGAGCGCGCGCCCTGACCGAACAAGCCTTGAGCGAAGCTGAAATCGCGCACGCGGGTCATGGTGGTGACGAGATCGGGCGATTCCATTGCCGCCACCGCCGCTGCCGGGTTAGTGTAGAGGAAGGTCGTGGCGAGCTGGCCTTCGAAGGCTTCCGGCGTGGTGCCAGCCAGCTTGGCCATGGCCGCGCGCGCGGCAGCGCCTTCGGCATCCTGCTTGGCCATCAGTGCCATCGTCTCGTACCAGATGCCCGCGAGCGCCTTGCCGAGGTTCGGATTGGCCTTGAGCGTAGCGGTGTCGACCACCAGCAGATCGAGAATCTCGCCCGGAATATCGGCCGAGGTGAAGACAGCAGTGGTGCCGGGAACGCCCTTCATCGTCGTCACCTGCGGGTTCCAGGCCACGGCGGCGGTGACCTCAGGCGAGGCGAAGGCGCTGGCGATGTCGGCATCGGCGGTGTTGACCGTCTTGACGTCGGTCAGCTTCATGCCGTTCTTTTCGAGCGCGCGGGCGAGCAGGTAGTGTGACACCGACAGCTCGACCAGATTGACTTCGCGCCCCTTGATCGCCCCCACATCGCTTGCGCCTTTCAGGAGCACCGCGTCATTGCCGTTGGAATAGTCGCCGAGGATGATCGCGCTGGTATCCTTGCCGCCCGCCGCCGGAATGGTCAGCGCATCCATGTTGGCGACCGTCACCCCGTCCAGCTTGCCAGCGGTGTACTGGTTGACGCTTTCGACATAGTCGTTGACCTGCACGAACTTGATCGTGATGCCGTATTTATCGCCCCATTTCTTCACGATCCCGGCCTGCTCGGCATAGGGCCAGGGCATCCATCCGGCGTAGATCGACCAGCCGATGGTGAATTCGGTGCGCGGCTCGGCCGGCCCCTCCGTTTCCGAACACCCAGCGACCGCCAAGGCGCAGGCGATCAAGAGGAAGCGGGCCGCGCGGCGAAGCTGATGGAGCATGATTCGGAATCCTTTCGCAGTCGCAGCATCACCCCATCAGCCGCTTTTGTCTATGGGGAATTATTACGATTGCTAAAAAGTGTAATATCCGCGACCATCATGCCAGTCTTGCCGGGGTTGCGCCTGCCTGCGAGCCCCGCGCCCGGACGATACAGGAAAGGATTGCGATGGCCCGATACCCGGCAGCACGCCCGTTCTCGCTTCTCATGGCTTCGGCCCTGCTGGCCTCTTCCTGCGGCCCGGGTGATCCGCCGCCTCCGGCAGAAGGCCCCGCGCCCGATCTCGTCGAAAAGGCGCTGCAGGTGCCGGGCTTTGCCGATTTTCTCGCGGTCGATGGCGATGCCGTCTGGGTCACCAATGACGGGCGGGTCGAGAAATGGTCGACGTCCGAAAAGCTCGCCAGCTTTGCCGTGCCGCGCCCGTGCGGGACTATGGCGATTGCCGAAGGGTCGCTGTGGGTCGCCAATTGCAAGGGTGCGGAGATCTATCGCATCAATCTCGAGACTGCGACGCTCGAAGCCAAGGTCGCCACCGGGCTAGCCAATGCCAAGGGCGAGACCAATGTGGTCGCGGGCGCAGGCTCGGTCTGGGTGGCGAGCGACCCGGCCGGCAAGGTCGCGCGGATCGATCCAGCCACCAACGCAGTGATCGCCACCATCCCGGTCGCGCCTGAGACCTGGTATCTCGCTTATGGTTTCGACGCGATCTGGGCCGTCAGCAGCGAGGGCAAGCTGCTCCAGCGGATCGACCCGGCCACCAACACCGTCACCGGCACCGCGGCGCTGGGCGATACGCCGGGCTTCCTCGCGGCGGGCGAGGGCGCGGTGTGGGTGCAGGAACAGGGCGACGGCACCGTGGCCAAGGTCGATCCGGACACGCTGGCAGTGGCGGGCCGCACCAAGGTTGGCGACAATCTCAAGTGGGGCGATATCGACACCGGCGGCGGGGCGGTGTGGCTGCGCACCACTGACGATCAGACGATGGTGGTGATCGATCCCGAGAGCGGCGCGATCCGCGCGCGGATGGGTGCGGCGGTGGGCAGCGGCGCGCTGCGCTGGACGCCCGCAGGCGTGTGGACATCGGCCCACGACAACCAGACGCTTTCGTGGTGGAGCGCGCCGCCAAAACCCTGAAGCGGGTGCAGTCGCACGCCCTGATCAGACGAGGCCGAGCCGCTCCAGCTTCATCGCGAGACGGCCGGGCAGGGCATCGCCGATATCCTCGCCCTCCGCGACATCGCGCGGCGCTTTGTCCTCGGTAAGGTAACGCCAGCCCTGATGCGCGCGCTTGGGTTGCGTATGGACGCGGATCAGGCGCGGCTCCAGCACGATGTCCCAGCGCCCGTCATCAGTCTTGGCAAAGCCGAGGATCGGCGAACGCGCCACGATCGCGTGATTGATGATCCAGTAAAGCGAGCCGCCGATGCATTCCTCGTGCCGGGTCGGACGGTTGCGGGTCGTGAGGCCGATGGCTTCGCGCCCGTCAAACCAGCGCGCCAATTGGTCATAGCTTTTCGCCCCGAAGGCGATTTTGGTAAGGTGGAGAGGCATGGCGCCAATGTGGGGCAAAGCGCCCCGCGATCAAGCGATGGAGAGGCCCCCGTCCACAATGAAGGGTGCGCCGGTGGCAAACTTGCTTTCGTCGCTGGCAAGGTAGACCACCAGATGCGCGATATCCTCAGGCAATCCCATGCGGCCGATGGGCTGCGCAACCGAAAAGGCCGCGCGGGTGGCATCGGGATCGGGCGTTCCGGCGATCACGCTTTCGACATTGGGGGTCAGGATCGTCCCCGGCTGGACAGAGTTGACCCGCACGCCGTTCTTCTCCCGTGCGCAATAGAGCGCGATGCTTTTGGTCAGGGTCACCACCGCCGCCTTGGCGGAGTTATAGGCGGCAAGATCGGGCGAGGGCTTGTTGCCCGCCGCGCTGGAGAAATTGACGATGGAGCCCCCGCCCCCCTTGGCCATCAAGGGGATCGCCGCCTTGCAGCCCATGAAGATCGAATCGACATCGACGGTGTAGCAACGCCGGAAATCCTCAGGCGAGATGTCGGCGATGCTTCCGAACACGGTGATCGCGGCATTGTTGACCAGCACGTCGAGCCGACCGTGGGTGGCTTCGACCTCGGCTATGACCGCTTGCCAGCGCGCCCAGTCGGTGACGTCCTGATGGAGGAAGCCGCAGCCCAGTTCCTCCGCCGTGGCGCGGCCTGCGGCTTCGTCGATGTCGGTGATGATCACTGTCGCGCCCTCGGCCAGCAGCGCCTTGGTCGCTGCCTTGCCGAGGCCCATCGCGCCGCCGGTCAGCAGCACCACCTTGCCCGAAACCCGTCCTGCCATTGCACTCTCCCCGATAGTCTCTCGGAGACGAGGGTTAAAGCGGGGCGAGACCTGCCGCCACTGCCAAACCTAGGAAGGCGAAGAAGCCCATCGAGTCGGTGATCATGGTCACGAACACGCTGCTCGCCACCGCCGGATCCTGATCGAGCCGCTCGAAGATCACCGGCACCAGCACGCCAGCCAGCCCTGCCACGGCGATGTTGATAATCATCGCCAGCGCAATCACCACGCCCATCAGCGGGGTGAACAGCACCGCCGCCGCCGCGCCGATCAACAGCGCGATGGTGCCGCCATTGAGCAGCGCCACGCGGAATTCGCGCCACAGGATGCGCCGGGTGTTGGAGCGTGTCAGCTGATTGGTCGCGATTGCGCGCACCGCCACGGCCATCGTCTGTGTCCCGGCATTGCCGCCGATGCTGGCGACAATCGGCATCAGCACGGCGAGTGCGACAAGTTGTTCGATGGCAGCGCCGAAAAAGGCGATGATCGCCGAGGCCACCACCGCCGTCCCCAGATTGGCGATCAGCCAGCGCACCCGCGCGGTGTAAGCCTCGCGGATCGGCTCGTTGATGTCCCCGTCGCCCGCGCCGGACAGCAGCAGCGCGTCCTCGCCCGCTTCCTCGGAGATGATGTGGACGATATCGTCGACCGTCATCTGCCCAACCAGCCGGCCGCTTTCATCCACCACAGCGGCCGAGATCAGCGCGTATTTCTGGAACATCAGCGCGACCTCTTCCTGATCCATCGTCACCGGGATCAGGGTCTGTTCGCGCTTCATCACGTCGGTCAGGCGCACGCTTCGGGGTGTGGTGAGCACCCAAGAGAGCGCGCAGGTGCCGACCGGGTGATGCCGCTCGTCGATCACGAAGACTTCGAAGAAGTCATGTTCGAGATCGCCTTCCTCGCGCAGATAATCGATCAGGTCGCCCACGCTCATATGCTCCGGCACCGCCACGAAGTGCCGGCTCATCAGGCGTCCGGCGGTCTCTTCGGGATAGGCGAGCGCGCTGGAGACTGCTTCGCGGGTTTCCGGCTCCAGCTCGGCTATAACCGCGCGCTGATCGGCCTCGTCGAGGTCTTCGATCAGCTGCACCGCATCATCGGTGTCGAGCTGTTCCGCGATGGTTGCGACTGCCTGCGCGGACAGCGTGTCCATCAGGTCTTCGCGGACGTAATCGTTGAGTTCGGCGATCACGTCGCCGGTCATCAGGTCGGTGATGGCCGCGGCGAGCTGCGCGCGCTCGCGCGGTTCGAGCAGTTCGATGAGGTCGGCAATGTCGGCGGCGTGGAGCGGCTCGACCAGATCATAGACCGCGCCCTTGTCACCCGCTTCCAGTGCAAGATGGACGGCGCTGACATATTCCGGCTTGAGCCGGTTTTCCTCGTCGTGGCGTTCATCATCGACGCGGTCATCCGGACGCACCTCGACCTCGCCCACATCGGCGAGCGCAAGGTCTTCATCGAGGATGCGATCATCGGTCATATGAGGCGTTTACGGGGGGAGGAATGAAAAGCAAGGCTGGAGGGTGACAGGCAGCGATTGGCTGCGTAAAGCCGGAGCAAATTCCATCAGGAGACACATCGAAATGGCCGAAACCCTTACCTTCACCCTCGACAACGGCACCGGCGAGACCGGCGATGTCGTCATCAAGCTGCGCCCTGATCTGGCCCCCGGCCACGTCGCGCGCATCACCGAGCTGGCGCAGGAAGGCTTCTACGACGGGGTGATCTTCCACCGCGTGATCGCCGGTTTCATGGCGCAGGGCGGCGATCCGACCGGCACCGGCATGGGCGGCAGCGACAAGCCCGACCTCGCCGCCGAATTCAACGCCGAGCCGCACGTCGAAGGCGTGTGCTCGATGGCGCGTGCGCAGAACCCGAACAGCGCCAACTCGCAGTTCTTCATCTGCCTCGACGACGCGCGCTTCCTCGACAAGCAATACACCGTCTGGGGCCAGGTGATCAGCGGCATGGAACACGTCCACGCCATCCCCAAGGGCGAACCGCCGCGCAGCCCCGGCAAGATTGTGAAGGCGACGGTGGCCTGATCTTTCGTACCAGTCTGCGGGGGTGTCGAGCGCGCTTGCCCCCCCTTTGACCCCCTCCAGACCTTCTCTCGCCCCGTCTTGGCCCCTGCCTGTTGCGCGGTTTCACGTGGAACAATGCGCTGTCGGCGCGATTGAACGCGCGGACGATCGGCGCTAAAGGCGCACCCCTCATGAAACCCTCCGCACCCCCCCAGACCTACCGGGTCAAGAGCTTCGGCTGCCAGATGAACGTCTATGACGGCGAGCGCATGGGCGAGCTCTTGGCGGAGCGCGGTATTGTGCCTGCGCCCGAGGGGGAGGAGGCGGATCTCGTCATCCTCAACACCTGCCATATCCGTGAAAAGGCAGCGGAAAAGGTCTATTCCGATATCGGCCGGCTGGTGAAGGCAGGCGAGGAGGCGGGGAAGAAACCGCTGATCGCGGTCGCGGGCTGCGTCGCGCAGGCCGAGGGCGAGGAGATCATGGCACGCGCCCCGGCGGTGAGCATCGTGGTCGGCCCGCAGGCCTATCACCGCCTGCCACAAATGCTTGATAAGGCGGTGGAAGGTGGCCGGGCGACCGACACCGACATGCCCGCCATCGCCAAGTTCGACGCGCTCCCCCAGCGCAAGAAGCGTGGCCCCAGCGCCTTTCTGACGGTGCAGGAAGGCTGCGACAAGTTCTGCACCTATTGCGTGGTGCCCTATACCCGCGGTGCGGAAATCTCGCGGCCTTTCAGCCATCTCGTTACCGAAGCACACAAGCTGGTCGAAGCAGGCGCGAAGGAGATCACCCTGCTCGGCCAGAACGTCAATGCGTGGCGCGGCGAGGATGACAAGGGCCGCGGGACCGGGCTGGGCGGGCTGATTCGGGTGCTGGCCGGGATCGAGGGGCTGGAGCGCATCCGCTACACCACCAGCCACCCCAACGACATGGACGATGATCTGATCGCCGCCCATGGCGACGTGGCGAAGCTGATGCCCTATCTGCACCTGCCCGTGCAGGCGGGCAATGACCGCATCCTCAAGGCGATGAACCGCCAGCACACCGCCGAAAGCTACCTCAAGCTGATCGAGCGCTTCCGTGCCGCTCGCCCCGACATCGCGCTTTCGGGCGATTTCATCGTCGGCTTCCCGGGCGAGACCGAGGCGGAGTTTCAGGACACCCTCAGCATCGTCGATGAAGTCCGCTACGCCGCCTGCTTCAGCTTCAAATACTCGCCGCGCCCTGGCACGCCTGCCGCGACGATGCAGGGGCAGATCGCTCCCGAGGTGATGGACGAGCGGCTCCAGCGCCTCCAGCAGCGCATCGGCCACCACCAGATGGCCTTCAATCAGGCCAGCACCGGCAAGACCTGCACCGTGCTGGTCGAACGCAGAGGCAAGCACGAAGGTCAGTGGCTCGGCAAGTCGCCTTGGCTTCAGAGCGTGTGGTTCGAAGCACCCGCCGCGATCGGTGACATGGTCGAGGTGGAGCTGGCCGAAGCCGGGCCGAATTCGCTCATGGGGCTGGTGCGCCAGACCGTGACAGTCTGACGACTTTCCACCGCCATCTCGCCGCACCCGGCTTGCTATCCGCTGCCTCAGGCTTACCTTTGCGACTCAAGGACACGGGATTGTCCCTTGTGCCTTAGCCAAAGGAAACCATGGGCCGACGACCCTCCCGTGCCGGACACCCGGCGCTCTCGCCCGATCCGCGCGGCATCCCGGAACCCCGGCGCGCGCGTGTCGATCTGACCTTCGAGAACCAGGCCTTGCTGGGGCCGCTGTTCGGGCAGTTCGACGCCAATCTGGTGCAGGTCGAAAACCGGCTTGGGGTCTATATCCACGCCCGCGGCCATCAGGTGGTGATCGAAGGGCCGGAGGACGATGTCGCCCGCGCCCGCGAGACGCTGAAGACCATGTATGACCGGCTGGCGCGGGGCGAGGCGCTGGACAGCGGGGCGATCGAATCGCTGATTGCGATGTCGGCCGAACCGACGCTCGAAGGGATCATTGCGGGCGATATGGATGGTCCGCCGATCATGATCCGCACGCGCAAGAAAACCATCGTGCCGCGCTCGGCAACACAGATCGAATACATGCGGTCGCTGGCCAAGGACGACATCATCTTCGCGCTTGGCCCGGCGGGGACGGGCAAGACCTATATCGCGGTGGCGCAGGCGGTCAGCCAGCTCATCACCGGCAGCGTGCAGCGCCTGATCCTATCGCGCCCGGCGGTCGAGGCGGGGGAGAAGCTGGGCTTCCTGCCGGGCGACATGAAGGAGAAGGTCGATCCCTACCTCCGCCCGCTCTATGACGCCTTGAACGACTGCATGCCGCCCGAACAGGTCGAGCGGCGGCTGGCCAATGGCGAGATCGAGATCGCCCCGATCGCCTTCATGCGCGGGCGCACGCTGGCGGACAGCTTCATCATCTTGGACGAGGCGCAGAACACCACGCGCGAACAGATGAAGATGTTCCTCACCCGCTTCGGCCAGAACAGCCGGATGGTGATTTGCGGCGATCCGAAGCAGGTCGACATTCCCGGCGGCCCCGGCATGAGCGGATTGAACGATGCGGTGCAACGGCTCGAAGGGGTGGAAGGCTTCGGCACGATCCGCTTCAGCGCCGCGGACGTCGTGCGCCACCCGATCGTGGGCCGGATCGTCGAAGCCTATGAGGGCAAGGATGCTGACCGTGTGGGGGCGGCTGACCTTCCGGCATGAAGCATCCCAATAGCGATACCAGCACATGGCCACACATCTGGCTGGCCAAGTATGCTGTGCTCTATGGACTGGTTCTGGCCTTTCTCGTCATGGCTTTCTACGAGCAGGATTACTGGTTTCTTGGCCTGTCTGCCTATCTCACCGGCGCGACAGCCTTCTTTGCCCGGCGCGCGGTGAACGAACGGGTCACGCGAACCTGGCGCATCGGCCTTGCCATGATAATCCTGACGTGCTGGGCATTTGCGACTGTCATCGTATTCGCAACGCCGGGGGATACGAAAATCTGCTATGACCGATTGTCCAAACCTCACATATGGGCGCCCACCGTCAATATCGGCCCTGACCCCTTTTGCGATGGTATCCCATTGCGTGACGTGAAAACCGGCAGCCAGAGAGCCCGCTGAACCTTGCAACTCGATATCGACATTGAACACTGGCCCGCAGGTAAGTGGGAGGCTCTGGCAGAGCGCGCCGGGGGGCGGCAAGCGAGGAGGAGACTCTGCTGGCCAACCCGCGCCTCACGGTCAGCCTGCTGTTCACCACCGATGCCGAAGTCCACAGCCTCAACCGCGAATGGCGCGGGCGTGACAAGCCGACCAACGTGCTCAGCTTCCCGATGCTGGAGCGCGAGGAACTCGAAAGCCTTGCCCCGGAAGGCCCGCCCGAAATGCTCGGTGATATCGCACTCGCCCATGAAACCTGCGCGCGCGAGGCGGCGGAGAAGGGTGTCAGCCTTGAGGCTCATGCTACCCATCTGATCGTCCACGGATTGCTCCATCTGGCCGGTCACGACCATGTCGACTCCGACGAACAGGCCGAAGCGATGGAGGCGCTGGAAACCCGAATACTTGCCAAACTGGGCATCGCTGACCCATATGGCGATTGAAACCAACAGGAGCTGTTTCGAAGGCCATGGCCGATTCTCCATCCTCTGCGTCGCCTGCGGGAGACGCGGACAGTAGCAGCGGGCTTTGGCCTGCGCTTCGCAAGATCCTCGGGCTTGAAGCCGCGCGTTCCTTGCGCGAACAGCTCGAAGAAGCGATCGACGAGCATGAGGACGAAAACGGTCCGGGCAGCGCCGATGACGGCGGCAAGGCGGGCGGTGACCTGTCACGGGTGGAGCGGCAGATGCTGCGCAACCTGTTGCACTTCTCGGAACATGACGCCGATGATGTTGCCGTGCCGCGCGGTGAGATCATTGCGGTCGAAGCCGGGATCAGCTGGGCGGAGATGGTGGCGGCCTTCTCCGAGCATGGCCATTCGCGCATGCCGGTCTATCGCGAGACGCTCGATCACGTGATCGGGATGATCCACATCAAGGATGTGTTTCCGATTATTGCCAACGGCTCAGTCCCGCCTGAGGATTGGACAACGCTGATGCGTCAGCCGCTCTATGTGCCGCAGGCGCGCGGAGCCCTGGACGTCCTTGCCGACATGCGCACTCAGCGCGTCCACCTTGCCATCGTGCTTGACGAATTCTCCGGCACCGACGGGCTCATTACGATCGAGGATCTGGTCGAGGAAATTGTCGGCGAGATCGAGGACGAGCATGACGAGGCCCCAGAGGAGCTGATCAGTCCGATCGGTGAAGGAATGTGGGACTGTGATGCCCGCGCCGAGCTGGACGACGTGGCCGAACGCATCGACCCGCGTCTTGCCGAAGTCGAGGAAGCGGTCGATACGCTCGGCGGGCTCGCCTTTGTGCTGGCCGAGGCTGTGCCTGCGGTCGGCACGGTGCTGGAACATCCCAGCGGGTGGCGGATTGAAGTGACAGCTGGCGACGAAACCCACGTCAAGCGCCTGCGTCTCCACCCTCCGATTGACGCGGACGAGGTGCAATAGTCGCAACTTTTTGCAGACAAGCGCATTTTTTCTTCGATTTTTTGCATCCAAATCGATTTTCGGGCGTATCTGCTCTCACCCAAGGAGAGAGTTCATGCCTGCACGTCGTCTTCCCCCTCTGCGCGCGCTCGAAGCTTTCATGCGCACCGTCCGGCTCGGTTCAGCCCGGGCGGCAGCGGAGGAGATCGGGCTCAGCCCCTCGGCCCTCTCCCGGCGGATCAGCAACCTTGAGGAATTCGTCGGGAAGAAGCTGTTCACCCGCGCCCGCCAGTCGATGCAACTGACCGACGAGGGGCAGGCCTTTTACGAGGCTGTGAACCCGCACATGGAAGCGCTGGCGCGGGCGGTGGAAAGCCAGTCGGACAATATTGCACTTTTGCGCCTTCGGCTTGGCGTGTTGCCCATGTTCGGCAGCCAGCGTCTGTTCCCCCGGCTTGGCGAATTGCGCAAGCGCCACCCGCTGCTCCACATCGACATCGATACAGCACCGCACCTGGAAGACCGGGTGGGCGACACGCTTGATGCGGCCATTATCCTGTCCCGCGGGCCTGCATCAGGCCTGCACGCGGTCAGGCTCGATCACAATCTCGTCCATGCGATCTGCTCAAAGGACACTTCCCGCAGCATTGGCCCTGACATTACGCCCGAGGTAATGGCCAAGCAGACCTTCCTGATCCACAACGAACTGCCCGAAAGCTTTGTCGCATGGAAGAAGGCCAACGGGCTGGAGCAGATGGACCCCGCAGCGATCGACCATTACGATTCGGGCGCGCTGATGCTGGAGGCGGCTGCCCAGGGTCTCGGCATCGCGATCATGCATGATGATCACCTGCGCCGCGCCAACGACAATCGCCTCACCAACCTTCCCGGCAAGCCGGTGGAGAGCCCCTATTCCTACTGGTTCGTGTGCAAGCCCGTGGCGCTGGAAAGTCGCCCGGTGCGGATCTTCCACGACTGGCTGGTGCGCGCGGGGCTTTAGAGCCGAGCGGGATCATACGGCGTCCCGAAAACTGCTCTAACCTGCCGCCTGATCCTCGTTCTTCGGTTGATACCGCACCGGTGCCACCGTGTGGGCGAAGGGACGCAGGGGCTTTCCGAGAACCTCCAGCAACGCTTCCTCGATCCGGCGGCGCGATTCCTGACTGATCGCCTTGCGGCCACGGAAATCTTCAGGGCTGAAGGGTTCGAGATAGTGGATCCGCACCTTGAACGTGCCCTTGCGTGACAGAACCCGCTTCGCGTTGTTGATGCCGCTTTCCTGCCCGATCCAGCCGATCCATTCGGCCACCGGGCCATAATCGAGGATCACCGGCTGCACCAGCACGCCCGGCGGCGGCGGCTCGAGCACAGACAGCATCGAAGTCTTGAACGGCAGCAATGATTGCCCGTCGGTGGTGGTGCCTTCCGGGAACACCGTTACCGACCAGTTGTCGGCCAGTGCCTCCTTGAGCGCATTGATCTGCTCGGCCACGCCCATGCGGTGTTCGCGCTTCACAAAGACAGTGCGGTTGAGGCTCGCGAGCCAGCCCACCACCGGCGCATCGGCAAGCTCTGCCTTGGCAACGAAAGCCGTCCCGCTTGCACCGGCCAGCGCCAGAATATCCACCCAAGACAAGTGATTGGCGACGAAGAATACATCGCGCTTCAGGTGGGTGCCTTTCACTTCGACCTTCGCGCCGCAGACCCGTGCCGCATAGCGCAGGAACAGCATCGGGAAAGGCGAGCCGTAGGACAGCGTGCGATACAGGTAGTGCAGCGGCACAAACACGGCGATGAGGCTGACCAGCGCCAGTCCCCGCCCCCCGATCCTTAGCCACCCCGCGACCGAGACCGGCGTTTCTTCGCCGCGCGCGGCCGCATCGCGCAATTCGGCGTCAGTCATCGCGCCACTTTAATCATTGCGGGAGAGCCGCACGCCGTAAAGCTCCATGCGGTGATCGACGAGGCGATAGCCGAGCCGTTCGGCGATCTGGCGTTGCAAAGCCTCGACCTCGGGATCGACGAATTCGACGACCTTGCCGGTTTCGACATCGATCAGGTGATCGTGATGCGCCTCCGGCACGGGTTCATAGCGCGAGCGCCCGTCACCGAAATCGTGGCGGTCGAGGATGCCTGCTTCTTCGAACAGGCGGACGGTGCGGTAAACCGTCGCGATCGAAATGCGCGGGTCGACTGCGACAGCGCGGCTGTGCAACAGCTCCACATCCGGGTGGTCGTCGCTCTCGGAAAGCACCTTGGCAATCACCCGGCGTTGTTCGGTGATGCGGAGGCCCTTTTCGGCGCACAATTGTTCGAGATCGATCTTCTGGGTCAAGGGATGCTCCATCACCAAATCGCGGCACCTGCGGAGAGTGGGTGCCGCTCTAAAGCAGAACAGCCTCATCCCTACAGGGACGAGGCTGCTTGCTCAAGCAGGGTTCCCGCCCTCTCAACAGGGGCGACTTGCCCGGCTTTTTGCGCGATGCGCCCGAAGTGGCCTGGATCAGGCGGACTTCCTGGCGCGGCGGGTCTTGGGCGCAGGCGTTCCGGGCTTGCGGCCGAGACCGATCTTCTTGGCCAGATCGCGGCGCTTTTCGGCATAGTTGGGCGCAACCATCGGATAATCAGCGGCCAAGCCCCAACGCGCACGGTATTCTTCCGGCGACATGTCGTAATTGGTGCGAAGATATCGCTTGAGCATCTTCAGCTTCTTGCCGTCTTCAAGGCAGACGATGTAATCAGGCTTTACCGAATTACGGATCGATACGGCTGGCTGTGGCTTGACTTCTTCGACCACCGGAGCCTCGCCAAGATTGGCAAGCGCAGCATAGACGTTGGTGATGAGACCAGGCACATCGGCCACAGCCACATCATTGTTGCTGACATGCGCGGCAACAATGTCGCTGGTCAGCGTGATGAGTGTTTCTTTCATATCCATTTCGAGATCCTGCGTAAGTTCCTCTGCAGCGTCGTTCGAATTGCGCTACTGAGGTGGCCATGCCGGACTGCAGAGAAATTCGCAACCGGTGGGCTTTGCTTAGTCACGGATTTTCGACAAATGCTATCTGATTAGATTGATCGGGCAAAAGTAATGGCGTCAACTCTTTCGCCATTGGCCATGCGATAATAGTTTCGCCTGTCGCCAATCGGTTCAAAGCCGAATTTCTGATACAGGGCAATCGCCGGATTGCCGCGCCGCATTTCTAGGAAGATGCGGGCGATGCCGCGGTCGCGGGCTGCGGCGAACAAATGTTCGATCAGTGCTGCGCCGACGCCGCGCCGGCGAGCACCAGGCATGACGGCGATGAGCAGCAGTTCCTCTTCATCGAGCACGTGGCGGGTCAGCACGAAACCCGCCGGGGCTGTGCCGGGCGTATCGGGCATCGGCCTGCCTTGCGCATCCACCACCAGTGCATGAGTGTTGGGCATCGCCAGTGCATCGGCAACCTGCCGCCGGTTCCAGGCCTCGCCATAGGCGGGATCGAAAGCTGCCTCCATCACCATCATGATCCGGTCGAGCAGGATCGGGGAGGGGGCGGAGGATGGCATCATGCCGGTGCGCGTTCGGCCATCGGGGTGGCGTCAGCACCCCGGCCATAGATTGGGGCCAGATTGGCAGTGAACAGGTCTTGCTTCACCAGCGGCACAGCGCGCGCGTCCGGCAGAAGTGCGGGAAGCACAAGCCGTTCACCGCTGACGAGCGCCGCCAGCGCCTCGGCCCGGTTGCCCGCGATGGTCGGAGCCACGGGCCGCTGTGCCGCGGCATCGGGGGCGAGCGAGGCAACCCGGCTGGCAGGCACACCATCCGTGTCGAAATCCTGCACGAACCACTCCCCATGCCCGCCGTGAATGCACACGGTCAGCGGCTTGGCTGGATGGTCGGTCTGCGCCTGTGCTGCCATCAGCGCCAGCGTCGGATAGCCCAGCACTTGCGCACCCCACGCAAAGCCGAGCGCCCGCGCTGTGGCAAGGCCGATCCGTACCCCGGTGAAGCTGCCCGGGCCGAGGCCGACCAGAACGCGCGCAGCACGCCCCTTGTCAGGCAGTGCGGCAATCATCGGAACCAGCGCCTCGGCATGGCCGCGACCGATCACGCGGTGATCATGCGCGACCATGCTCTCGCCCTCGAACAGGGCGATGCTGCAGGCCTCGGAGGCGGTTTCGATGGCGAGCATCCGCATGAGCGCGCCCTGCCTCAGTCAGCGAGTGCGCGCAAGCGAGCAAATGGCTTCAGGCGATGCGGTTGAAGCGCGCGAAATCCGGGCGGGGCGAGCGGTCGAAGATGCTGGCAGGATCACCATAGCCGACCGAGCAGATGAAATTGACCCGGTGGCGGGGCGTGTCGGCAAAAAAGGCGGCGTTGACCGCTGCCTGATCGAAGCCCGACATCGGCCCGCAATCAAGACCCAGCGCGCGCGCGGCAAGCATCAGGTAAGCACCTTGCAGCGAGGAATTGCGGAACGCGCCCTCCTTGCGGCCTTCCTCGTCACCTTCGAACCAGCTTTTCGCATCGGTGTGCGGGAACAGCCAGGGCAGTTCCTCGTGGAAATCGATATCGTAGCCGATCACGGCGGTGACGGGGGCGGCGAGGACCTTGGCCTTGTTGCCTTCCATCACGCAGTCGGCAAGCCGGGCCTTGGCCTCGGCAGACTTGACCCAGACGATCCGCGCCGGCTGCATGTTGGCAGAGGTCGGGGCCATCTTCACCAGATCCCAGATCGCATGGAGCTGTTCATCGCTGACGGGCTTGTCGAGCCAGCCGTTGTAGCTGCGGGCCTCGTTGAACAGTTGGGCCAGCGCCTCGGCGCTCAGGGCAGAATCGTGAAACTGCATGGGTTACGCCGCGCGCACTTCGGTGACTTCGGGGACGTAATGCTTGAGCAGGCCTTCGATGCCATGCTTCAATGTCGCCGTGCTCGACGGGCATCCCGAGCATGATCCTTGCAGGGTAAGGTAAACCACCCCGTCGCGGAAGCCGCGATAGGCGATGTCGCCGCCGTCGCCTGCCACGGCGGGGCGCACGCGGGTTTCGAGCAACTCGTTGATCGCAGCGATGATCTCGGCGTCCTCGGGACGTTCTTCAACCACGGCGTCGTCTTCCGGGGGAGGCACGGCGATGCCGCCTGCGGTGGCAGGGGCGAAGAGCGGGGCTTCGGACACGAAGTGATCGAGCAGGATCGCGATCACCTGCGGCTTCAAGGCACTCCAGTCTGCGCCGGGTGCCGCTGTGACAGAGACAAAATCGGCCCCGAAGAAGACATTCACCACCTCGCCCGTATCGAAGATCGCCTGCGCCAGCGGGCTTGCGTCGGCCGCCTCAGGGGTGGCGAATTCGCGGCTTCCCGCGGGCATGACCGTGGTGCCGGGCAGGAACTTGAGCGCGGCCGGGTTTGGCGTGGTTTCGGTTTCGATGAACATGGCACACATTTAAGAGCGATTTTGTCGGATTTCAAGCGCGCAAAGCCGGACTGTGTGCTGTGCGGGCGCATTCACTATCGCTTCACATTTTGCCGCCCTATAGTCGCGCCCATGACGTCGCTGACCCGCGCGCATCGCGCTCTCGCCATTCTGCTTGCTCCGTTCGTGCTGGTGCAGCCGCTGCTTGCGCAGCAGGCTGCTTCCCCGACTGCGCCCTCCGCCGAAGCACAGGCGCCTGCAACGCCGCCAGTTCCCGCCCCCAAAGCGCTACAAACCAATGGCGAAGTGCCGTGGCTCTATCGCGGATCGGATGTGCCGGTCGATGACAAGTGGCTGTTCGGCGAGATGCAGAACGGGCTGCGCTATGCTGTGCGCCGCAACGGCGTTCCGCCGCGGCAAGTCTCGATCCGGGTGCGGATTGACGCCGGCTCGCTCCATGAGGAAGACAGCGAGCAGGGCTATGCCCATCTGCTCGAACACCTGCTGTTCCGCGAGAGCAAGTATCTCGGCCAGGCCGAGGCGATTTCAGCGTGGCAGCGGCTGGGCGCGACCTTCGGCAGCGATGCCAATGCCGAGACGACACCGACCCACACCGCTTACAAGCTCGACATTCCGAACATCGACGAGGCCAAGCTGTCCGAGAGTTTCAAGCTGCTGTCGGGCATGATCCGCGAGCCGGTGCTCAATGATGCCAATGTCGCGGCCGAAAGACCGATCGTGCTCGCCGAAAAGCGCGAACGCGGCGGAGCGGGGCAGCGCATGGCCGAGCTGACCCGGCAGACCTTCTTTGCCGGACAGCGTCTCGCCACGCGCAGTCCGATCGGCACCGACGAGACGCTGCGGGCCGCGAACGGCAAGAGCGTCAAGGCCTTCTATGATCGCTGGTACCGGCCCGAAAACACCGTGATCGTGGTTGCAGGCGATGCCGACCCGATGGTGCTGGCGGGACTGGTGGAGCAGTGGTTCGGCGACTGGAAGGGTAACGGCACGGCCGGCGTTGCGCCCGATTTTGGTGATCCGGCGGCACCCTCAGCGACTGCCGATACCGCCGGAACCGGCACGCCCATCGGTGAGCTTGCGGTGGGCGTCGAGCCCGATCTGCCGCGCAGCCTGACCTATGCGGTCATGCGCCCGTGGCGTCCGGTTGAGGATACTATCGTCTATAATGAAGGTCTGCTGCTGGATGCCGTGGCGCAGGCGATCATCAATCGCAGGCTGGAATCGCGCGCGCGCAGCGGGGGCAGCTATCTTTATGCGCAGGTACAGCAGGAAGACGTCTCGCGCTCGGTCGACGCGACCTTTGTCACGTTCGCGCCCTTGACCGGCGACTGGCAGGCCGCGCTTGCCGATGTCCGCAGCGTGATTGCCGATGCTGTCACCAATCCGCCGACGCAGGAGGAAATCGACCGCGAGGCGGCCGAGTTCGATGTCGCCTTTGCCAATGGAGTGCAGCAGGAAAGCGTCCAGTCGGGCAGCGATCTCGTCAACAATCTCGTCAACGCGGTCGACATCCGAGAGACGATCGCGGCGCCGCAGGTGGTACTCGACGTGTTCCGGGGCATGAAGCCGCGGCTCAATCCCGAAGAAGTGCTCGCCCGCACGCAGGCTCTGTTCGAAGGTACTGTGACCCGCTCGGTCTATGTCACGCCCAGGGCAGATGAGGCCGATGCCGCTGCGCTCCGGTTGGCGCTGGCGAGCGAGGCCCGCGTCGATGGCAGCGCACGGCTCGCGGCTCAGACCATCTCCTTTGCCGATCTGCCTGCCGTGGGCGCGCCCGGCACCATTGCCGAGCAGAAGTCGCTCGGCGTTCTGGAAATCGAGCAGGTCGATTTCGCCAATGGGGTCAAGGCGCTGGTGTGGGCCAATGATGCCGAACCCGGTCGCGTCACCGTCCGCGTGCGCTTTGGTGCGGGCTGGCGGGCGTTTGACGATGCAAGCGCGGTCTATGCCGATCTCGGCGAAGCGGCGCTGGTCGGCTCCGGTCTTGGCGAGCTTGGTCAGAACGAGATCGACCGGCTGGCGACAGGGCGCAAGCTCGGTTTCGATTTCAGCATTGACGATGCGGTGTTCACCTTCACCGCCCAGACCCGTTCGGAGGACGTGAACGACCAGCTTTATCTGTTTGCAGCCAAGCTGGGGATGCCGCGCTGGGACAGGGACCCGGTGCTGCGCGCCCGGGCGGCGGCGGAGCTGGCCTACAATACCTACTCGACCAGTCCCGGCGGCGTGCTGAAGCGCGATCTCGAATTTCTCGTGACGGGGCGCGATGCGCGCTTTGCCACACCCGATCCCGCGGCGCTGAAGGGAGTGACGCCCGAAGGCTTCCGCGCCGTGTGGGAACCGCTGCTGAAGCAGGGTCCGGTCGAGGTGATGGTGTTCGGCGAGTTCGACAAGACCAAGGTCATCGAACAATTGCGCCTGACCTTCGGCGCTCTGCCGGCACGCACCCCGATTGCGCCGGAGGTTGCCGCGCGCGTGCCCGGTTTTGCCCCCGTCGCCGATAGGCCTGCGGTCGTCACGCACCGCGGCGATGCCAATCAAGCCGCCGCTGTGGTGGCGTGGAAAAGCGGCGGCGGCACGGCGTCGTTGCGGGAAAGCCGTCAGCTCGAAATCCTCACCCAGTTGTTCAACAATCGTCTGCTCGATGCCCTGCGCGAACGTGCCGGGGCGAGCTATTCGCCGCAGGTCTTCTCGAACTGGCCAGCTGATCTGGCAAGCGGCGGGCGGATTACCGCGCTCGCGCAGCTGGAGCCCGAATTCGTGCCGGTGTTCTTTGCCGAGGCTGAACGGATCGCCAAGGACCTGTCGGCAAATCCGCCGACCGCCGACGAGCTGGCACGCGTGACCGAGCCGCTGGGGCAGCTGATCCGGCGCGCGTCGACCGGCAACCAGTTCTGGCTCTACAACATCGAAGGCGCAACGCAGGATCCGCAGCGCCTGATGCTGTTGCGCACCCTGCTGGCAGATTACTCGCAGACCAGCCCGCAGGTCATGCAATTCCTTGCTGATCGCTATTTCGGCAAGGATGCGCCGTTCCGGCTGGCGATTATCCCGGAAGGCCAGCAGCTTGCCGAAGCGCCCACCGTCGGGGTCGGTGCAAATGCTGCGCAGTCTGGTGCCTCGGAGCCTGAATCGGCAAAGCCGCAGACTGCGTTTGGGAAATAAAATTGTTCTGAGCGGCTTTGCTGCTTTACAATTCGTGCCGCGCTCCTGTACCGGGCGCCCCCGCACGCTGCGCTTTGCGCCGCCGGAATATGCAGATTTGAAAGAAAGAGCCCAAGACCGTGCCCGAGACCTGGACCCCGGATAGCTGGAAGGCCTTCGAAGCGCGCCACCTGCCGCATTACGAAGATGCGGCCGAGCTGGCCGAGGCGGAAAAGACCCTGTCTTCCTATCCCCCGCTGGTGTTTGCGGGCGAGGCGCGCGCGCTCAAGGCCGATTTGGCCGATGTTGCCAATGGCCACGGCTTCCTGCTTCAGGGCGGCGACTGTGCAGAGAGCTTTGCCGAATTCCACCCCAACAACATCCGCGACACCTTCCGTGTGCTGTTGCAGATGGCGGTGGTCATGACCTTCGCCTCCAAGCGTCCGGTGGTGAAGGTGGGGCGGATGGCGGGCCAGTTCGCCAAGCCGCGCTCCTCGCCTACCGAGACGATCGGCGATGTCACCCTGCCGAGCTACCTTGGCGACAATATCAACGGGATCGAGTTCGATCCGGTCAGCCGCCGCAACGATCCGGCCCGCATGGTGCGTGCCTATTCGCAGGCCGCTGCAACGCTGAATCTGCTGCGCGCCTTCGCGGGCGGGGGCTATGCCAATCTGCGGCAGGTTCATCAGTGGACGCTCGATTTCATGGGGCGTACCCCGTGGACCGAAAAGTTCAGCGAGATGGCCGACCGCATCGGCGAGGCGCTTGATTTCATGGAGGCTTGCGGGATCGACCCCGCCACCGTGCCGCAATTGCAGGGCACCAGCTTCTACACCAGCCACGAGGCGCTGCTGCTCCCCTACGAACAGGCGCTGACCCGGCGGGATTCGCTCACCGGCGATTGGTACGCCACCAGCGCGCACATGGTGTGGATCGGTGATCGCACCCGCTTCCCCGGTTCGGCTCACATCGAATTTGCACGTGGCATCGGCAATCCGCTCGGCATGAAGTGCGGGCCGAGCCTCGAGCCCGATGCGCTGCTGCGCCTGCTCGACGACTTGAACCCGAAGCGCGAGGCCGGCCGCATCACGCTGATCAGCCGATATGGTCACGACAAGGTTGAAGACGGCCTGCCCAAGTTGGTGCGTGCGGTGCAGCGCGAAGGCCATCCGGTGGTGTGGTCGTGTGATCCGATGCACGGCAATGTCGTCAAGTCAGACACCGGCTTCAAGACCCGGCCCTTTGACCGGATCACCCGTGAGGTGAAGGGCTTCTTCGCCGTTCACCGCGCCGAAGGCTCGCATCCGGGCGGCATCCATATCGAGATGACCGGGCAGGACGTGACCGAATGTGTCGGCGGCGCCGTGGCGATCACAGAGGAACGTCTGGGTGACCGCTATCACACCCACTGCGACCCGCGTCTCAATGCCGAACAGTCGCTGGAGCTCGCGTTTCTGGTGGCCGAAATGCTCAACGAGGCAGCGGGCGAGCGGCAGGCCGAGGTCAGTCACGCGGCGTGAAACTTCCCGACACTCCATGCGTTGGCGCGGGATGGACGGACATTGTGACATTGTAATCATCGGTGGCGGCATGGCTGGGCTCAGCGCCGCGACCGCTCTCGCCGCCTCCGGACGGCGTATCATCGTGCTCGACAAGGGCCGCGGCCCGGGTGGGCGGATGGCGGCGCGCAGGGTCGAGATTGCAGGTAACACCGTGAGTTTCGATCACGGCGCGCAATTTTTCACCGCGCGCGATCCGGCGTTCCGCAATGTCGTCTCGGCTTGGGAAGCCGCAGGTGTGGCAAGTCGCTGGCCAGCGGCAGGGGATGATGCATGGGTCGGCATGCCGGGGATGAACGCTCCGATCCGGGCGATGGCTGAAACGCTGGACATGCGCTGGGGCGTGCGCGCCGAGACGCTGTCGCGCACCGCAGAAGGCTGGCGGATCGAAGCGGGCGAGCAGGTCTTTACCGCCGCAACCGTGCTGGTCGCCGTGCCTGCCGAACAGGCTGTCGTACTGCTGACCGAAGCCGCGCCTAATCTGGCGGCGCTGGCTGCTGGCGTCATAAGCGCGCCCTGCTGGGCGGTGATGGCAGGCTTTGCCGCGCCGCTCGCTCTGGCCTCCGACATCTTCCGTTCCGATAGCGCCTCTGTCAGCTGGGCCGCACGCAATTCAGCCAAGCCGGGGCGCAGCGGGACGGAGAACTGGGTGATCCACGCCAGCCCGGCGCGTAGCCTAGAACTGGTCGACCGGCCCAAGGACGAGGTTGCGCACATCCTGCTCGCCGATTTCTTTGCCGCTGCCAAGGTCGCCCCCGCCGTGCCGCAGCATCTGGACGCTCATCGCTGGCTTTACGCTATGCCACAGGCGTTGCGGGGCGAGCATGCGTGGTTTGATCCGGCGCTTAGGATCGGGATCGCGGGAGACTGGCTCCACTCGCCGCGCATTGAGGGGGCTTGGTTGTCAGGCCGGGCCTTGGCCGAGGCGGTGCTTCAGGAGCGGGTCGCGAGCACGTCGTAGTGATGCCCGCGCCCATATTTGGCAAAGCGCGTGAAGCCTGAGGCCCTCAGGCGCGTCTCGATCTCCCGTGCGTTCGCCCAGCGGTCATCGACCTCGTAGAAGATTGCTGCGACGCGGGAGAAGCTCGCGGTCTTGGCCAATTCGGCGATCACCACCGCCTCCAGCCCTTCGACGTCGATCTTCACGAACATCGGCAATTCGCCCGCGAGCAGCGGATCGACCAGCGGGGCATTGATGGTACGGATCGTTACGTCGCCCGCACCAGAAGACCCCTCGCGCCCGGCCAGGCTGGCCGTGCCGGTGTGGTCGGCGGCGACGTTGATCGTCACCTCGCCTGCGCTGTCGGCGATGGCGAGTGGGTGCAGGACTGTCCGCGCCGCACCGTCATTCAGTGCGACATTGGCGGCCAGCCGCGCGTGGGTGGCGGGCACGGGTTCGAAGGCGATGATCCGGCGGCACCGGGGGTTCTGCGCGGCGATCAACGAATAGAGCCCCTGATTGGCGCCGATATCGACGAACACGAAATCCTCAGGGTAGCCCAGCAGCAGGTCGGCCAGATCGCGGCCATAGGTGCCGAATATGCAATAGCGGAACGTCGTGTCCTGCCAGTTGGGCACCATCAGCACGCCATAGCTTGATCGCACCGCCGCCTCGCCGCGTGCCGCCAGCAGGGGCGAGAGCGCCGCCGCCCTCCACTTGCGTGCTGTCTTGACCACGCCGTAACGCCAGAATGCTGAGAGACTAGCCAAGGGCAGCCCTTCCTTCGAGAAATGCGGTGATCGCATCTGCCGCCCGCTCGGCAGAGGGACGCTCCGACAGCGAGAAGGTCGCGTCGATCAGCGCCTGCTGAACGGGCGCATAGCCCGGATGCGCGGCAACCGCAGCATCTATTGCATCAAGCAGACCATCGGCGCTGTTCAGCACCGGGCCGGCTTGCCAGTGCAAGTAATTGGGATCGCCCTGCCAGCGGGTGCCGTGGCTGTTCAGGAACAGGCAGGGGCGGGGGGTGCGCAGGAATTCATAGATCTGGCTGCTGACATCGCCGAGGTAGATGTCGGCGCTGTTGGTGTAGCTCATGTCGCTGCTGGCGGCGCTGCCGGTGTCGATGTGGATGCGCGGATCGGCGCGGTATTCCGTCCCCGGCGTTCGTACACGGGCGATGCTCGGCGGGTCGATGGTCACCACCCATTTGCGTTCGAACAGCATCACGTGCGGCGCAAAGATCAGGTTGTAGCGATCCTGTCCGCGAAACGCCTCCAGTACCGCTGCACCGTGCCTGAACCAGCTTGAGAGTCTGGGCGAAGGGTGGGGGTTGTAGAGTACTGTGGGCCGCTCGGGCGCAGGGAAGCTGCCCGCAAAGCGGTTGCCCGCACATAGATCGAACTTGGGATAGCCGACCAGCGCGATTTGCTCAGCCCGCAATCCCGCATCCGCCATCAGTCGATCGCGGATCTTGGGGCCTGAGACCAACACCAGATCGAACCGCGCGCTTTCGGGATTGAACCCGATCGCCCGGTCGCCTGCGCCGTGGCGGGTGTGGATCAGTTTGAGATCATCTAGGCCATAGCGGGTCTTGAGCAACAGCGTGGTCTTCTCTGACACCACCACCGCATCGAAGCTGCGGAAGAAATCAAGATTATCACGATAGATCAGCATCTTGGTTGCAGGAACGAGCCGTTCGATCATACCCGCCAGCGCCTTTGATCCCGTGCGCCTGAGGCCGAGTTGCACCAGTTCAATCCGCGCCAGCAGTGCCGGGTCGGCCTGCCGCTCGATCTCGCGCCGGATGCTCGGCTTTGCGAAAGCGAGCACGATCCGGTGGTTTCCCCGTGCCGCCAGCGCCAGTGCGATCGGTAGCGAATGGGCCAGCTGGTGGGTCTGATCGTGATTGAACAGGAAGCAGATGCGCTTCATGCCGCGCTCCAGTCGGCGCAGGCCCAGTCGCCCTGGGGCTTGGCATAGCGGCCCACCAGCACGCCCCTATCGGCATAGTTCAGGATCGGCGCATCGCTGGCGTGATCGGTATAGGCGATGAGGTGGCAGTCGGATCGGGCTATTCCCTCCGCGGCAAGCCATTCCTTGACCCGTCCAACCTTGTGCGCGCCATAATTGTTCTCACCCTCGATCAGCGCCAGCAGGTTGCCTGCCTCGTCACGCTGATGGCGCGTGGCGATCGCAGCCTCGAAACCGAGCGCATCAGCGAGAGCTTCGGCGTAGATTTCAGGCGCAGCGGTGACAAGGACAAGCCGTACGCCCGCCGCCCGGTCAGCAGCGATCTGCGCCAGTGCGCCGGGCTGGATGTTGCAGTCAATCTGCTTGGCGATGAAGGCACCGATCCGCGGTTGCAGCGCCGAGCTTTTCACCACGCGCCCAACCAACAGCCTGAGGCCGAACTGCTTCAAGGCCTTGCGACCGTAAAGCTTCGACTTGTAGCCCAGCATCGCCAGCACCCACAGCGGCAGGCCCAGCAGGCGAAGGCCCGTGCCGCTCGCCGCCATATGCGCGAGGAACGGCGTGAAGGTCGGCGCGCGGGTAACCGTGCGATCAAGGTCGTAGAGGGCAATGCGCTGCATCGGGTCAGCCACGCTCTGCCAGCAGGCGTTCGGCAAGGGCATGATCCTCGGGCTTGTCGACATCCACACCCATCCGCCCGTCCGAAAGCAGTACCGGGGCAACAATTGCCCCCAGCTTTGCACCTGCGGCCGCCAGTGCCTCGTGGACATTCATCGATCGCAGCAGCAGGCGCACCATCAGCACCGGGCCGAAATGGGCAGCAAGGCGCAGCACCGATTTGCGGTCTGCCTCGACCCGCTCCCAGAACCTGAGAGCATTGACCGCGCCCGCCCCGGTGAGGGCAAAGAGGTTCGCACCGGTATAGGCGCCGCCCCTGAAGGTCAGCCATGTGCGGCGATTGGGGCCGACCGCCGTTTCTAGCCGCGAACGCTCAACCAGCGCCACTGACACATCCCCGGCACCGATCCCGGCGATGAATTCGCTGATCGTCGCGGGAGCAAGCATCACGTTGTCGGCGGTGGTCACCAGCACCGGAAGGCCGATGGTGGGATCGTCAATTACATCCAGCACCGATCCGCTGATGGTGTGCCCCGAAACGCGCGGTGCGATACGGGGGTCGGTTGCTGTCCACGCCAGCGCCGCGTCGGCCAGCAGAGCGGGGGCATCCTGCGCGAGCACAACGATGCGCGCAATCTCAGGCGTATCGGCCAGCGCGCGCAGCACGCGGGCGAGCATCGGCGTGCCCGCCACCGGGATCAGCGCCTTGGCTTCACGACTGAAATGCGCCGCCAGCCGGTCGATACCCGGCCGCTGTCCGGCCAGCACCAGCGCGGTCCAGCCGGGGGATGCGTCATTCATGGCGGAACGAAACCTCGGGCAGAGCAGGGGGTTGGCGACGCGCCTCTCTCCTAGCGCCGTCCGGCTTTGTCAAGAAAGCCGCCCGCTCCTCCTCCGGCTCGCGGACGACTTATGCCGCCATCGGGGCAGGGCAATAACGCGCGAGGTAATCGCCGTGCCCCGGCATATGCTGCACGAGATAGCGGATCGACTTTTCCATTTCGTCCACTTCGGTGCGTGTGCGGGCCGGATCAAGCGCATCAGCCATGGCGTTATGGCTGCCCATGGTGATCCCCTGACCCATCATCACCGCTGCCCAGCTGGTTTCGGTAAACAGTTCGTCTTCCTCCCGGAAGATCTGGCCGTTGGCACGGAACAGTTCGACCTTTTCGGTGAGCGTGTCAGGCACCGGCATGGTGCGCACGTAGTTCCAGAAATCGGAGTCGTCGCGCTGGGTGGCATTGTAGTGGAGGATCAGGAAGTCGCGGATGCGGGCATATTCGCGGCCCGTCAGGCGGTTGAAGGTATCTTCCTGAACCTGTGTGATCCCGTCCAGCGACAGCAGCGAAATGAGCTTGTCGATGCCGGTGTTGATGAGGTGGATCGAGGTCGACTCGAGCGGCTCCATGAACCCTGCCGCCAGACCAAGGGCGACCACATTCTTGTTCCAGAACTTCTTGCGGCGCCCGGTGACGAAGCGCAGCCAGTTTGGCTCGGCCTGAGGCTTGCCCGCGATATTCCCAAGCAGGATGTCGAGCGCCTTCTGGTCTTCCATATAGGCCGAGCAATAGACATGGCCGTTGCCGTTCCGGTGCTGGAGCGGCACCTGCCATTGCCATCCGGCGCTGTGAGCGGTGGCGCGGGTGAAGGGCGGGGGCGGACTGCCATCGTCGCGCTTGCAGGGCAGGGCGACAGCGCGGTTGCAGGGCAAGTAGTTGCTCCAGTCGTCATAGCCGGTCTTCAGCGCCTGTTCGATCAGCAGGCCGCGGAAGCCCGAGCAATCGATGAACAGATCACCTCCAAACTCGCGCCCATCCTCCAGCTTGACGCCGGTTACAAAGCCGCTTTGGCCATCCAGCGCGACATCGGCAATCCGGCCCTCCTGCCGAACCACGCCGCGCTTTTCCGCGAACTTGCGCAGGAAAGCGGCATAGCGCCCCGCATCGAGGTGATAGGCGTAGTTGACCGGCGGCAGGTCGTCGCGCTGATAATCCTCGGTGCGTGCGAACTTGCCGAAGGCCGCGGCCATGGTCTCGAGGTTGAAGACCTGAATCGGGCGCTTGTCGCCACCCTGCGCCATGCGGTGCCAGACATGATGGAAGCTGATGCCGCCCATCGTGTAGCCATAGGCGCCGAAGGGGTGGATATAGCTGTCGCCCCGTCTGCCCCAGTTTTCGAACTGGATGCCCAGCTTGAAGGTGCCGCCGACCTCGGCCAGCATTTCGCGCTCGTCGATGCCGAGCAGCTGATTGAAGCCGACAAAGGGTGGAATCGTTGCCTCGCCGACCCCGACCGTACCGATGCTCTCGGATTCGATCAGCGTGATTTCCACAGATCCTCCGGTCTTGAGACGCGACAGGGCAGCGGCTGCCATCCATCCGGCCGTTCCTCCGCCGACGATGATAATGCGTTCAATAGTCACGTTTTCCTCAATCCCTGACGGCATCTGAGAGCCTTGTGTGCAGGGCCGAAGCCGCCCTGCCGACTGTTGCCAGAATGCAATATGGCGCGCGGATTACAAGTCTTGAGAACGCTCTCAAGATGCGCTATTACGATCTCGCAGCCCGCAGCGTCAGGCAAGAATCTGTCGTGCGGCAAGGGGAGAGACGACACATCATGAAATACGCAAGCCTCGCGCCGCGTCGGCGCCTGTTCGCTTTGGGCACTGCTTCGGCGATCGCGATTTCTGCCGCCACCGCAGCGCCTGCGCTGGCCCAGGATGCGGATGACGCGGAGCAGCCCGCCGAAGAAGAGGTCGCGCCTGAAAGCGAGATCATCGTGACCGGCGGCTTCCGTGCATCGCTCTCCAGTGCGCAGAATATCAAGCGGAACGCCGATACATTTGTCGACGTGATCACCGCTGAAGACATCGGGGCACTGCCGGACCGTTCGGTGGCAGAGGCGCTCCAGCGCGTGCCGGGGGTCAATATCGGCCGTTTCGAAAAGCCGTCCGACCCTGACCGTTTCTCGGTCGAGGGTACTGGCGTGATCGTGCGCGGTCTGCCCTTCGTGCGTTCGGAACTGAATGGCCGCGACATCTTCTCGGCCACGGGTGGTACCGTTCTCAGCTTCAATGACGTCTCGCCTGAGCTGCTGGGCCGGGTCGAAGTGTTCAAGAACCTTACTGCCGACATGGTCGAAGGCGGCATCGCGGGTACAGTCAACCTCGTCACCCGCAAGCCGCTCGACCGGCGCGGTACCCACATCGCCGGGACGATCGAAGGCAACTATGGCGATCTGGCCAAGGAATGGTCGCCCGGCTTCTCGATCACGGGTTCGACCACTTTCGAAAACAACGCCGGCACGATCGGCGTGCAGATTGGTTATGCCAAGTCCGAACTGATCAGCCGGACCGATGCCTCGCAGCTGACCGACCCGTGCTATCGTGCTGCCACGCTTGACGGGCCGTGCATTCGTCCGCGTCCGGTCAGCAGTGCCGGCTTTGGCGAAGGACCGACCTTCGATCCGACGAACTTCCCGCCCGCCGGCGCATTGATCGTGCCCAAGGGTGCTGGTGTGCGCACTACCAATCTCGAACGCAATCGCGAAGCGGTTTCGGCCGTGCTGCAATACGAGACCCCGGCGCGCGATTTCCTGATGACCTTTGAATTCCTGCAGGCCGACACCAGCTTCTTCAGCAAGGAATTCTCTGCCCTGGCGCAGGTCAATGACGATCTGTTGTTCCCGGTTCCGGCGGCGGGCAGCACCTGGGAATTCGATCAGAACGGCATCTTCCAGCGCGGCGTTCTGAGCCAGCGCATCGGCGACGCCTATGCCAACCCCTTCGGCCGCGGCGGTATCCCGCTTGAAACCCTGCGTCTGGAGCGTGAGACCCTCGCGATGACGCGCGATTTCTCGTTCGACATCGACTGGAGCATCACTGATCGTCTGCGCGTCAACTTCGAAGCGCAACGCATCGAATCCACCCTCCGTCAGGATGCCATCATCGGCACCATGAACAGCTGGGCCAACATTGCGGTCGATGCTTCGGGCCGGACGCCGCAGGTGCAGTTCCTTGCTCCTCCGGGCGCGCCGTCCGATTATTTCACCTCGGGCCAGAACACCTATTACTGGTTCCTGCTCGACAGCGTGGCGCGCAATGAAGGTCAGCTCGACAGCCTGCGCTTCGATGCCGAATATGACATCAGTGACGAGGGCTTCTTCAAGAGCGTCCGCTTCGGCGCGCGCTGGTCGGATCGTGACCGGGTGACGCGCGACACCAACTTCACCACATGGGGCAACCTGTCGGCACCCTGGGCAGGCCGTGCGGGTTGTGCGCCGTGGAACGCAGGGCCGGGTTGTGCTGCGACGGGCGGGTTCCAGCCGGGCCGGTTCTTCACGGGTCTGCCGGGTCAGGAATTCGCGATCGGGGGCGGCGCCTATGTCGACGATTTCCCCAATTTCGCCAACCTGCGTTCGCCGTTCGACAACGGCTTCCAGCGCGGCAATGCACCGGCACCGCTGCCGGGCGGGGCGTTCTTCTTCGGTGCGGACAACTTCCTCGCCGAATATCTCTCGGGTGCCTCGGACGAGCAGGCCCGCGCGATCAACGTCTTCTCGCAGACGCCCAACCCGTTCTTCGGGGTGAACGGCCGCACCTTCACCAATGCCGTGACCGGCGTGGTGACCCGGTGCGATCCGTTCTGCACACCCGAAATCGCGCAGGTGGCTGAACAGACCAAGGCGTTCTACGGCCGGCTTGATTACGGCACCAATTTCGACAACGGCTGGAAGATCAGCGGCAACATCGGTCTGCGCTATGTCGAGACCGAAGTTCCGGCGACGGGCCTTATCGGCACTCCCAATGCCGAGCGTTTCGATGCCGTGATCGCAGGCGGCAATGGTGACGGAATCGTGCAGCTGTCCGAAGTGACAGCGCCTTGCGCACAAGCGCAGAACCTGCCGCCGGATCAGCGTCCTTCGTTCTGTCGCCTGTCCGAAGCGCGTCTTGCGCAGTTTGCCGCGGCTCACACCAGCGAGATTCTGGTCGATGATACGGCGGTGACTTTCGACAACTGGTTGCCGAGCTTCAACCTCTTGCTCGACACGGGCAACGGCCTCCTCTTCCGCGCCGCTGTGTCGAAGGGCATGAGCCGGCCTGACCTGGCCGCATTCACCGCCGGTGGCCTGATCTTTGATGGCACCGCCGCGTTGCAGACCCCTGAGGAACTCGCCAACGGCCCGCTTTTCCGGTTCGTTTCCGGCAACCGCGATCTGCGTCCGATCACGACATGGAACTACGACCTGTCGCTTGAATGGTACTTCGACCGTGTCGGCTCGCTAACGATCAATGGTTTCATCAAGGATCTGTCCGGCATCATCGATACCGGGGTCTCGATCATCGACTTCAGCAGCCCGGGAATTCCGTCGGAAGATGTCGAGTATCAGCGTCCGGTCAACTCGCAGAACGGCAGGCTTAAGGGGGCGGAAATCGCCTACCAGCAGACCTACGACTTCCTGCCGGGAGTGCTGAGCGGGCTCGGCACGCAGATGACCTATACCTATGTCGACGGGTCGGACTTCGAAAACACCGATCTTGCCGGTAACCTCGGCCCGTTCGCCGGGGCCCAGCCGCTGGCCGGGATTTCGAAGCACACTGTCAACGCTACAGTGTTCTACGAAAAGGACTGGCTGTCGATGCGCGCCGCCTACAACTGGCGTTCGGCCTTCCTGATCACGCCGCGTGACGACATCTTCCCGTTCTCGCCGATCTGGGGGGAGTCGACCGGGCAGCTCGACGCGTCGATCTTCGTGACAGTGATGGACGGCCTGAAGCTTGGCGTGCAAGGCGTGAACCTGCTCGATGAAGTGACGCGCACCAGTCAGGTGGTCGATTTCGATGGCACGCGGGTTGTCCGCTCGGCCTTCCGCAACGACCGGCGCTTTACCTTCCTCGCCCGCTTCGACTTCTGATACGGGGAAGCGTCATGACAATCACAGGGCCGCTCAAGGCGGTAACGCTGGCAGCGGCCCTGTTGCTTGTCGGGGCGACATCGCCACCGGAACAGGTGATCGCCCCGCGCGAAGGCGCAGGGTGGGAGCTGGTCTGGGCTGACGAATTTGACGGCCCCACGCTTGATCGCAGCAAATGGACGCCTGAAGTCTCGTGCTGGGGCGGGGGGAATTACGAACGGCAATGCTACACCGACCGGCCCGATAACATCGCGGTGGAAGGTGGGATGCTGCTGCTGAAAGCGCGCAAGGAACGTTTTACGGGGCCTGCGCGCCCGCCTGAAATCGCCGAAAACCCAAATCCCAGCCAGACCCAGTCGCACACATCGGGCAAGGTGCGCACGATCGGCAAGCACGCCTGGCGCTATGGCCGGATCGAGGTGCGTGCCAAGGTGCCTGCAGGGCAGGGGACCTGGCCGGCTGTGTGGATGATGCCCGATCAGCCCGTCTATGGCGGCTGGCCGCGTTCGGGCGAGATCGATATTCTCGAAGCGGTCAATATCGGGGCCAAGTGCCGCAAGTGCAAAGGTGGGCGGGGTGAGAACCGCACTATAAGCGCGCTCCATTTCGGGGATTTCCCGCCGCAGAACCGTTTTGTCGATGGCCGCGCGGCGCTGCCTGATCTCGCCCTGCCGTCTGACGATTTCCATGTCTACGCTGTGGAATGGGGCGAGGGGTTGATCCGTTTCATGGTCGATGATCGGGTGCATCTCACCGTCACCGCTGATCAGTGGAAGACCGCATCGCCGCGCGCCAGGGGGAGGCCTGCTGCGCCTTTCGATCAGCCGTTCTACATCATGGCAAACCTTGCCGTGGGTGGGCGCTTGTCGGAAGAAAACAACGCAAAAGGGGTTGCGGCCAGCAGCTTTCCCGCGCAATTCGCAATCGATTGGATCAGGGTCTATCAGTGCGGCAGTGATCCCGATAAGGGGCGCGCCTGCATGAAGTAGGCCGGCAGGGACGCAGGAAACAATGGCGCGGGCGCGCAAGACTGTCACCATCAGGGACGTGGCCGAGGATGCCGGGGTCTCGCTCCAGACCGTAAGCCGGGTGGTCAACGGCGGCCCCAACGTGCGGCCACAACTGCGCGACAAGGTGCGCGCCTCGATCGAACGTCTGGGCTACGTCCCCTCGCTCGCGGCCCAGCGCATGAGCGGATCTCGCTCCTACATCATCCTTGCCATCAACGACCGCGAAAGGACGCTGGCCGACTGGCGTGAGCGGCGCGGCACGGACTGGGTCGATCAGATGCTGCTGGGCGGGATCCTGACCTGTTCGAAGCATGGCTACCGGATGATGGTGGAACTGGTGGATACCCACACCGATCATGTCGAACGGGAACTGGGGGCGGCCATATCGGCGTTGCAGCCGGACGGGGTGATCCTCACCCCGCCGCACTCAGAAAACCGGTTGATTACCGATCTTCTGGCGGCCCGTGGCATCCCTTTTGCGCGGATCGGATCGAACGCGCCCGGGCCGGGCATCGCGATGACGATGGGCGATGAAGGCGCAGCCCATCTTGCAACCTCACGTCTGATCGAACTGGGCCATCGCCATATCGGGATGATCGCCGGACCTGCGCAATACAGCCTTTCGGGCTGGCGCATCGAAGGCTGGAAGCGGGCGCTGGCTGAGGCCGGTCTGTCGGATCAAGGCTTGCTGGAGACCGGGGATTTCGGCTATGAGAGCGGCACGCGTGCGGCGCGCGCGCTGCTGGATCGCAATCCCGATCTGACTGCGATCATCGCTTCCTCCGACCAGATGGCGCTGGCCGCACTGGAAGTCGCGCGGGATCGCGGCCGGCAGGTGCCGCGCGACCTGTCGCTGATCTCCTTCGACAACACCCCGATCGTGCGCTTTTCCCAGCCGCCGCTGACCGCTATCGACCAGCCGATTGCCGAAACCGTCTCGCGCGCGGTCGAACAGTTGATCGCGCGCGAACCGGACGGCGTGGATGATGCCGTGATCGAGGTGGCCGCCGGGCTGGTTGAGCGTTCCTCGATTGCCCCCGCACCGGTCACGGTTTGAGCCGGCCGGCCCCCGAAAACCCGCCCGAACGCCAGCCGCGCTGGTTCCTCATCCTGTTCGCGCTTGCCGCCGCCGGGGGCGCGGTTGGCTATGTCCCGCTGCTGACGGTACTGCTGCCGCAACGCATCGCCGATTTGCAGGGCGGGGAAGATGTCGCGGCGCTGGCGCAGGTGACCTTTCTGGGCGCGGTGATGGCGAGCCTTGCCAATATCGTTGTCGGCTGGCTGAGCGACCGCAGCCGCGTGCGCCGTCCGTGGATCGCTGCCGGGCTGATTGCGTCCAATGTGCTGCTGATCGCCGTAGGCGAGGCGCGCTCGGTCAGTGAACTGATTGTGCTGGTGATGGTCTGGCAGGTGGCACTCAACCTGATGCTTTCGCCGCTGATGGCATGGGCGGGAGACTGCTTTCCCGATTGTCAGAAGGGTGTGCTGGGCGGAGCACTGGCGCTTGCGCCCGCTTTGGGCGCGCTGGCGGGTTCGCTGGTGACCTATGCAGGACTGGTCGATCCCGGTGCGCGGCTGGGGCTGGTGGCTGTAATCGTGAGCGTGCTGGTAATGCCCGCGCTGGTCCTCGGCGGCGGGCGGGTGCGCCCGGCGCTCATGGCTCCCGCCTTTGCATCGCTTGATCCGCTGCACATCAGGGACAGGGTGGTGTTGCGGATGTGGATTGCCCGGCTGTTGGTGCAGGTGGCAGAGGGCGGGATGTTCGCTTTCCTGCTGTTCTGGCTACGCTCGCTTGCGCCGGGCTATCCCGAAAACGGTGCGGCCAATATCTTCAGCGCGGTGCTGGTTTGCGCGGTGCCGGCTTCGCTGATCGCGGGACGCTGGTCGGATCGGCACAGTCGTCCGGTCGCGCCCCTCATTTCCGCTGCGGTGATGTGCGCGACGGGGATGCTGATAATGGCGGCGGCCCAGACGCTGGACTTCGCGATTGCGGGATATGTTATGTTTGCGATTGCCGCAGCGATCTTTCTCGCGCTCCATTCCAGTCAGACCCTGCGCGTGCTCCCCGCGCCGCAGCATCGCGGGCGCGATCTTGGGTTGTTCAATCTGACCAACACTGTGCCGGGCATGGTCATGCCCTGGCTGACAGTGCTGCTGGTGCCGAGCTTCGGCTTTGGCGCGCTTTTCGTCCTGTTCGCCTGCCTTTCGCTGGCAAGCGCGGCGCTGCTCGCAGGCTTTGCCCGGCGGGTATGAATGCATGCTAGTGGCTTGCAAAACAGCAAGCCTGTCGGCATAGCTTGATAACGTTCTCAAAGCTCGCGGTCTTGGGAGGGACTGTTCTGATGGTACGACAATGGCTCGGGCGGCTCGCCTGTGGTGCGGGGCTGGGGGCGCTTGTCGCCGGGTGCAGTCCCGTGTCTGAGGTGCGTTCGGCCAGCGCCCCGGTGGCGGCGGCAGACGTCCAGGCCGATACGCCGGAAGCGCTGCTTGCGCGCATGAGCCTTGAGCGCAAGGTTGCGCAGATCATCATGCCCGACATCGGCTCGATCACGGCCAAGGACGTGCGCAAATATCGCTTCGGTACGATCCTCAACGGCGGCAATTCCGGGCCTTATGGCGATGACAAGGCACCTGCGGCCGATTGGCTGAAGCTGGCTGACGAATTCTGGGAAGCCTCCACCGCGCCGCTCGCCAAGGGTGAGCCGGCGATCCCGGCGGTGTGGGCCACGGATGCCGTGCATGGCCATGCCAATGTCATCGGCGCGACTGTCTTCCCGCACAATATCGGCCTGGGCGCGACTGGCGATGCTGACCTGATCCGCCGCATTGGCGCCGCCACCGCTGTCGAGATCGAGGTTACCGGCATCGACTGGACCTTCGCCCCCACCATCGCGGTTGCGCGCGATGATCGCTGGGGCCGCACCTATGAAAGCTATTCCGAAGATCCGGCGCTGGTCAGCCGGCTGGGTGCGGCGATGGTCGAAGGCCTTCAGGGCCGACCGGGCGAACCCGGCTTCCTCGGCACGGGCAAGGTCGCGGCGACGGCCAAGCACTTCTTCGGCGACGGCGGCACGGCGCAGGGCGTCGACCAAGGCGATGTGAACGGCGACTTGGCCGAGCTCATGAGTATCCACGCTGCGCCCTATCCGGCGGCAATCGGCGCGGGCGTAGCGAGCGTGATGGCCAGCTTCAATTCGATCAACGGCACCAAGATGCACGGCAATGCCCCGCTGCTGACGGGTGAGCTGCGTGGAAAGCTGGGTTTCGAAGGCCTTGTTGTCGGCGACTGGAACGGCCACGGGCAGGTCGATGGCTGCACCAATGGTGATTGCCCGCAGGCGCTGATGGCGGGGCTTGATGTCTACATGGTGCCGGAAGACTGGAAGGCGCTGCACCGCACGCTGACGAAACAGGTCAAGAATGGCACGATCCCGATGGCGCGGCTCGACGAGGCGGTGCTGCGGGTGCTGCGGCTGAAACAGCAGCTCGGCATTTTCGATGGCGAGGTCAAGCCTTCGTCCCGCGCGCTGGGCGGCAAGTGGGAACTGCTCGGTTCGCCCGAACATCGCGCTATCGCACGTGAGGCGGTGGCCAAGTCGCAGGTGCTGCTGAAGAACAGCGGCGTGCTGCCGATCAAGCCGGGCGCGCGGATCGAAGTGGCTGGCATTGCAGCGGACAATATCCCGCAGCAGGCCGGGGGCTGGTCGGTGACATGGCAGGGCGGCGGCGAGCTGACCGCCGATGACTTCCCCGGTGCGACGTCGATCTGGGCCGGGATTGCCGATGCGGCCAAGGCGGCGGGCGGCGAAGCGGTGCTTGCGCCTGAAGGCAGCGCATCCGGTCAGCCCGATGTCGCCATCGTCGTATTCGGTGAGGAACCCTATGCCGAATTCGTCGGTGACCGGAAGGATCTGGCATTCCGCGACGAGGAAGGTCTCACCCTTCTGAAAGCCTACCGGGCGCGCGGCATTCCGACCGTGGCGGTGTTCCTTTCGGGTCGCCCCTTGTGGGTGAACCGCGAAATCAATGCCGCCGATGCCTTTGTCGCTTCATGGCTTCCGGGCAGCGAGGGCGCTGGCGTGGCCGATGTGCTGTTCGGCGCACGTCCGGCGAGCGGGCGTTTGTCCTTCAGCTGGCCTGCGACCTGCGAGGGCAATCCGGTCAATAGCCCCAAGGGCGCGCTGTTCCCGCTCGGCTACGGGCTTGATCTCGGCACGAGCGGGGAGATTGCCCCGCTTGACGAGACCTGCGATGCGCTCTCCGCCGATACCGGGGCGACGTGGTTTGCCAATGGCAGGCTGGGGCGGGAGGTGCAGGCGGTGGCGGACAACGCCCTCCTTCCCGATCTGCGCGGTACCGGCAATGGCATCACCGCCACCGGGCTTGATCGCAGGGCGCAGGAAGATGCACGCCGCATCGTCTTTGCGCGCGGTGCGAAACTGGCGCTCAGCGGGCCGGAGAGCCCGGCGGCATGGCGCATCACCTACCAGGTAGCGCAGCGCCCCAAGGGGCCGGTGACTGTCACCGCAGGCGGTGCGGCGCTGGACATCACGCAGCGGCTTGCGGTCGCGGAAGGCAAGGGTTGGCGCGAAATGGTGCTGAGCGCCCAATGCCTTGGCGAGACCGGCGCCAAATTGACCTTCGCTTCGCAAGGAGCCTTCGTGCTCCAGATCAGCGAGATCGCCCGCGACGAGGTTGCCGCAAACGCGGAGTGTTCATTCTAGCTCCGAACGATCCCCGCAAGCGGCGCGCCGGTGCGTCCGGGGAACAGGCGGGACATGGCGCGGGCAGGGTCGATCCGCAAATGCTCGGCCACGGCACCTGCCAGCACGTTTTCGAGCGCGATGGTGGGCGCAAGGTCGCGGCCTTCGTAAAGCTGACGTTCGGCAAGGCCGGGCCAGTCGGCGATCACCCGCCCGCCGCGCACCGCGCCGCCCATGATCAGCGCGGCCGCAGCCGTGCCGTGATCCGTGCCGCCGGTGCCGTTGAGCCGCGCGGTGCGCCCGAATTCGGTCGCCACCAGAACCATCGTATCGGCCCAGCCGTCTCCAAGCCCTGTGCGATAGGCCGCGATCAGCGCATCCAGCCCGCGCGCCTGCCGCATGAAGGCACCGCGCTGATTGGCGTGCGTATCCCATCCGCCCAGTTCGATCATGCCGATCCGCGCGCCTTGTGATCCGCGCATCAGCGACGCTGCCAGCGTCCCTGTTGCCCGTGCATCATTGAGGTTTCTGAGACCATCATCGCCTGCCATCGCCCTGGTTTCCAGCGCGCGTGACCACAGCCCGCCAAGCTCGGCATCGGCGGCATACAGCTGGCTGACCCTGGCGATCAGATCCTCGCTCGCATCGGGCAGGGCCGAGGGCGCATAGCTCGATACCGGCGCATTGCCGCGCAGGGCCAGTGGCACGGTCGGGGCAATGGCGAGCGTGCGCAGCGGATCGGGCGCTCCTTCGTTCATCATTCCCACGAGGCGGTTAAGCCAGCCGTCCTTGCTGGCATAGGGGGCAGTGCCGCCCGTCTCCAGCAGGTTCTGCCCGTCGAAATGCGACCGCTCGCGATAGGCGGTGGCCGCGGCGTGGACGAACAGAGCCTCGCCCGCCTGCGCGGATTTCGCGATTTCGGCGAGCGCGGGGTGAACCGCAAAGAAGCTGCCGAGCCTCGGCGCACTTTCGTAATCGCCAAGCATTGCGCCGCGCAGCCGTTCAAAGCCGGGATCACCCACGGGCGCGAGCATCGACAGCCCGTCCGCCGCGCCGCGCAGCAGCACGAACAGCAGGTTGCGCGTCCCGGCCCCTTGCGCAAAGGCGAGCCGGGGAAGGGCGAGGCTGCCTGCGCCAAGCAGTGATCCGGCGATCAGTGTGCGGCGGTTGAGATTGATCGTCATGGGGTTATCTCCGCAGCATTTCAGGCGAGACCAGCAGCAGGGCGAGCGCCTGACTGCCGCTTTCGGCGCGGGTCAGTTGGTCGCGGGTGGCGGTGCTCAGCGCGCCGGGAAAAGCGGCTTCGGCGCGGGTGATGACGCTTTCCTGCGGGACGCTCCGGGCGATGCGCTCGGCAAATTCGACCCGGCGCACCAGTGCATCGGGGCCGGCCCAGCTGGCGGCAATATCGTCATATCCGGCAGGCGAGGGCGCGCGCCATGGCACTTGCCCCAATTGGGTAAGCGCGCCCATGACCCGCTGCGGCGGCATTGCCTCGGCCCCGCCAGTCAGGCGTAGTACGCCGACCAGCCATTCGAACGGCGCGCGGAATTTGCGCGGGTTGCTCTCCCATGCTTCGGGGGAGGCGATCAGGGTGCGGGTGAGACTCGCCAGATCGCCGCCGGTCTTTCGGAAGTCCGCTTCCAGCCGATCCACAAGCGCGGGCGGGGGTGTGTCCGCGGCAAAGTGCCGGGCGAATTTGGTGGCAATGTGCCGCGCGGTAGCCGGATGCGCGGCGAGATCATCGAGGATCGCCAGCGCCTGTCGCGCTCCGCCTTCGGGGTAGCGCCGACCGAGCACTTGTCGTGCGCCTGGTTCATGCGCCATCGCCACAAAGGCGGCGCCGCCCGGTTGGTCTTCGGCAAGGCGGCCTACCCGGCCAAGCCCTGGCACCGTCCAGCCCGTAAGCGCGCGGGCAAGTTCGGTGACGTCGGCCTGGTCATAGCCGCCATCGACGCCGAGCGTGTGGAGCTCCAGCACTTCACGCGCCAGATTTTCGTTGAGGCCGCGCGGGCGCTGCGCGGCGTCTCTGCCGCCCCGCCGACCGCGGCGCTGGGTGATGGGGGCATTGGGGCCGATCGACTGGAACTGGTCGAGATAGATGAGCATCGCCGGATGCAACACCGCCGCCTTCAGCAGATCGGCAAAGCGCCCCAGCACCCGCGGACGGATCGCGGCGAATTCATGCGGGCCGACTTCGAACTGAGTGCCGAGCTTTCCTGCCGAAACGCTGAAGTGGTTGGCCCAGAAATGCACAAGCCGCTCGGCCATCGGCGTCGGGCTTGCCACCGCAAGCTGAACCCGCGCAGCGATGTCGCCTGCCAGCGCTTGCCGCGCCATCATCAGCTGTTCGCGAAGCTCTGGCGGCAATCCCGCCAGCGCGGCGGCCCGACGGTCTTCGCCAGACATCGCCATGCCGCCCGGTTCCGCCATGCTCTCCGCCATCCCCGCCATCTCCCGCTGTTCGCGGCGCAGACCCCGGATCAACTGCACCAGCTCGCCTGTCTTGCCGCGCGTGGTGATGCGGCCTGCGATCTGCGGCGGCGCAGGATCAAAGGCATCAAGCTGCGCGAGCAGATAGCGGCGCGGATCGGCAGGCGGCGTCTCACCTGCGCGTGCGCCATAGCCGAAGCGGTTGAAGGCGATGCTGGCCGGGCTCATCGGCGGGCCTTCAAGGGAGCAGACGGGAGCTGGGACATGGCGGGGCAAACCTCATCACGGCGTGTCAGATCGGCATGGGGCATTGCGCCCCTTGCCGCTTGGTCAACGCCTCAACGCTGCATTCCCTTCGCGCCAAGGCGCAAAAAGATGCCTCAGGGCGTGACGATATCGAAGCCCTGCGGCATCGGATCGAGCGCGTCGATCAGCGCCTGCAAGCCTGCCGCATCGCCGTTGACCTCAAGCCCCGCCCCTTGCACTGCGCTGACCGGCTGCTTGAGGAACAGCAAGGCCAGCAGCGCAAGGCGCGGGCCGCGGATGGTGACATCGGGCGCATCGGGCAAAGCGCCCATCCGTCCGATCATGACCTGCCCGTTCACCTCGATCATCGCCTGTTCGTTGCGATCGGTCAGCTCGATGCCGACCGTCAGTCGGCGCGCGCCATGGCGCTCGGGGGCGAAGCGGGTTGCGGCACTATCGAGCAGTTCCTGGGTTGCGAGGGCGGCGATCAGGTCGCTGCTCTGCGCCGCACTGCTTGCAGCGCGTCCGCGAACAAGATCGGCTGCGGCAGCAAGGAACTGGTTGCGCCAGATCGCGCTTTCGGCGCGGTAGCCTTGCTGTTCATAGCTGGCGGCCAGCTTCGCCCGCGCGGCGGCATTGTCCGGTTCGGCAAAGACAAGGTTCTGAAGCAGGTCTGAGGCCCAGCGATAATCCCCGCTTGCCATCGCGTTGTCTGCGAGGGCCAGGGTGCGCTCTGCTCCGCCCAGAGCATCGATCAGCCGCCTCGCCCGCGCGACCGGGGTGTGCTGATGGAGATTGGCGGGAACCGCATCATACCAGCCGAGATAGAACTGGTAGACCGCCTTCGAATTGTGGCTCACCGTTCCGTAATAGCCATGGGTCGACCATTCCGCCGCGAGCGCGGGCGGGGTCGCATTCTCCAGTGCTTCAGCGATTTCGTGCATGGTCTCGCCGCGATTCATGCGGCGCACGGTCTGATCATGCAACCAGCGGTAATTGTCGCGTTGCGCACTGAGCCAGGCAATGCCTTCTTCACGCCCGAAGATCGGCCAGCAATGGCTGGAGATCACCGTGTCGCTTTGCGGCGCATAGCGGGTTGCGGCCTCGTCGAGAAAATGCGCCCAGGCCCGCGCATCGCGCACCTTGGCCCCGCGCGGGGTGAGGATGTTGTGGAGCGTGCAGGTGGCGATCTCTGCGGCGAGGAAGGTCTTTTCCGGCGCGATGAAGACGTTGAATTCGGCTGGTGCCTCGCTGCCGGAAACGATCTGGAATTGCAGGTCGACACCATCCACTCGCAAGGTTTCACCGGTGGTCGCGACGGTCCGGGTCGGGGCAATCAGCGACAGGGTGCCGCCCGAAACCGCCGCGCCGATGCCGCTGCCCATCTGTCCGGTGGCTCCGGGTTCCATCCCCGTGCCAAACTGGAAGGCGGCCCGTCGCATCATCGCGCCGCCAGCCATGATGTTTTCCGATGTGGCTTCTTCCATGAAGCCTTCAGGCGCGATCACCTGCGTGCGGCCGGCCGCGACATCGCTCGGATCGACCACGCCGCGCACCCCGCCGAAATGATCGGCATGGCTGTGCGAATAGATCACCGCGCTGACCGGACGCTGGCCGAGTGTGGCGTTGACCAGCTCCATTGCCGCCTTTGCGGTCTCGACGCTGGTGAGCGGGTCGATCACGATCCAGCCGGTCTGGCCGCGCACGATGGTCATGTTCGACAGGTCGAACCCGCGCACCTGCCAGATATTGTCGCTCACCTTGAACAGCCCGTGGTGTTTCAGATGAGTCATGTGCCGCCACAGGCTGGGGTGGACAGTTTCGGGGGCAGGGCCGGAGACGAAGGCGTAAGCATCGAGGTTCCAGACCGGCTTGCCGGCGGCATCGCGGATCACCGGATCGGCCCGCGTGGCCATAAAACCGCGCGTGGCAAAGGCGCCGTCGCGCGTCCCTTCGGGCGGAAGCTGCGCGGCGGCGGCGGCTTGCGCAGCGCGGGTGGTGTCGCTGGCCGGAGCAGGGCTTGGCGGCACATTGCCTTGCGCCATTACAGCCTCTGCCGTCATCAGCAGCGCCAGCGCGCTGCCTGTCATCGATCTTTTCATTTTTGTTATTCCCTCTCGTCCCGCCCCTGTTGATGCCCCCAGCTTGCGCGCCTTGCAAGCGCGCACTCGCCGCCGTTCTCGCAGGAGTGGCTGCTTATCTTCAATCATTCAGATTTTAGAACGTTTGCGAAGAAAGATTGAATTTTTCAGACTTTCGGCAGCCGGTTAGGGAGCAGTCACTCTCTCCTCGCAGCCGCAAAGGAACCGATGGATGAACCATGGCACCCCCCTTTCCGAAGGGCTGTCACAAGCCGCCTCGCAGCCGATGCAGGCGTTTGCGCGTCCTGGCCTCGCGCTGGTTTCGGCCAGTTTTCAGCTTGCCATGCCCGATCAGCCAGCGCCCGATCCATGGCGCGATGGGATCGACAATCTGCTCGGCTGGCTGGGGATTACGGCCGAATTCGTCCCTGCTGCCGTGCCGCGTCGCTTGCCCCGCGTGGCCGACTGGGCGCTGCCCGCTGCCAACACCGCGCGCCGGGTGCCGGTGTTTGCGCCCTGGACCGGCTGGTCGCCGACTGCGTTTCAGCATGGCGGGCTTGCAGGCTTGCCTGTCGCGCAGTTCGCTGCGAGCTATCTTGCCGATCAGGGCCGTGGGCTTGGTGCAGCGCAGGCCACTGGTATCGATCTGGTGCTGATGAGCCCGCACCCGGCTTTGTGCGCCATCGAGGAAGCGGGCGGGGCGCCGATGCCACGCGCCGATGTGATGAAGGCGATGATCCGCGCCGCCCGCGAAGAAGGGCGCGAAAAGCTTGCAATCATCCTCCACGCCCGTCAGCGCAATGCGATCGCGCGCCAGTTGATGGCGGCTGACCGTGGCTTGACCCGCGAGGGACTGGCGATTGAACTGCTGACCATCGAAGAGGCGCTGCGCCCGCTGAAGGCTGGCGCGGCCGGGTGGGACGCGATCATCGCCATGCCTGATCTGCGCAGCATCGTCTTCACCCTGCTGGCCGAAGCGAGTGGCGTGCGCGGCCCTTGGCCGATGCTGTGGCAGGGCGGTGATGCGCTGCTGGTTGCTTGTGAAGCAGCGGGCGAGGGCGCGGTTCGCCCGGCGCTTGATGCGCCTGCACTGATCCAATCGCTTGCTTTGGTGCTGCACCACTCAGGCGCGATCCGCGCTGCCATGCGGTTGCACGAAGCCTGGGCGCGGTTGCGCGACAGCGGCCTTACTACGCCGGGCCGGGGCAGTGATGCACCCTATGTCAACGAGATCCGCGATGTCGACTTTATCGCCATGCTGTGCCACGGCCAGTGCGCCAGCAAGCGACCGGTCAAGCCGTGGCGTGCGCTGGGAAATGCAGAAACTCCAAACGCGGGGAGCCATATCGGGGTCTTGCGCGTTGTAGCTTCGAATTCCGATAGTTCTGCTCACTGGAAGGGGCGCTGACATGCCGAGCCGCAAGATTGTTGCAAACGAACTGGCCCATGTGCTGCGTCAGATTTCCCATCCCGATCGCATCCGCCTGCTGCTGAAGCTACAATCGGGCGACCAGACGGTGAACGAGTTGGGAGAAATCCTCGAAATCTCCCCCACGCGCGTCTCGCAGCACCTCGGGGTGCTGCGCGCCATTGCGCTGGTGGAGACAGAGACCCACGGGCAAAAGCGCGTCTATCGCCTCGCTCAGCCGGAACTGGCGCTGTGGCTGATCGAAGGGATCGACTTCATCGCGCACCGCCTCGGCCGGGCCAGCGCCAACGATATCGAACAGGCCAAGAAGCTGTGGCATGCCGAGGCCGCTGAAACCGTGATCTGAGCCCTTGGGGGGCGCAGCTTTGGCGTCAGGCCGCGGTGCGGCTCATCAGCCCGCGGATTTCAGTCTTGGTCGGATCTTCCGAGCGGCGCCCGTAGCGCTCCACCAGCTCGTTCCATTCCACGATCAGTGTGCCGCCGGTGGACTGGTGCAGCTTCTCCCATGAAGACAGCATCTCCAGGCAGGCGTGGTCGATATATTCGAGCTTTTCGACGTGGATATGGACTTCTGATCCGAACGGTGAGCTTTCCAGCGCCTTGCCCAGCTGCGGGATCGAGAAGAACGTGGCCGAGCCGGTCATCCACAGATCGATCCGATTGGTTTCGGCGTCATGCTCGCGCCGGATATCAAGGTGCGAGAAGGTGTAGACCAGCTTCAGTGTCGCGAGAACGAAGCCGAGGATCACCCCGGTCAGCAGGTCGATTGCCACCACGCCCACAAGGGTCGCGAAGTAGATCACCAGCTCCTGCTTGCCGAATTCGGCGATTTTCCGGATCTGCGCAACATTGACCAGCTTGTAGCCGGTATAGACCAGAATGGCGGCCAACACCGAGGTCGGGATTTCGTTGAGGATGAAGGGAAAGGCGGCGACTGCCAGCAGCAGCCATGCGCCATGCAGGATCGCAGAGATGCGGGTGGTTGCCCCGGCATCGACATTCGCGGACGAACGCACGATCACGCCGGTCATCGGCAGCGCACCAAGCCCGCCGCAGATCATGTTGCCGATCCCTTGGGCGCGCAGTTCCTTGTCGTAATCCGTGCGCGCACCGATGTGCATCTTGTCCACCGCCGTGGCGCACAGCAGCGTTTCAGCACTGGCGACAAAGGCGAAGACCAGGCCAAGGGTCAGGATGTCGGGGTCGACAAAACCGGCCAGCGCATCACTGGTTGGGATGTTGAGTCCGCTCGTCAGGGTGGCGGGGAGTTCCACCAGGGTGATCGGCAGGGCAAAGGCGATCGCGAAGATCGTTCCGGTAATGACACCCAGCAGCGGGCCGGGAATCAACGACAGCCGCTTGGGCTTGAACTGGTTCCAAAGCACAATGGTGATGATCGTGACGATCCCCGCCATCGCCGCGAGGTGATGCACCGACCCATCGGCCGGGAACACCTTCATGAAAGCTTCGGGGATCGCGGCAATGTTTAAAAGACCGCTGGCGCGCGGCGCATCGTCCAGCATCACGTGGAGCTGCGAGGCGAAGATCAGCACGCCGATCCCCGCCAGCATCCCGTGGATCACCGAGGGCGAGATCGCCCGGAACCACTGGCCCAGCCGCAGGACGCCCGCGAGCAGTTGCAGCCCGCCAGCGATCAGGCCGACCACCCCCAGCATGATCAGGCCGTGATCCTGCACCAGCTGATAGACCAGCACCGCCATGCCTGCCGCAGGGCCGCTCACCTGCAAGGGTGATCCCGCCAGAACGCCGACCACCAGTCCGCCCACGATCCCGGTGATCAGGCCAAGCGCGGGCGGTGCGCCCGATGCAATCGCGATCCCCATACACAGCGGCAAGGCCACGAGAAAGACGACGATCGAAGCCAGAAAGTCCCGCCCGATCACGGCGGAGGTCAATTGGTGGGCAGCAGGCGCTTTCATGGCAGGGGTTCCAATCGCGTGAGGTTGAGATCAGCAGGCGTGCTGGTGCAGCGCGGCCGAGGCGAGTTCGGAAGCGTAGCGTTCCTCGACCGGAACCCAGGTGCCGGTCGCATCGTCGAAGGCCGAAACCTCGCCGGTCTTGATGTCGTAAACCCAGCCATGGAGCTTCACCGCCCCCTGCGCGAGGGCGACTGCGACCGTGGGGTGGGTCTTCAGGTGCTGCAATTGCAGGATGACGTTCTGTTCCAGCAGCATGCGCATCTTGGCATCGGGATCGAGATCCGTGCCCAGCGCCTCGACAATGTCGACCGCGCCCTGCGAATAGCCCAGCCACTCGCGCACGTGCGGCAGGCTGGTGAGGCCAGCGCGGTTCATCGCCCCCTTCATCGCCCCGCATTCGGTGTGGCCGCAGATCACGATATGGGGGATGCCCAGCGCGCCGATGGCGAATTCGATCGAGGCGGTCATGCCGCCAGTCTGGTTGGTGTGCGGAGGCACGATGTTGCCGGCGTTGCGGCAGATGAACAGCTCGCCCGGATCGGTCTGGGTGAGCATCGCTGTCTCGATCCGGCTGTCCGAGCAGGTGATGAACAGCGCCTCGGGGCTCTGGCCGGTGGCCAGCTTTTCGAACAGGTCGGCCTTGTCGGGGAAGACCTCGCGTTGGAACTTGACCACGCCTTGAGCGAAATGGGGCATCGCAGATTGTCCTTTCAGTCAGATTCGGATGAAGCAGGGGCGGGCGTGCTCCACAGGGCGCGCGCGGCATCAATGTGATCGGCATCTTCCAGCCGGGTGCGGATATCGACGAACTGGAGCGCCTCGACGATCCAGGCGGCAAGCTGCGGGTGCGACAGGCGGTAGAAATGATTGCGCCCGTCGCGGCGCTCTTCGACCAGACGCTGAGCCCGCAGTTGGGCAAGGTGCTGGGAGACCCGGGTGGTCGGCAGATCGAGCGTCTCGGCAAGCCCTGTTACATCCATTTCACCCGTTCTGAGCTCTTCGATGAGGCGCAGGCGATCAGCGTGGGCGAGCAGCTTGAGCAGCTCGGCCAGCTCCTTTGATACGATTAGCCGACTTGGCATGTCCCTCTCCCAAACCTGCACAGTTTTGCAGGTTTGCAAATGTGAAGGTATGTATTTTTGCAAATGGTGTCAAGCGAGTCGGTGTGTCCCGGCTGTCCAGCAGGCCTGACGCCTCGGCGATGCGGGCGGTTGCCTTGATCAGCCCTCTCAATCTGGGCGGATGACAGGTCGTGCAAACTGTGGTGTCAGGAGCGCTGCAAGCACCCGGATCAGATGCAGGGACCCCAGTGATGAATTTCGAACTCAACCACGAACACGCCATGCTCAAGGAACTGGTCGGCAAGTTCGTGCGCGATCAGTTGATGCCGCTCGAAGCCAGCGTCATCGCCCGCGAGAATCTCGGGCAAGGCACCTATCTCACCCCCGAGGAGACCGCCAAGGTCGATGCCGTCAGCCGGGAACTGGGGCTTTGGGGGCTTGATGCGCCAGAGGAAGTGGGCGGCATGAACCTGCCAATGGTGGCGATGGTGGGCGTGTCCGAGGAACTGGGCCGCACCGTTGTCCCCTATTATCTGCCGCCTGATTCGCCCAACCTCAGGATGCTGATGGTCGCCGCCGACGAGCGGCAGCGCGTGGCCTATCTTGAGCCCTACGTGCGCGGCGAGACGATCAGCGCCATCGGCATTTCCGAACCCGGTGCCGGAGCCGATCCGGCGGGGATGAAGACCACTGCCGTGCAGGACGGCGATGACTGGGTGATCAACGGTCGCAAAATCTGGATCACCAAGGGGGCCGAGGCTGATTTCACCATCCTGATGGCGGTCACGGACAGGAACCCCGACGGGCGCAATGGTATCTCCGCCTTTCTGGTCGATCGCGACACGCCCGGCTTCAACGTGATGCGCCGGATCCCGATGATCGATGGCACTTCGACCTATGAAATCGCGCTTGATGATTGCCGGGTGCCGGGGTGGAAGCTGCTGGGCAAGCGCGGGCAGGGCTTTGCGCCGATGCAGGTACGGCTGGGAACACGGCGGATCGAGATGGCGTCATGGTCAATCGGCATGGCGCAGCGCGCGCTTGAGATGATGATCGACTACGCCCCCCAGCGCAGCACTTTCGGCAAGCCGCTCGCCGCGCGGCAGACCGTGCAGAACTGGATCGCCGATGCCGCGACCCGGATCCATGCGATGCGGCTGATGACCTATGACTGCGCCTGGAAGATCGACGAGGGGCGGGATGTCCGCTCGGAAATCTCGATGATCAAGAGCTTCTGCACCGAAAACGCCTATGCGATCGTCGATCATGCGATGCAGCTGTTCGGCGGGATGGGCATGACGCGCGAGCTGCCGCTGTATCTCATGTCGAACAAGCTGCGCACCATGCGCATTTATGACGGGCCGAGCGAGATCCACAACTGGGTGGTCGCCCGCAGCCTGCTGGGCATGCGCGAATAGAAACGGCAACGGGCGGGACAGCCTGAACTGTCCCGCCCGCCGTAATGCACCGCCGAAAGCGGCGCGCGATCAGAACCGCGCGTTCACCCCGACAAAGACCGTGCGCCCGATGCCCGAAACCGGGTAGGCCGAGCTGGAGAGGTAAGGCTCCTCGTCGGTCAGGTTGTTGATGCCGCCGTAGAAGCTGATCTGATCAGTGGCATCGAGGTTGAAGGCGACGTTGTGGAGCCAGTACTCCGGCGCCAGACCGGCCGGACCGAATTCAGTCTCCAGTCGCTCGATCTGGATGACCGATGCGACTGCAGTCGAATCGATGTACTGCACCCCGTAGTTGAGCGTGAAGTCGCCCCGGTTCCAGGTGACCGAGCCAAAGCCCGACCATTCCGGTGCGCCCAGTTCGCCAAGGCCCGGGTTGATGAAGGAGGTATCAACCGGATCGAAGAAGCGGTTGAGCCGCTCGGTCCAGTTGCCGCCGATGTTGATGTTGAAGTTGTTCTTGCCAACATCGAACCCGTAATTGGCCTGGAAATCGACCCCGCGGGTTTCGAGCTTGGCGAAGTTGATCTGCGTCTGCTGCAGGAAGTTCAGCCCGAGGAACGTCGGCGAGCCGGGCGTCCGGTTACGGGTGAACAGACCGCAGAAGTCGTTCGGGAAGGTCGGCAGGTCATAGCAGCTGTCGACGATATCCTGCGATGTGACGGCCTGGATCGCGTCCTCGATCTTGATCGAGTAGTAATCCGCCGACAGCGTCAGGCCGGGGATAAAGCGCGGCTGGATCACAGCACCGGCCGTGATCGTCGTCGCGGTTTCTTCCCGCAGGTTGGGGTTCCCGCCCGAGGTACCGGAGAAACGCGCAGTCAGCGGGTCTTCATAGCCAGCCGGGATCCCGTCAGCACGGCAGTTGTTCAGACGGTTCTGAGCCGCCGGATCGCCATCGGCAATCAGACGGTCGATGTTCGACTGGCTGCACGGATCGTTGGGACGGAAGGTCGCGCCCTGCTGCGGATCGAACAGTTCGGCGATGTTGGGCGCACGGATCGCCTGAGCATAGGCACCGCGGAACCGCACGTCGGGGATCGGAGCCCACACGCCGTTGACGTTCCAGGTAAAGGTGCCGCCCACGGTCGAGTAATCGGCATAGCGACCGGCCGCACCGATGGTCAGTTCGTGGAAGAACGGCGTATCATCGAGCACCGGCAGCAGGATTTCGCCGAAGACTTCCTTCACGTTGAACTGGCCGCCCGCGTTGAACTGACGCGCAGCCGCATCGAACAGCAGGGTCTGGTTGGGCGAGATGTCCCCGATGAAGGTTCCCGCCGGGCCGGCGGGCGAGCCTTCGGGCAACAGGCCCAGCAGCAGGTCGTTGAAGCGCGACCGCGACTTTTCCTCACGGTATTCGGCGCCCAGCGAGAACTTCACCGCGCCGCCCGGAAGGTTGAAGAACGCGCCCGTATCGCCGCTCAGGATGCCGGTGATGACGGTCTGTTCGAGACGGAACCGGTTGGTGGTCGGGGTGGTGATGAAATCGACGCCGGCCTGGCTCACCGAGTTGATCCCGCGGAACAGGCTCACCGGCACACACTGGCCGTCACCCGGACGGAAAGTGAAGAAGCCGGGCGCGATTACCGGGAAGAATTCCGAACCCGGATGCGGCGGGGCATTGGGGTTGAGCGTCGAGCGGCAGACCGGTTGTCCGGTGGCAGGATCGGTCACGACGTCGATCGCAGCAAACAGGCGGTCATACTGCACCGAGTTGCTGAAGGTGTTGACGTTGTCGGTCCGGCCATAATTGCCGACCAGTTCGTACCGCAGGTTCGGCGTGATTTCCCCGTCGAGCCCGGCAACCAGGCGATAGGTCTCGCGCTTGGCGGTCGAAATGCCCGGCCCGAGATCGAGGAAGTCGCGGCTGATGCGCAGACCGCCAGCCTCATTCGCGTCGGCGCGCAGCACGTCGGGAATGAAGGGGTTGTCAGGCGCGATGAACAGGCTGTCGTAGAAGGTGTTGTAGTTGCTGCGGCTGGTGGTTTCGGTGCGAACGTACTTCGCATCGATCCAGGCCCGCGCCGCCGGCGAGAATTCGAAGCTGGAGCGCAGGTTGGCATAGATGCGCTCGGAGCCCGGAATCAGCGAGGCTTCGTTGGTGCGCTCCACCGCGCCGTCGCCGCCGAACTGGTTCGCACCCGTGGCGATGATGCCGTCCTGGAACGGGCGCACAGTGCCATCGTCATTGGTGACGAGGCAGCCGCCGCCGCCAAAACCGGTGCGGCCGATGAAGCTCTCGTTACAATCCGGGATGCCGTTGTTGTTGGTATCCGCGCTGAAGAAATCGAAATCGTTGCGGAAGATCAGGCCGCGGTTCGACGAAATCGCGAAGCGCGGGTCCGATCCGATCACGAAGGCGGGCGAACCGGCTGCCCGGTCGATCAGCGCCTGTTCGGCAGGGGTGATGCCGCCGGGGAACAGGGTGTTGGCCTGCGCCTGCGTCGGGATCAGCGGGCCGACCGGGAAACGGGTCGAGCCCGGCCCGGGACCGCCGAGCCGGAAACGGCTGGCAAAGTTCGGCATGGTTGTCGGGTTGATGTCCCCGGCCTGGAAGCGGCGCAGCGGGTTGGCATAGGTGGTCGAGTTGTTGCCACGGCCATTGTCCCGCGTGAATTCGCGGTCGCCGAACAGGATCTCGTCATCGTTGGTGTAGCCAGCTGCCAGCGTCACGTTGCCGCGACCATCGGCGAAGTTCTGGCCGACCACGCCTTCAAGCCGGTAGCTGCGGCCATCGCCCTTGGTCGAAAGGCCCATCTGCCCATTGAGCTGGACGCCTTCGAAATCGCGCTTGAGCACGTAGTTGACGACGCCGGTCACCGCGTCCGCACCATAGACCGCCGAGGCGCCCCCGGTGAGCACTTCAACCCGCTCGATCAGGGCGTTGGGGATGGTCGCCACGTCGACCGTCTGCGTACCGGCCACGCCCGAAACGTGCCGCCAGCCATCGACCAGCACCAGCGTGCGGTTCGAGCCGAGCTGGCGCAGGTTGAGGGTCGCCTGACCCACGCCGCCGCCGCCACGCTCGATCGAGTCGGCCACGGTGCCGGAGGAAATCAGCGCCGGGATCTGGCGCAGCGCAGCCGTGGCATCGGTGCCGCCGAAATTGCGCAGGTCATCGGCATCGACCGTGCTGATCGGCACGGGAGCCACCGCGTTGGGATCGCGCGAAATGCGCGAACCGGTGACGATGATCTGCTGCTGCGCCGTTTCATCGGCCGCTTCTTCATCGGTCACGCTGTCCTGGGCGCTGGCTGCTGCGGTCGGCACTAAACCGGCGACCAGCAGAGCGGCGGCCAGCGCGGGGCGCGAGGCCGAGTGGAGTGTAACCTTCAAAATGCGCATAAATTGTCCTCGCATAGGTAAATCTGGCCTGCCAGCAGAGCCGAGCCCTGCCGAAGCCTGTTCGTTTCGCGATGTCCGCGCATCCGGGCCCCTGTATGCCCGGAAGGCTTCGCTTTCGCGGTTCTTCCTGCGCAAGACCACGCGGCAAGGCTTTCCCTTGTCCGCATCGCCCCCATCCAAGTTGGCGCACATTGGCGATCCAATGGCGCATTTGACGTATCGCGCTTTTGACACGCCGGGTTAAGGGGCAAATGGCTCCAAGCCCTTGTCAACGCCATTTTTGTGCGCCCACTGTCACCCTGAAGCAACATTGCTTGGGCTGTGATCGTTTGCCTTTCACCAAACTTGCGGCTTCGCATTGGCCCTGCGCCTCTGCTAGCGAAGGGGGCATGAGTGAATGGATCGGTCTGGCGCGCGCGAGTCTGGGCGCGGCGCGGGAATATGCAGAACAGGTGCGCGCCGTTGCGGGGCAGGTGGTGGCGCCTGACGGGGTGCCGCAGCCGGCGCTGATTGCGCGTGAACAGCACAGGCTGCACGGCATGGCGTGGATCGCGGCCACGATCACTGCGCTGGAAGCCACGCTCGACTGGGCGGTGCGCGCCGAGCATGACGGGGCGTTCGGTGAGATCGAGGCGCTGACGCTGAGGATCGGGTTCGGCGAATACCTCGCGCAGATCACCAGCGGCGTGCCAATGAGCGCCCACGAGGTGGTGCGCCCGTCGGCCTTCGGGCTCGAAAGCGCCGCGCGCAACCTTGCCGCGCACCCGGCGACCGCGCGCCTGCTCGCTGAAGGCAGTACCCCTGAAACCCGTGCCCGCTGTGCGGCACTGCTGGCGGACGGCGTGCGCCCCTGCGAGGCTCTGGGGGACCAGACGCTCGATCTGGTGCGCGAAAGCTTCCGCGCCTTTACCGCCGAGAAGATTACACCCTTTGCCCATCAATGGCACCTTGCCGATGCGCTGATCCCCGATGCGGTGATCGCCGAAATGGCCGCGCTCGGCGTGTTCGGCGTCTGCATCCCGGAAAGCCATGGCGGGCTGGGGCTGGGCAAGCTGGCAATGGCGGTGGTGTCCGAGGAGCTGTCGCGCGGGTGGATCTGTGCCGGCAGCCTTGGCACGCGGTCGGAGATCGCGGGCGAACTGATCGGGGAGAACGGTACGGACGAGCAGAAGGCGCGCTGGCTCCCGCGCATTGCTGATGGCTCGTGCCTGCCGACCGCGGTGTTCACCGAACCTGATACCGGCAGCGATCTTGCTGCTGTCCGCACGCGCGGGGAACGCCAGAGCGACGGCAGCTGGCGGGTGACGGGGGCCAAGACCTGGATCACCCACGCCGCCCGCGCTGATCTGATGACCATGCTGGTGCGCACCGATCCGGGCGAGGCTGGCTATGCCGGCCTGTCGATGCTGCTGGCAGAGAAGACCCGCGGCACCGACGCCGTGCCGTTCCCCGACGCGGGGATCGAGGGCAGCGAGATCGAAGTGCTCGGCTACCGGGGCATGAAAGAATACGCGCTCGGGTTTGATGGCTTTGCCGTGGCTGCGGACGGCCTGCTCGGCGGGCGCGAGGGGCAGGGCTTCAAGCAACTGATGCGGACTTTCGAGGGCGCCCGCATTCAGACCGCCGCGCGGGCCGTGGGCGTGGCGTGGAACGCCTTTGACCTTGCCCTGGACTATGCGCTGAGCCGCAAGCAGTTCGGCGAGAGCTTGGTCGCCTTTCCAAGGGTGGCTGACAAACTGTCGCTGATGGCGGCAGAGACGGTGATGGCGCGTGAACTTACCTATTTCGCGGCGCGGGCCAAGGATCGCCGCAGCCGCTGCGACATCGAGGCCGGGATGGCCAAGCTCCTCGCCGCGCGCGCCGCATGGAGCGCGGCGGATAATGCGGTGCAGATCCACGGCGGCAATGGCTACGCGCTGGAATATCCGATCAGCCGGGTGTTGTGCGATGCGCGGATCCTCAACATCTTCGAAGGCGCAGCGGAGATCCAGGCACAAGTGATCGGGCGCGGGCTGCTGGACGCGCAGCGCCGGGCAGCTGCGGCGTAGCGTGTTCGAGCCGGGTGGAGCACCCGGCCGCTCGGAAGGCGAGGCAACCGAAGCTGCCTAGATCATCCGGCGCAGAGGCGGTGTTGCGAGGGGAGCGGCAAGGCTCTGCTCGCGCACTGCGCTCACCAGATCGACATGGCGCGGGCGGCCGGCGCGCAGCTTGATCATGCGGCTGATCCGCGCGACCAGATTGACCGGGTCGAAGGGTTTGGAGACGAAATCCTGAGCGCCGGCATAGATCGCCTGAAGCTCGTCCTGTTCGCCCTGCATGGTGGTGAACATCATCACCGGCAGATCGTAGAATTGTGCAGAGCGGCGCAGGCGGCGCAGCAGGCTCATGCCGGATTCGCCCGGCATCGACTGGTCGAGCAACAGGATGTCGGGACGCTTGCGGCCGATGCAGCGCCAGGCCTCCTCGGCGCTTGTCACCCAGCCGCAAGCGTGGCCAGCATCAATCAGCACCTCGCTGGCGAGGGCAGCGATCAGTTCGTCATCATCGGCGATCAGGATTCGGGCCATGGGGGCGGGGCCTCGTACTTGGCTGTTGGATCGTGCCGGTCTAGCCGCCCGCCGGTTTTGTCGGGCCTGCCCGAACCCTCCGCATCATCCCCTAGACCCCAGTCAGCCCCGGCTTGCCCCGGCCCTGCGCACCTGCAAGGGTTGTTCGCGATGACCAGCGATTCTCTCGATACAGATACCAACACGGCCCGGATCGGCCCGTTCTTTGTCACCCAAGGCATTCATAATCTTCGCGATTATGGTGGATATGCGGTGCCGGGGGGCGGGCGCGTGCGGACCGGCGTGCTGCTGCGCTCGGGTCAGCACATGGAAGCCAGCGACGCCGACCTCGATCTGCTCCATGCGCTCGATATCCGTACCGTGATCGACTTGCGCGGGGTGAGCGAGCGGGCGGGATTTCCGTGCAGACGCCATCCGAAGTTTGCCGCACAAGTCCTTGCCTATGATGGGGAAACGTCGAACTCACCGCCGCATGAAGGCGGGGGCGGGCGCGTGGTGATGACCCCGCAGAAGGCACGTGAACGGATGCTGGCGGTCTATACGCGGATGCCGGTCAACCCCGCGATGATCGATATGTTCAGTCGCTATTTCAAGGCCTTGGACGAAAATGACGGCGGCAGCCTGGTGCATTGCTTCGCTGGGAAAGACCGCACCGGGATCGCGGCGAGCCTGCTGCTCCATGTGCTCGGGGTGCATCATGATGATATTGTTGAAGAATTCCTGCTGACTAATGCCGCACCCACCCGCGCCATCCTCGAACGCCAGTCGCTTCCCCGGATGGAGGCGCATTATGGCACCATAGAGCCAGAGGCGCTCCATAATCTCATGGGCGTTCTGCCAGAATATATAGACACTTACATCGCAAAGGTGACAGAAGATCACGGCTCGCTCGACACCTATCTCGCCACGCAATTAGGTGTGGACGAGGCCCGCAAGCAGCGCCTCAGAGCCAGGCTGGTGGCGTGACAATCGCGCGCAGCGCCTCCATATCGCTCCCCTGAGATTCACCGGAAGACAACCCATGGCGACCCACACCACCAAGATGCTCATCATCGGCTCCGGCCCGGCGGGCTATTCCGCCGCCATTTACGCGGCCCGGGCGATGCTGGAACCCATTGTTGTGCAAGGGCTTCAGCCCGGCGGCCAGCTCACCATCACCACCGATGTCGAGAACTACCCCGGCTTTCGCGATGTGGTGCAAGGGCCATGGCTGATGGAGGAGATGAAGGCGCAGGCCGAGCATGTCGGCACGCGAATGATCTGGGATACCATTGTCTCGGTCGATTTCGACAACGGTTCTCCGTTCCGCGCCATCGGGGACAGCGGGGATGAATATATCGCTGATTGCGTGGTGATCTGCACCGGGGCGCAGGCCAAATGGCTCGGCGTTCCGGGCGAACAGGCGCTGGGCGGCAAGGGCGTCAGCGCCTGCGCGACCTGCGACGGGTTCTTCTATCGCGGCAAGAAGGTTGCGGTGATCGGCGGTGGCAACACCGCCGTGGAAGAGGCGCTCTATCTCACCAACCACTCGGACAACGTCACCCTGATCCACCGCCGCGATAGCTTGCGCGCCGAGAAGATTTTGCAGGAGCGATTGTTCGCCAATCCCAAGATCACGGTGCTGTGGAACAAGGCCGTGGACAGCTTCGAGGCGGGCGAAAACGGCATGCTCCACCACCTTGCGCTGACCGATACGGTGACGGGCGAGGCATCAACGCTTGAGGTCGACGGGGCCTTTGTCGCCATCGGTCACGCACCCGCGACCGAGTTGTTCAAGGGCAAGCTTCCGATGGACGAGAGCGGCTATCTGCTGACCGAACCCGGCACGCCCAAGACCGCGATCCCCGGCGTGTTTGCCGCAGGCGACGTAACCGATCACGTCTACCGGCAGGCAGTGACGGCGGCGGGGATGGGCTGCATGGCCGCGCTCGATGCCGAACGCTATCTTGCAGCCCGCGCCCATGCAGCCAAGGAAACCGAAGCGGCGGAATAGCCCGCCGCCCCGTCTGTGTCTGTTCCTCAACCGAACAGGTGCAGATCAAACACCGGGATCGCCGCGTGGAAGATCAGCACCATCAGGGCGATGCTCGACAGGGCATAGAGCGCAAAACGCAGCGCCACCTTGTTGATCGTTGCCTGTACGATCGAATGCGCGATCCGCAAGGCGGCATAGGCCCACGCGATGGTCGCGTTCATGCCATCGCCATGCCCGATAAGCGCCAGCACGATCGCTACTGCATAAAAGACTGTAGGTGCTTCGTGCAGATGGTTGTAATTATGCGCTTTCCACTGCGCTTTTTCCGGCAGAACTCCGTCGAGCGTCTTGGTGTTGCGCGCGTCATCGGGCTTCAGCCCTGAAGCCGTCAGCGCGGGCAGGCGCACCGCATACATCCACACCCACATTACCATCGTCCACGCCAGCAGCACCACGACGGGTTGCAGAATATCCATTCCGATCATGGTGCTCTCCTCAGGCGGGCAGGGCCGAAGGATCGGCCAGCAGGGTTGCCATCACCGCACGCACCGCCAGCACGATCAGCGCGGTGGTGCTGATGAGGAACAGGCCGAAGCGCACCGGAATGGTGTTGACCAGGTTCTGCCACAGCGAATGCAGGATCCGCACGCCGACATAGATCCACGCCAGCGTCACATCGAGCGCGCCCGGCCCCATGATCGCAAGGATCATCACCGTCGCGTAGAACACGGTCGGCTGTTCCATCAGGTGGGTGAAGTTATGCGCAGGCCAGTTGGCCTTGTCGGGCAATACGCCTTCAAGGTCGGCCCCCCGGACCCCCACCTTGCCCGCCAGCGCGGACTTGTCTTCCAGCTTCGCCACCGCGCCGAAACGCGCCGGAATGATCCACAACAACACCACCAGCGACCACACCACCAGCACGGCAGCGGGCGCGAGAATTTGCGCTTGCACGATAATGATCCCCTTCGAGAGCCTCTCTCGCGCGCTTGTCTGCGAGAGCGGCCGGAGATTGTCAAACGCCGCCCGTCACCCGGCGCCAAGCCGTCGTCCGATTGCCTGCCCCATGCGCAAGGCAGTTCCCGCCTCCAGCCCGTCGAGCCATTGCACCCGTCCGGGCTCGAACAGCAAGACTACGGTGGAGCCAAGGTAGAAGCGGCCCATTTCCGCCCCTGCCGCGAGCACCGGGCCGGTGCCGCCGAAATCCTCATGCAGCAATGCAGCGCCGTGGGTCCGGTGCTTGCTCGGCCAGACGGTATCAATCCCGGCGACGATCATCGCGCCCACCATGATGCTCGCAAAGCGCCCATCCGGCCCGTCGAACAGGCAAGCGAGGCGTTCGTTGCGGGCGAACAGCCTGTCGACCCCGTCAGCGGTGGCGGTGTTGACCGAAAACAGCTTGCCCGGAAGGTAGGTCGTGGCTGCCAGCGTTCCGGCAGCGGGCATGTGCACGCGGTGGTAATCGCGCGGGGAGAGGTAGATCGTCATCCACGTCCCGCCTTCGAACCGCGCTGCCTCTGCCTCATCGCCGCCAAGGATTTCGGTCACGCTGTAATCGCGCCCCTTGGCTTGCAGGATGCGCCCGGCGGTAATCGTGCCGCACTGGCTGATCGCGCCGTCGGCAGGCGAGAGGATGAACTGCGCCGCATCCGCCAGCGGGCGGGCGCCCGGCTTCAGCTCGCGGGTGAAGAAGTCGTTGAAGCTGGCAAACTGGCCGATCTGGCGCTCGGCTTCGGAAAGGTCGACCGCATAGGCGGCGGCAAAGCGGCGGATCAGGCGATCGCGCAGCCACGGGCGGCGGCTGTCGGCGAGCCGTCCGGCAAGCCGCGACAGAGCGTGCTGGGGCAAAAGGTGCTGGAGCGCGATGAAAGCTGAGGACATGGATTTGGGGGGTCGCTGTGTGATGGCCCACGCGTGGCAGGCCGGGAGTGGGAAAAGGCGGGGTTGCTCTAGTCTGAACCTCCTCGCCCGGCCAGAGCCAAACGCGTCTTACCCGGTGTCAAACCTCCGCTTGATCGGGTCTTGCTCCGTTTAGACCCTGCTTAGCCCGCGTCCAGACCCCCTCCCGCGCGCGCTTGCGCGGTGTTTCATGTGAAACACGCCAAGCCCATTGCCGAGCTCGGCTGTGCTGCCTATCCCGTAAGCGGGAGAGGACGAAATGAACGGATTTCCGGCGCACCCGGACGCAATCACCCCCGGTTGGTGGGAAGCGGTGCTGGGCCGTGCGCCAAGTGACTGGCACTGGGAGCCGATCGGCACCGGGCAGGTGGGCGACTCGGTGCGTTTCACCCTGGATTTTGGCGATGAGGCAGGGCCGGTGACCCTGGCGGGCAAGTTCGCTGCTGCCGATCCCACCAGCCGCGGCACAGCGGCGATGCTGGGGCTCTATGCCAAGGAAGTGCGCTTCTACCGCGAGCTTGCGCCGCAATTGCCGGTGCGCACCCCCCGGGTCCTGTTTGCCGAAATAGCGCCGGACGGGGCGACGTTTTTCCTTCTGTTTGAAGATCTTGGTCCGGCGCGGGGTGGGAACCAGATTGCGGGATGCTCGCTGGAGGATGCGCGCGAAGGCGTGCGTCAGGCCGCAGCGCTCCACGCGCCAAGCTGGCACAATCCGGCGATCCTCGATGCTGACTGGCTCCAGCCCGATCCCACTGCCGCTGCACAGGTGAAGGCGCTCTACCCTCAGGCTCAGGCCATCTTCCGCGAGCGTTACGCCGGGGTGCTGGAACCTGAATACATGGCACTATGCGAGGAGTTGGCAGAGATCACCGCCACGACCGACCGGGCGGTAGAGAAGACCAGCCTGGTCCATGGCGACTTCCGGCTCGACAATCTGCTGTTCGATATCAAGGGCGGAGCAGAGCCGATCGCCGTGCTCGACTGGCAGACGCTTACTGTCGGTAATGGTCTGACAGATTTAGGCTATTTCCTCGGCTGCGGGATCGGGGACGTGTTGCGCCGCACGCATGAACGCGAATTGCTCGAGCTTTACTGCGCTGAAATGACCGCGCGCGGGGTACCACTCAGCGTGGAGGAAATCTGGCGCGACTATGTGGTAGGAGCGCTCCACGGTGTCTCGACTGCCGTGTTCAGCGCCGCCTTCGTTGTGCGCACCGAACGGGGCGATGACAATTTCCTGTCGATGGCCCGCGGTGCCTGCGCTTTGGCCTGCCAGCACGACAGCCTTGCCATGCTGAAAAAGGGATGATGCGATGGCTCTGAGCCGCGGGGATGATTACCCGATCCACCAGACTCCCGATCCGGTCGCCTATGCGGGGACCGATCGCAATTTCTACGACCGCTATTTCTTCAACGGCTATGCGCCTGATGGCAGCAGCTTCTTTGCCGCGGCCTTCGGGGTCTATCCGCATCTCGACGTGGCGGACGCGCATTTCTGCGTTGTTCGAGACGGCGTGCAGCATTGCCTCCACGCCAGTCGCCGGCTCGGGATGGAGCGCATGGGGCTGGAGTGCGGGCCTGTCCGTATCGAAATTGTCGAGCCACTTCAGTCGCTTCGTCTGATGGTCGAGGGCGAGGGGATTGCCGCCGACATCACCTTTGCCGGGCGCGCCTTCCCGATCGAGGAGCCACGCTTCACCTGGCGCATCGGCCCGCGAACGGTGATGGATTACACCCGCCTTACCCAGAACGGACATTATACCGGCTGGATTGAAGTGGACGGTTCACGCGAGGTGCTGGCCTCTGGCACAATGGGGACGCGCGATCGCAGCTGGGGTGTGCGGCCCATCGGCGCGGCTGATCCGCAATTCGCCGGACGCGCAGTGCCGCAGTTCTTCTGGCAGTGGACTCCGATCAACCTGCCGGGGCGCAGCCTGTTCTTTCACCTCAACGCCCATGCCGATGGCACGGCCTGGAACACGCGTGCGGTGATTGCGCCGGATGGCGGCGGGGTCGCAAGCTTCATCGAGCACCACGCCCCGCAGATGGCAGCTACCCTTGTTGCTGGCAGCCGGTGGCCGGGGTCGAGCGTATTGACGGTCGGCGCTGAGCAATTCCGCCTGACGCCGCTTGCCCGATTCCAGATGCGAGGGCTGGGCTATACCTCGCCCAAATGGGGCCATGGGCTCGACCACGGGGAACTGGAGGTGGAGCGCGAGGATATTGATCTTGCTAGCATCGATCCCGCCCGACCGGACAATCTTCACGTACAGATGCTTTGCCGGGTGGAAGGGACTGACGGCGAGACGGGAATGGGCGTCTTTGAACAGCTTGCCATTGGCGATTACGTGCCGCTGGGGCTTACCGGGCTGGCCGATCCTGCGCAGCCCGACAAGGGAGGTCATCCCGGCTCTGGATAGATTCGCAGTTGAGGAGACACAACACACGACGCCGCGTTTACGATGTTGCGACCATCCCTCGGAACAATCGTAAGGGCTCAGCCACAAGGTTCGATCGCGCCGACCATTAGGTCGAGCGCGTGCTGCTGCCGATTATCGCACAATTGCCCGGCGATAACCGGCTGCTTGAGCCTGCGCTTCGGTGCAGAAGTATACTTCGGCGCGAGTTGCATCATAATAGGGCATGCCCGGAAGATGGTAGATCCAGTCGCCCCGGCGTGAATGATTGCCCTTGATCCTGCACATCCCGCCGCTCTCGTACCGGCGCGGCGCCGCGATTGCCAGCGTACCGGTACGAGTGGTGCGTCGGGGCTCTGGTGCGGACTGCTGGCTTGCCCTGAAGTCCTCCGGACGCTGGAAATCCCATCGCCAGATCCCCGCGCGCGATGCCCGGGCGCGGGCCTCTGCGGCGATATAATCATCACCATAGCGCCTGAAGGCCGTGGCCCATCCGGAAGCTACAAGTGCATCGCCGACATCGACGCCAGATGTCCTGCAGCGGGCGACAACGCGGCCAAATGCATCGGTGTCCTGCGGCGTGCAGACCAGTCGGCCGCCGCCGATCATGCCCTCCAGCGCCTCCTTGGCCATAATCCCGCAGGCGACCGGCGCTCCGTCGCTGTAGCAGGTCTGAGTGAATTCTGGGGCGTCGACCCCGAACAGCCGCACCTCGCTGCCGCCCACCCTGAGCGAATCCCCGTCGATTACCTCGGCGGTCCCCTCGATGACGTTGGCCTTGGCGGTCGCAGGCGCGCCGAGGGCAACAACAGCGGCGAGAGCGTGGATCTTTGCGGACCGGAACATGTGCGGCATCCTTCAAGGGCTGGAGGCCGCAGTCTTGCCGAATGATCTTAAGAACCTCTGACTGTCCTGGCCGCTTCGATGGGTTCTGGCGGTGCAGGCTGATGATAAACCAGTGCCGACAGGCCGAGCCATGCCGAGAACATCAGGAGATAGGGCCAGCGGCGTGGCCACAGCATTGCCACCAGCAGCGTGGTTGCCGCCGTGCCGCCCAGCGCCACCAGTGCCGGGACCGCTCCACGGGTGCCTGAACCGCTGATCGCCATCTGGATCGCAGTGGTTGCCCACTGCGCTGGAAGCAGTGCCAAAAGCCATTGCGGCAAGGCATCGGGCTTGGCCCAGGCAGTCACCACGATCGCCGCCTCGCCTGCAACCACCGCAACGGCGATCCACCATCCTCGCTCGGCAGCAGACCTGGCAAACAGCGCGCCCCTTGCAGCAAAGCTGACGCTGGCAATGACAAGCGCGAGCGTGGCCGAAACCGGGTCAGGCAAGGGCAGCAACCCAAGCGTCCGCGCCACCACACTAAGCACCATCCCCGACAGCAAGGCCAGCAGAACGCCCACCCACAGCCGCCCGTCGGTCGCGGCTGCAATCATGCCTGCGCCCATCAGTCCAATCGCAAGAACCGGCCCGGCTGCCAGAGCAAGCATTGCAGGAGCGGTTGGCGTGCCAAACAGCAGCAGCAGGGCTAGGGCTGGTACGATCACACCGGCAAGCGACACAATGATCCACGGCACGGTGGACCGAACCCGAGGCCGTTCAAGGGGGATGAGCGTCATTGCACAGAAACTGATCGAAGCGCCCTGCTGTGTCGAGCAGTTACGCGTGCAATGATGCGGATGGCCTCAAGGCGATTGCAGTTCAGCAGCGCGGTGCTTCATAAGGCGGAAAATGTTCGTGGCTGGGGCGGAAGGATTCGAACCTTCGCATGGCGGTACCAAAAACCGCTGCCTTACCGCTTGGCTACGCCCCAGCAAGAGCCGCGCTCTATAACGGCTCCAACGGCGTTGTGAAGGGGGCGAAAACAGCCAATTGCCCCCTTTTTTCGTGCCTGCACCTAATCGAGCCGCTTGCCTGCGAAGTCGGCGGCGGAGTGGCGTTCCTTGAGCTGCGTGTCCTCATCGCCCCACACCTTGTTGACGATCCGCCCGCGCTGCACGGCGGGGCGGGCCTTGATCTCGGCCACCCAGCGCGCGACGTTGCGGTATTCGTCGATGCTGAGGAAAGTCTTTGCGTCATTGTAGATCGTCCCTTCGGTGAAGGGGGCAAGCCACGGGAAGTTGGCGATGTCGGCGATGGTGTATTCGTCGCCCGCCAGGAACCGGCTCTCCGCCAGCCGCCGGTCGGCGACGTCGAAGATCCGCTTTGTTTCCATCGCATAGCGATTGATCGGATATTCGTATTTTTCGGGTGCGTAGGCGTAAAAATGGCCGAAGCCGCCGCCGATGAAGGGGCCGCTTGCCACTTGCCAGAACACCCAGCTCAGCACCTCGGCGCGGGCCTGCGGATCGGTGGGGAGGAACATCCCGAACTTTTCCGCCAGGTGGACAAGGATCGCGCCGCTCTCGAACACGCGAAACGGGGCTTGCGGGTTGCTACGATCGAGCAGGGCGGGGATCTTGGAATTGGGGTTGATGTCGACAAACCCGCTGCCGAACTGCTCGCCTGCGCCGATGTTGATTGTCCAGGCGTCATATTCCGCGCCGTTATGTCCGGCTTCGAGCAATTCCTCGAGCATGATCGTCGCCTTCACCCCGTTGGGCGTGGCGAGCGAATAGAGCTGGAATGGGTTTTCGCCGAGCGGGAGTTCTTTCTCCTCACGCGCGCCCGCCGTCGGGCGGTTGATGCTGGCGAAGCGCCCGCCTGAAACGGTGTCGGCGCTCCAGACGGCGGGCGGGGTGTAGGTGGCATCGGCCATGGCGTGCGGCTCCTTGATGATGTGGGGGACACTTGAAGCCTCCTTCGCCGCTCCGCAAGCGCCGGTGACAGCAAATTGGCTTGGGGCGCGCGAAGCAGGACTTTTTGGGGGGCTGCTAGGAACGGCAAGGATTAGCCGCTAGAGCCTGTGGCAAGGCCCACCCGGAGCGCGTGAAGCATCATGAGCGAGACCTCGCACCCCTTCTTCGACTGCCATGACCATGGCTTCGTGCGCGTGGCAACCGCGACGCCTGCGAGCCGCACCGCCGATGTCGCCCACAACACGGCCGGCGTGCTGGCCGAGGCGAGGAAGGCTCATGAGGCGAACGTCGATCTGGTCGTGTTTCCCGAACTGACCCTATCCTCCTACGCGATTGACGATCTTCTGCTCCAGCACGCGCTGATCGAGCGGGTCGAGCAGGCTCTGGCCGAGGTGGTGGCTGCTTCAGCGGAGCTGACGCCGGTGCTGGTGGTGGGCGCCCCGCTCAGGCGGGCAGACAAGCTCTATAACTGCGCGGTGGTCATTGCAGGCGGACAGATTCTGGGTGTCGTTCCCAAGAGTTTTCTGCCCAATTATCGCGAGTTCTATGAAAAACGGCACTTCGCCCATGGGCGCGGCTGCACCGACCTTTGGATCGGGGTGGCGGGCGAGGAAGTGCCGTTCGGCACCGATCTGGTGTTTGCCGCCGCCAATCTCCCCGGCTTCCGCTTCGGCGTTGAAATCTGTGAGGATTTCTGGGCGCCAGTGCCGCCGGGGATGCAGGCCGCGCTGGCCGGCGCGCTGATCTTGTGCAACCTTTCGGCCTCGCCCGTCACCATCGGGCGCGCGGATGATCGCCACCTGCACTGCCGCTCCTCGGCCTCGCGCGCCATCGCGGCCTATGTCTATTCGGCCAGCGGTCACGGCGAGAGCACCACCGATCTCGCGTGGGACGGGCAGGGCGTGATCTACGAGATGGGCGATCTGCTCGCGCAGTCGGAGCGGTTCGACCGGACAGGCGAGCTGTGCGTTGTCGATATCGACACCGAACGCCTGGCGGCGGAGCGGATGCGCAACCAGACCTTTGCCGACGCTGCGGAATGGGCCGGGAGCCCCGCTGACACCTATCGCCGGATCGTGTTCGAACACACCTATGCGGCAGGCAACATCGGCCTCGTGCGCCCGGTCGCGCGTTTCCCCTTCGTGCCTGACCGGCCGGAGAGGCTCGACGAGGATTGCTACGAGGCGTTCAACATCCAGGTCGATGCGCTGATGCGGCGGATCGAATCGACTGGTGCGAAAAGCCTCGTGATCGGGATTTCGGGCGGGCTCGATTCCACCCATGCGCTGATCGTGGCGGCCAAGGCGTGTGACCGGCTGGGCCTGCCGCGCACGACCATTCGCGGCTACACAATGCCCGGCTTCGGCACCTCGGAGGGGACGAGGGCCAACGCCCACCGCCTGATGACGGCGATGGAGATCACCGCGGACGAAATCGACATTCGTCCGGCGGCGCTGAAAATGCTCGAAGACATCGGCCATCCCTTTGCGGGCGGCGAGCCGGTGCATGACGTGACCTTCGAGAACGTGCAGGCCGGGCTTCGCACGGACTACCTGTTCCGCCTCGCCAGCCAGCATGGCGGCTTTGTCGTCGGCACCGGCGATCTTTCCGAGCTGGCGCTCGGCTGGTGCACCTATGGCGTAGGTGACCACATGAGCCATTACGGGGTCAATGCAGGCGTGCCAAAGACCTTGATTCAATACCTGATCCGCTGGGTCATCAGCACCGGCCAGTTCACCGAGACTTGCGGGAAAGTGCTGGGCGATGTGTTGGCGACGGAGATTTCCCCCGAGCTGGTGCCGCCCGACGCGGACGGGGCGATCCAGTCGACCGAGAGCATCATCGGGCCGTACGAATTGAACGACTTCTTCCTCCACCACGTGATCCGCTACGGCCAGCGTCCCTCGAAGGTCGCCTTCCTCGCGTGGCATGCGTGGAAGGATGCGAATGGCGGACTGTGGCCGGCTGGTTTCCCGCAAACCTCTAAAAACGCATATAATCTTCCCACCATAGCGCGCTGGCTCGACAAGTTCTGTGCTCGGTTCTTCGGCTTTTCGCAGTTCAAGCGTTCGGCACTGCCCAATGGGCCGAAGGTTTCCTCGGCGGGCGCACTTTCGCCGCGGGGTGACTGGCGTGCGCCGTCCGATGCGGTGGCAACGGTGTGGCGCGAGGAACTGCGCGAAGCCCTGCCTGACGAGGTGGCGCGAAACCTGCCTGCCTGATGCCAAAAAGCCTGCCTCTCTCCGCGCTCGGGATCATGCTGTTTTGCAACGTGGCCTGGGCGATGAATGTCGTGGTCTCAAAGATCGCGGTATCGAGCCTTGGCCTGCCGCCGCTGTTCTATACCGTGCTGCGCTCGGGCGTAGTCTTGGCGGTGCTGTTCCCGCTGCTGATGCGCGGGCGGCCGGCGCGGCTGGGATTGGTGCTGCTGATCGGATTTGCCATCACCGGAGGGAGCTTCGGCTTGCAATTCATAGGCTTGCAGACCGCGAGCCCTTCGGCCGTGGGGATCGTCAACCTATCGGGCGCGCCGCTGACCGTGTTGTTTGCGATTTTCTTTCTGGGCGAGGAGGTGCGCTGGCGGCGGGGCCTCGGCATGGCGCTGGCGCTGGGGGGCGTGGGCCTTGCGATCGGCGCGCCGTCGGAGGCGGGTGATCCGGTGGGCCTCGGCTTCGCCTTTGCCGGGGTCTTCATCGGCGCCTTCGCCTCGGTCTTTGTAAAGCGTCTGGAGGTCGGCGCGGTGAGCCTTCAGGCCTGGGCGGCGCTGGCCTCTCTGGGGGTGATGCTGCCGGGGTCACTGGTGCTGGAAAGCGGGCAAATAGAGGCAGTTACCGCTGCGCCGCTGGCCGTGGCGGGCTGTGTCCTGTTCGCCGGCGTGGTGGTTTCGGTCGGCGCGCATTCGGCCTATTTCCGGCTGTTTCAGGCCCATGATGCGAACCTGATCGTGCCGCTGACCCTGTTGACCCCGCTGCTGACGATTGCCTTCGGGACATGGCTGACGGGGGACACGATCCACTGGCCGCTGATCGTCGGCGGGACGATGGCGCTGATCGGGGTGGCGATCATCGTCATCCGCCCGAGCCGCACGATCTTCAAATGGCAGCTGATGCGGCCCAAGCTCTGAGCGGCGCCGTGTTCCACGTGAAACCCCCTCGCAGACCGGGGTCTGGAGGGGGTCTGGCAGGGGTCTGACCGGCGTCTAACCGAGGTCTGGCAGGCACCGAAGCGCCAGCGAAGGCGGGCTGGCGGAGGGCCAAAAAATCATGCCGCCAGCTTCTGCGCAGCTTCCTGCGCGGCGGCGATCTTGGCCTCGCCGTCCTGACCCATGATCCCGTCAGCGGCGACCACTTCGACATCGGTGATGCCGATGAAGCCGAGGAAGAACGTCAGCCAGCGGCTCATGAAGTCGAAGTCGGCGCCCACCGGGGTGCCACCTGAGGCAATCGCGAGATAGGCAGTCTTGCCGGTCAGCAGACCTTCCGGGCCGGTCGGAGTGTAGCGGAAGGTCGTTCCGGCACGGGCGACCAGATCGGCCCAGGCCTTGAGCACGGCGGGCGGGCCGAAATTGTAGATCGGGCTGGCAATCACGATGGTATCGGCGGCCTGCAATTCGGCGATCAGCGTGTCGGCGATGGCGGCAAGCTCCGCCTGCTCCGCGGTGCGCTCGGCGGCCGGAGTGAGGTTCGCGGCGAAGCGTTCGGCGCTGACGAAAGGCAGATCATTGGCGGCGAGATCGCGGGTGGTGACACTCGCGCCGGTCTTCGCGGCAAGCCCGTCGACCAGCCGCTGGCCGAGCCCGCGCGAGACGGAATGGGCCTCGGAGCGGATGCTGGCGGTGAGGTAGAGGATGTTGCTCATTGTGTTGATCCTTCGAGGTTGAGAGGGGGTGGAGCCGGCCAGTGGAGAGGGGATGGGGGGAACCGGCCGGCTCCGGGGAAAGGTTCAGGCCGCGTCGACCAGCACCACCTCGCTGTCTTCGAGCGCGGTGATGGTGATGCTTGCCAGCTTCGTGATCGCCACGCCGTCGCGGGCGTAGGCTTCCACATCGCCGATCCGCAGCTTGCCGGTGGCGGGGACGAGGTAGAGGTGGCGATCGGCCGAGCGCGGCGTGTAGGTCACGCTCTCGCCTGCCCGGATGGTCGCGCCGAGCACGCGGGCATCGGCACGGATCTTCAGCGCGTCATCATCATCCGCCGCCCCGCTTGCGAGCGGGACGAAGGCGCCGTTGCGGTCGTCCTTGGGGAACTGGCGCGCGCCCCAGCTCGGCTCGCCGCCGCGCGCGTCGGGGATGATCCAGATCTGGAACAGCGTCGTGTCGGTGCCTTCGAGGTTGTATTCCGAATGGCGCACGCCCGTCCCGGCGCTCATCACCTGCACGTCGCCCGCTTCGGTGCGGCCTTCGTTGCCCATGCTGTCGCGGTGCGTGATCGCGCCGGTGCGGACATAGGTGATGATCTCCATGTCGCTGTGCGGATGGGTGGGAAAGCCGGTGCCGGGCGCGATCTTGTCATCGTTCCAGACGCGCAGGGCGCCCCAGTGGACGCGGGCGGGGTCATGGTAATTGGCGAAAGAGAAGTGATGATGCGCATCCAGCCACCCGTGGTTGGCAGCGCCGAGGGTATTGAAGGGGCGGAGTTCGATCATGGGGTGTCTCCTGTCTTGCGTTGAGACGAAGATAGGCGAGCGGATGTGAACGGATAAGTGCGATAAAACTTGCCAAGATGTTCAGATTATCCGAACATAAACGCCTGATGACTGCCGTGCCTCACCATTCCCCTTTCGCCTCGAGCGTAGTCGAGAGGCAAAAGCGCAGGTGTCTCGACTGCGCTCGACACGAACGGATGGGGACAGTGAAGTGAAACTCGGCGAACCCACCCTCGATCAGTTGCGCATCTTCCTTGCCGTGGCGGAACAGGGCAGCTTCGGCGGCGCGGCCAAGGCAATGGGGCGCGCGGTCTCGGCGATTTCCTACGGTATTGCGCAGCTCGAAGCGCAGCTTGGCCTTAGCCTGTTCGAGCGGGAAGGATCGCGCCGTCCGGTTCTGACAGCGGCGGGGGCTGGCCTGCTGGCCGAGGCGCGGGCCGTGGCCGACGGGGCGGACGCGCTGCTTGCCAAGGCCCGTTCGCTCCATGCCGGACAGGAGCCTTCGCTGACGCTGGTGGTCGATGTCATGGTGCCGGGCGAGGTCACCGCGCGGGTGCTGGGGACTTTCCGCCTGATATTCCCGACCTGCGCGCTCACCCTGCGGATCGAGGGGCTCGGCGCGGTCGCGGCCTGCCTGATCGAGGGCGGGGCCGATCTCGCCATCGGCGGGCCGGTGATCGGTGACCAGCCCACACTCGAACGTCAGGCGGTGGGCGAGATTGAACTGATACCCGTTGCTGCGCCCGCGCACCCGCTGGCGCGCCCGGATGTGACGCCGGGGGAAAGCCGCCGTCACCTGCAACTGGTGCTCACCGATCGTTCGCCGCTGACCGAAGGCCGCGAATTCTCCGTGCTTAGTCCGCTGACATGGCGGCTGGGGGATCTGGGGGCCAAGCACTCGCTGCTCAAGGAGGGGCTGGGCTGGGGCAACATGCCGCGCGCGATGGTGGCCGATGATCTGGCGAGCGGCGCGCTGGTGGAGCTCGACCTGCCGGAGAAGCCCGGCGCGCATTACGGCCTCAATGCCCTGTGGCGGCGCGACACGCGGCTGGGGCCGGCGGCGAGTTGGCTGGTCGATGCGTTCCGGGAGGGGTTGGGGGGCTAAGGCCCGAACAGCACCGGCGCATCGCCCTCGGCCCACGGAGCGAACTTGGGCATGACGGCGGCGAACAGGTCGGAGGCGAGCAGGCCGTCGAGCCAGCCGAGCAGATGCGGCAAGGACTGCGCGGCGAACCACGCCGGATCAATCGCGGCAAACTGACGGATGAAGGGCAGCAGCGCGATGTCGGTGAGGCTGCGGGTCTCGCCGCACAGGAAGGGCGCCTCAGCCAGCCGCGCCTCCAGCGGCGACAGCAGGGCGAGGGCCTCGGCGCGGTGATCGGTAACGCCGTCCTCGTCATAGCGCCCCGGATATTTCGCGCGGTCGAGGTGGTGCTTGAACACCCCGTCGTTCGCCGCGATCAGGTCTGTGTCGTCCCCCGCCAGCCAGCCTTCGGGATCGTCCTGCGCCAGCGCCCAGCGCATGATGTCGAGGCTTTCGTCAATCACGGTTCCATCGGGAAGAACCAGCACCGGCACAGTCCCCTTGGGGCTGGCGGCAAGCAGAGCCGGCGGCTTGGCGGCGAGCTTCACCTCGCGCAGTTCCACCGTCACCCCCGCCGCCCACAAGGCCATTCTCGCCCGCATGGCATAGGGGCAGCGGCGGAAGGAATAGAGGACCGGCAGGCTCACGGCCCGCACACCGAGCAAGCCTCGCCCACCGGAAAGGGCCGTCCGCAAGGCTGGCAGCGGGTGTGGGTGCCTTGGGCGAGGCCATGGCCGAGGCTGACGCGTTCATCGAAGACGAAGCATTCGCCCTGCCACAGGCTTTCGCTTTCAGGCACCTGTTCGAGATATTTGAGGATGCCGCCCTTGAGGTGATAGACCGCATCCACGCCTTCCGACCGCAGAAAAGAGGTCGATTTCTCGCAGCGGATGCCGCCGGTGCAGAACATCGCGATCCTTTTCTTGCCTGCCAGCAATTCCTTGCGATTGTCGCGGAACCAGGCAGGAAAGTCGCGGAAGGAGGGGGTTGCCGGATCGACCGCTCCGGCGAAGGTGCCGATCGCCACTTCGTAATCATTGCGGGTGTCGATCACGAGCGTATCGGGATCAGCGATCAGCGCGTTCCAGTCCTGCGGATCGACATAGGTGCCGACGCTCAAGGTAGGGTCGATATCCGGCTCGCCCATAGTGACGATCTCGCGCTTTACCCGCACCTTGAGGCGCCCAAAGGGCGTGGCGGGCGCGGCGGAGAACTTCACGTCGAGGTCGGCGCAGCCCGGCAGCGCGCGGATGTGGCCGAGCGCCGCGGCGAGCGCATTGTCGGTTCCGGCGATGGTGCCGTTGATCCCTTCCTGCGCGAGCAGCAGCGTGCCTTTGATGCCCAATGCCTCGCAGGCGGCGAGCAGCGGGGCTTGCAGGGCGTGAGGATCGTCGAAGCGCGTGAACTGGTAGAGCGCGGCAACGTGGCAGGGCAAATGGGCCATGCGCGCTCTTATCGCGGGTGGCGCGCCTGTGACAATGCCGCGTTATGTGGCGGCGTCTTGCCGTCGCTCTGATGGGTTGGGAAAGCTGTGTAAACTTCTGCAATTTCAACAGAGACCTGGATTGACCGCAGTTGGCATTGTGTTAGCTGACGCGCTTGTATTGATTGGGGGGGACATGGAAATGGGTCGCAGGCTTCGTAATGGCGCCAGTTTGGCGCTCGTGCTCGCTTTGAGTGCTTGCGGGGGCGGCGATTCAGGCGGGCCGCCGCCTTCGTCAGGCCCGGCCCCGACGCCGACACCCAGTCCCTCACCAAGCCCCACGCCGACGCCATCGCCAACCCCGTCGCCGACTTACACGCCCTTCGCCAATCTAACCGGTGACCGTTCGCTGGCTGTCGGATGCACCGCCTATGTCGGTCGTCCGCCGCTGGGTGTTCCGGGCGTCGAGGGCTTTGCAAGTTTCGGCAATAACGGGCTCATCACCTTCACACAGGCGACCGAATCCTACCGCGTTTTCACGCCCAACAACGTCAGCAGCGTCTTCGGGCCGAGCGCCTTGCAGACCCAGACCGATCCCAACGTGATCCGCTACACCAAGCCTTCGCCGCGAACCCCGGGGGCGACCGAGAACTTCTTTATCGCCACACCCGTCGTCGGCGGCCAGGGCTTCGTCTATACCCGCGGGGCCTTCATCAACATCGAGGGGGATGAGACCACCGGCACGCAGGCCCGCACTCAGGCTTTCTGCGTCACCGGCGTGCCGACGATCAACACCGATCTGCCCCCCGGGCCGACGGTCACCTTCACCGGATTCGAGGTGCGCGGGACGGTCTTCGATGCCCGCAACGGCACGCTGCGGATCGGCACCATCAACGGCACCGAGGCCGCGCTGGTCGTCGACCTGACGACCGGCAACGCCAATTTCTCCTTTGCCGTCGACACCAGTTTCGGCGGCACACCCACCCGCATCGGCACCTATCAGGGAAGCGGAGGGCTGAACGAGGCGACGTCCGGATTGGCCGGCAATTTCGACACCGGCGGCGGATTGGGCAGCATCGACGGCGGCTTTTTCGGCCCGCAGGGCAGCGAATTCGCCTATGTCTTCAACTATCGGCTCGATCAGAACTTTGACGGGGCGAACGAGCTGTTCTTCGTCGGCACCGTCGCCGGGCGCCGATAAGGATTACACCCGCATCACCCAGCCATGCGTGTCGGCGATCCGGCCGGTCTGGATGCCCACCAGCGTTTCGCGCAAGGCGGCGGTGGTCTGGCCGATCCCGCCTGCGCCGATGGTGAATTCGCCATCCGGCCCCGCGACCTTGCCCACCGCGGTGACGACCGCCGCCGTACCGCAGGCCATCACCTCGACCAGATGGCCGCTGGCCGCATCTGCGCGCCACTGGTCGATGGAATAGGGGGCCTCCGACACCTTCAGCCCCTGCTCGGTCAGCAGGGTGATCAGCGAGTTGCGGGTGATGCCGGGCAGGATCGTGCCGGTCAGCGGCGGGGTGACGACGGTGCCATCGGCGAACACGAAGAACAGGTTCATGCCGCCCAGCTCCTCGACCCACTTGTGCTCGGCGGCGTCGAGGAACAGCACCTGATCGTGGCCCTTGGCGAAGGCCTGTCCGGTCGGCACGAGGCTGGCGGCGTAATTGCCGCCGCACTTGGCCGCGCCCGTCCCGCCGGGGGCAGCGCGGGTGTAGTCGGAAATCCAGATGCTCACCGCCTTCGCGCCCGACTTGAAATAGTTGCCCGCCGGCGAGGCGATGACGATGAACTTGTACTTCTTCGCCGGACGCACGCCGAGGAAGGCCTCGGTCGCGATCATGAAGGGCCGCAGGTAGAGCGAGCCGCCCTCGACCGCCGGGTACCAACTGCCGTCGACTTCCAGCAGCGCGCGGATCGCGCCAAGGAATAGCTCTTCCGGCAGCGCGGGCATGGCGAGCCGTTCGGCCGAGGCGTTGAAACGCGCGGCATTGGCCTCGGGCCGGAACAGGCCGAGCCCGCCATCGGGGTGGCGATAGGCCTTGAGGCCTTCGAAGATCTCCTGCGCATAGTGCAGCACGCTGGCGGCAGGATCGAGCGCGATCGGCTCGCGCGGCCCCAGCACCGGGGTCTGCCAGCCGCCTGCCGCCTCGTCATAATCGATCATCACCATGTGATCGGTGAACACGGTGCCGAAGCCCGGATCGGCGATCAGGCTCTCGCGGGTGGCGTCAGGCGTGGGCGAGGGGTGGGGCAGGCGGGTGAGTTGCATGGCACGCGCCTAATCCTGCGCGCCTCTCAGGGCAAGATGACTATTGAAGCAACGGCGCCCGCCCCTCCAACATCCTGCGGATGGTCCCCCTCCCCTGAAGGGGAGGATCAAACGGGCCGCAGGCCCGCAAGGGCGACCGCCCGCCGCGGCTTATGCCGCGAAGCCAAGGCGGACGGACGTCCGCCGCCCGGCGTTTGAGGGCGAAAAAAACCAAAAATGAAAAGGGCGTCTCCAGCCCGTCGGTGGAGACGCCCTTGACATGGTCAGCGGCCGGAAGTGCCGCTCACGTAGCCTTACTCAGATGGAGAATTACCGAGTATGCTCCGTAGGGATCTTCACCGACCTCGCTACTGAACCATGAGACATCGGATCACCTCCTTTCGCGCTTGTGAGCCAGACCCCGCGTTTCACCGGGGGCCGAGAGCCGCGTTCGCCGCTGGCCTCAAGCAGCAATGTGAGTCATCCAAGGGGGCGAGACAAGTCTTGAAATAATCTTTTCCGCCGTCATACTCATTCCTCGCCGCGTAACACTGCGGCCTGAACGTCCGGGGTTTCCTTGGGCGTTTTTCGTTTCAGGGCCGGGGTGTGGACAGATTGGGGATGTCCTGTGCATGGGCCTGTGGATATTAATGTATGGAATCGGGAGTCCTTGTGAGCGTGCCCGCCTCCGCGGGCACGTCCTCGGCGCGTTTCGATCCTTGCAGGATCGAGCGCCTGCGGGCGCGCGGTCGCGCTTGCGGTCGCTGCGCGACCGATCCGCTCAGGTCGTGCCTATGTCCCCTTATCTACAATCCTCGATCACGCGGCTGACCTCGGCATGGCTGGGGAGGTAGAGCGGCGGGAGGCCATCGACCTCGACCGCAAAGCGACCCTTGGACAGCGCTATCGCATCGAGCAGCGGGTCGGATGGTCTCAATGCTGTGACCAGATAGGGATATGGGCTTTGGGTCTGCTCAGCCGATATGCTGCGAGTGGTGGTCTCGCTGCGCACTGTAATGACGTGCGGTTCCCGTGCGGTGCCATAGCGCACAAGCGCAACACTGCCTGACCGAGCCTCGCACCAGAGCGAAAAACTCGCACTTTGCCGGTCATCAAGAAACAGCGCTGCCGATCCCTCACCGTTGATTTCATAGCGCCACTCCCCCGGCGTCGCTGGCGCGTCCATCCACATATCGTTCGGCATGGCCTGCACCACTGGCAGCGGAGCAGGCGTGAGAATTGAAAGCGGGAGCGCAACCGGGGCGGGCGCAGGGGCGTGGGTCGCAAGTGCAAGAGCGGGCAGAACGATCGACAGGAGAGCAGCTTTCATGCCTGCACTTTGCGCGCTAGAGGCTGTGGTTGTCCATGCCTGACCACCCACCTCGTCCCCCGAAAGCGCAAAAGCGCCGTGTCGATCAGCTTTTGGTCGAGCGCGGCCTCGCCGAAAGCCGTGCGCGGGCGCAAGCATTGGTGATGGCGGGGCTGGTGTTTGCGGGCGAGACGAAGATCGACAAGCCCGGCCACCAGATCGCCGAGGATGCGGCGCTGGAGGTGCGCGGGCGCGATCATCCGTGGGTCAGCCGGGGCGGGATCAAGCTGGCGCACGCGATCGAACATTTCGGCCTCGATCCAGCAGGCGCGAGTGCGATGGATATCGGCTCCTCCACCGGCGGTTTCACCGATGTCCTGCTGACCCACGGCGCGGCGCATGTGTTCTGTGTCGACAGCGGCACCAACCAACTCGCGTGGAAGCTGCGCGAGGACCCGCGGGTGACGGTGCTCGAACAGCTCTCCGCCCGGCTGCTCACGTCTGACCACATCAACCGTCCCTGCAACTGGGTGGTGTGCGATGCGAGCTTCATCAGCCTGTCGAAGGTGCTGGAAGTGCCGCTCCGCCTCACCGCGCCGCAGTGCCAGCTGGTCGCGCTGATCAAGCCGCAGTTCGAAGTGGGGCGCGAGGAGGTGGGCAAGGGCGGGGTAGTGCGCGATCCGGCGCTGCATCAGCGCGTGTGCGAGGAAGTGCGCGGCTGGCTTGAAGGGCTTGGCTGGTGTGTCGCCGGGATCGTGGAAAGCCCGATCACCGGGCCGCAGGGCAATGTCGAGTTCCTGATCTCGGCCTGTCGGGGCTAGGGACAAAATAAAAAACCGGCAGCAATCCGAAGATTGCTACCGGTCTTTCTGTCCGTTTCCCGGCCGAAGCCGGGACCGGCAATCCGTAAAGGATTACTCGGCAGCCGGAGCTTCTTCAGCCGGAGCGGCTTCAGCAGCAGCTTCGCCTTCAGCGGCCGGAGCCATGGCATCGCCTTCAGCCGGAGCAGCTTCTTCAGCGGCGGGCTCTTCAGCGACGGCGGTGGTGTCAGCTTCGGTGGCGGCTTCTTCAGCCGGCTGCGAGCAAGCGGCGGTGGCGAGAGCGAGGCCGGCGACGGCGACGATAGCGATCTTCTTCATGGTCATTTTCCCCTAAGACCCTTGCGGGCCGTAATGAGCAAAAGCGCGAATTCTTGCACATCCCACCGCCACCGCGCTTTCGAATCGCGGCAGGAATGTGGCAAGCTCTAGCAGAGACTTTCGCGCTGCCCAAAGCCTTTCCTGCACCTCTGCCCGATTTTCACCACAATTTTTGCAGTGCGCCTCGGGTGGTGGCCCAGAGCGGGGCAATTATGCGGCAAGAGATTGGCCTTGGCCGCTGGCTCTGGTAACGCGGCGCCGTCCGGCACGGGGCGCTTGCTGTCGCAGCGGCGCTGACGGGACACCTGGAGGGTCCATGAACGTCCTTGCTTCCAAAGAACAATTGCGTGCGAGTTTCCTGCGCTGGGCGCTGTTCACGGTGCCGCTGATCGTGCTGATCGGCTTTGCCGCAGGGCAATTGGGTGGGCCGAACACGGCATGGTTTGCGGGGCTGACAAAGCCGGGGATCTATCCCCCGCCGGCAGCCTTCGGGATCGTCTGGAGCATCCTGTTCGTGGCCATCGGCCTTGCCCTGGCCTTGGTCGCCAGCGCCTGGGGCGCGCAGGGCCGTGGGCTGGCGCTGATCGTCTTTGCCATCCACTTCATCGGCACACAGAGCTGGACGGCGGTGTTTTTCGGGATGCAGGACATGATCGCCGGGCTGATGGTGCTGGGCTTCGGCATTGCCAGCTTGGCGGTCGCGCTGGCGCTGATCTGGCGGGTGCGGCGCGGGGCGGTGTATCTGCTGCTGCCCTATCTGGCGTGGCTGTGCTTTGCCGGGGTGCTGAACTACCAGTTCATCACGGCGAACCCGGATGGCGGCCCGCGCGGCGGCAACGGCGCGGAGACCCGGGTGGAATTGTGACTTTGGCGGACTGGACAAGCGCGCTGCCCATCTCCAAAGAGCAGCCATGCAAAGCCAGAACCCGATCATCGCCGACCTCGTCAAACTCGCCAACTCGGCCGCCGGAACCATGGCGGGCATGAGCCGCGAAGCCCGCGAAAGCGCGCGTGAGCGGCTGCGCGAAGCCTTCGGCGGGATCGATTTCGTCTCCCGCGAGGAGTTCGAGACGGTCAAGGCCATGGCGCAGAAGGCGCGCGAACAGGCCGACGCGCTCGAAGCGCGCCTCGCTGCGCTGGAAGCCAAGTCGGCCAAGAAGTAACGCCCCGGCGCGAGCAGAGGTAAGAGGCGCGGCTGGCGATGAACCTGCGCGCCTCTGCCATCCTGCTGGCGGCTCGCCCTCAGGGAGAGACCGGCGCCATCGCACGGCTGCTTACCACTGATCATGGCCTTGTCGCCGCCTATGTCGCAGGCGGGCGCGGACGGCAGATGCGCGCGGTAATGGTGCCGGGTAACCGCGTCGCTTGCGAACTCACGACCCGTTCGGCCAGCCAGTTGCCCTTTGCACGGCTGGAGCTGGAACATTCGCGCGCCGCGCTGATGACGGAGCCCCTGCCTGCTGCCGCGATCCAGTGGGTTTGTGCGCTGGCCGCTGCCGCGCTGCCGGAACGCCAGCCTTACCCGGCACTTGTCGACGCGCTCGATGCGCTGCTTGATGCGATTGCGCTTGCCCCGTCGGCGCGCGGGTGGGTGAGCGGGCTGATCGCCTATGAAACGATGCTGCTGCGCGAGTTGGGCTATGGCGGCGGTCCCTTGCCCGATGCGCCCGATCTGCCTGCGCAGCTTGAGGCACTGGCGTTGCTGGAGCGGCAGCTGGAACACTACCTGCTTGCAGGGCGCAAAGGCGATGTTATGGCCGCGCGGCGACTGCTGACCGAGCGGCTCGCGCGCCTTGTGTGAAAGTGGAACACCCATGAAGATTGCAGTCCTGCCCGGCGACGGGATCGGCCCGGAAGTGACAGCTGAGGCGGTCGCTGTGCTCGAAAGCCTCGCGCTCCCCGGCCTGACCCTGTTCACCGGCGATGTCGGCGGCGCGGCGTACCACCGCCATGGCCACCCCCTGCCCGAAGAAACGCTGGCGATGGCGCGTGAGGCCGACGCGATCCTGTTCGGTGCGGTGGGTGATCCGACCTGCGACGCGTTGGAGCGCCACCTGCGCCCGGAACAGGCAATCCTTGGCCTGAGGAAACACCTGGGCCTGTTCGCCAATCTGCGCCCGGCGCGGGTGTTCGCAGGGCTGGAGCGTCTTTCGCCCCTGCGCGCCGACATTGCCTCCGGGCTCGACATGCTGATCGTGCGCGAGCTGACGGGCGATGTCTATTTCGGCGCCAAGGGCCAGCGCACCACGGATGCGGGCGAGCGTGAGGGGTGGGACGCGATGTCCTATGCCGAACGCGAGGTGCGCCGCATCGCCCATGTCGCCTTCCGCGCGGCGCAATCGGCAGGCCTGCCGCTCACCAGTGTCGACAAGGCCAATGTGCTCGAAACCAGCCAGCTGTGGCGCGATGTGGTGCTGGAAGTCGCTGCCGGATATCCGGATGTGACGCTTGATCACATGTATGTCGATAACGCCGCAATGCAGGTCGTGAGCCACCCCGACCGCTTCGGCGTGGTGCTGACGGGCAACCTGTTCGGCGACATTCTGTCCGACCTTGCCAGCGCGGCGGTCGGTTCCATCGGGCTTTTGCCGAGCGCCTCGCTGGGCGAGCGCGAGACCGCGTTCGGCACCTTCGGCCTTTACGAGCCGATCCACGGCAGCGCGCCTGATATTGCCGGGCAGGGCAAGGCCAATCCGATGGCGACGATCCTTTCCGCCGCAATGATGCTGCGCCATTCCTTCGGGATGGAGACCGAGGCCGCACGGATCGAGAACGCGGTGGCGATGGCTCTGGCCGACGGAATTCTCGGCGGCGATCTCGGCGGCAGCCACGGCACGGCGGCAATCGGCGAGGCGGTGCGCGCGCGCCTGTAAGCGGATGCCGCTCGACCTTGCAATCATCCTGCCGACCCTCAACGAGCGCGGGAACCTCGCGCCGCTGGTCGATCGGATTGATGCAGCGATGGGCGATACCGCGTGGGAAGTCATCATTGTCGATGATGACAGCCGCGATGGGACTGCCGACGAGGCGCGTGCGCTGGCGGTCAGCGACCCGCGCGTGCGGGTGATCCAGCGTATCGGACGGCGGGGCCTTGCCAGTGCGGCGATTGAAGGCTTTTGCGCCACGGCGGCGCCTTTCGTGGCGGTGATGGACGCCGATCACCAGCACGATCCCGCGCTGCTCCCCGCGATGCTGGCGAGTTTGAAGGCGGGCGAGGCCGAGGTCTGCGTCGCCAGCCGCTTCATGCAGGGGGCCAGTACAGCCAATTGGGCCGCGCCCGAACGCGAGCGGCTGTCGGCCTTCGCCAACCGGGTGGCGCGCCGCTTGACGGGCGTGGCGCTCAGCGATCCGATGAGCGGCTATTTCATGCTCTCTGCCGCCCACGCCCGGGCGCTGGTGCCGCGCCTGTCAGGGATCGGGTTCAAGATCCTGCTCGACCTGCTGGCGACATCGGACAGGCCGCTGCGGGTGAAGGAACTCCCGCTGCAATTCGCCGCCCGCCGTGAGGGAGAAAGCAAGCTGGACCGTGCCGTGCTGTTCGATTTCCTTGCCGGGCTTTACGACAAGACCCTTGGCCGGGTGATCCCCACCCGCTTTGCCCTGTTCGGCACCGTCGGTGCGCTGGGCGTGGTGGTACATTTTGCGGTGCTGACCAGCCTGCTGTTCAGCTTTGGCGAGCGGTTTGCGCTGGCGCAAACCGCGGCGGTACTGGTAGCGATGAGCTTCAACTTCTGGCTCAACAACTGGCTGACCTATCGCGACAAGCGGCTGAAGGGCTGGGGTGCGCTGCTGCGTGGCTGGCTGGGGTTCTGCGCGACCTGCGCGGTGGGGGCCTTCGCCAATGTTGCGATTGCGACCTTTCTGGAAGGGCAGGGCCTATTCTGGGCATTCGCGGCGCTGGCGGGGATCGTGGTGGGATCCGTGTGGAACTACGCCCTGTCCAGCCGCTTCGTCTGGGGGAGGTTCTGAAAGAGCGGGGCCGATTGTGAACTTCGGTCGCATAGCGACCGCAAGGCCGACCGGCCGCCCGCAGCGACGCGGGTGTCAGCCCGCATGAGCGAGGATTTCGCACGCCGGATGGCGTGCGGAAAACGAAAAAATCACCGCCACCCTTCGATCCACATCCATGTGACGAAGCTGTCCGGGGCGTCGAGCGGGGCGGCGCTGAGGATCGGGTGGAACACAGCGAACAGCGCCGCAGAGCCTGCCAGCGTTCCCCACGCCAGCCACGCGCCCCATCCCGCACGGCGCAGGTCTGACAGCGCCAGTGCCAGCGCCGCCAACAGAAAGGCACTCGGCACGAAATAATGATAATAGAACTGCACCGGCTTGGGGGCGATCAGCCACAGGCCTAGGCTTGCGGCATAGCCGATCACCACGGCCAGCTTCGCCCAGTCACCGCGCCACGCGCCGCTTGCCAGGCACCATGCCAGCGCGGGCAGGCCCAGCAGCATCGTCAACGGATTTCCGATCAGCAGCAGGCCGCGCTGCGCCCCATCCACCGCTTCATAAAGATACCAGATCCCGCGCGTGTTCAGCACCCACTGATCCCAGGTGCTCATATAGGTGTGCGGGGTCATCAGCTGGCTCTGAAGGGCGAAGATTTCGCGGTGCAGAGCGATCAGGCCATTTTGCGCGAGCGGCGAGGGGCCGAGCGTGTCGGCCAACCAGTATCCCGGCGCAAAGGTCGCTGCGTAGACGCCAAGCGGCAAGATGCCGAGCCATACGAAGGCCTCGATCAGCCGAATCCCCGGCACCGGCGCACCGCGGCGCGAGAGCAGCAGACGGCGGCGTCCGGCGGACAGGCGGGCTGCAAGAAACGCCAGCCCCGGCAACATCGCCAGCGTTATCGCGTTCCACTTCGCCCCCATCGCACAGCCTAGCGCGATGCCGGTCAGCGCCAGTCGCCAGCGGCCCTTTTCCGGCTCGGCACAGGCCCCGGCAAACTGCCACGCTGCAACCGCAAGGAAGGCGGCCATGAAAATGTCGAGCATGGCGATGCGCGATTGCACGAAAAGATGAAAGCCGGTTGCCAGCAGCACGCCGAAGGCGATTGCGGCGAACCGGTCGCCGCTCGCGTGCCACAGCGCGCGCATGCTCGCGAACAAGGCCAGCGTCCCCGCCAGCAGCGGCATGATCCGCCAGCCCAGCGGGTTGTCGCCCGCCAGCGCCATGCCAGCTGCCATCAGCGCCTTGCCAAGCAGCGGGTGTTCGCGGTTGAGATAGAGGCCTTGTCCCGTCTCCCATGCCGCCAGCATCTCGCGCGCGGCGGGCAGGTAATGCACCTCATCAAAATACGGGATGGAAGGCGTCGTCAGCCGCCAGCCCGCAAGCAGCGCGTAGAGCCCCGTCAGGGCGGCGGCCCAAACCAGCGGCTCGCTCGGGTGCTGCGGCGGCTGTGCGGGAGCGGAGAGGGGTGCTTGCGCCTCGGCCATGGCCCGGCGCTTAGGCAGGGCTGCGCACGAGGGCAAGCGCGATCACGTCGAAGCGGCGGCCTGTCGTTCCAGCCAGAACAGCCGCGCGCACATCGCCAGCAACCCGATGCTCGCCGTGGCGAGGATGAAGATCGTCCATGGCAACAGGTTCATGCCCTGCGCCCGGGCGCGCGGGACGATAAGAAAAAAGGCAACCGAGAGCGACAGCAGCAAGTCCCACCACACCTGCACGCCCCACAGGTTGCTGGTGTGGTTGAGGATCACAGGAACGACACCTTCTGCGAAAATCGTGACCGCCGAAAAGGCTGCCAAGCCTGCCGCCAGCGCGGCCGCCAACAAGGCGCTGCCCGGAGCCGTGGGACGCAGCATGATCGCAAGGATTGCCGCCACGGCACAGATCAGGCCGCCGCCGGCGAGAGCGAGAAATGGGGTCAGGCTTTCGGGCATGGTGATGTATCTCCGACTCATGTAGCGATTGCTACGTCTGCTTGTAGCCAGTTGTAGCAGGCGCTACAAGAGCGGTATGGTCAAGCCTGCCCAAAAGCCTCCAATGTCAAAGGACACCCTGCTGCCGCTGCTTGCTTCCCACGTGCTCGCGCACGGTCTGGGCGGAGCAAGCCTGCGACCACTGGCCAAGGCGGCAGGAACGAGCGATCGGATGCTGCTCTACCATTTTGGCACCAAGGAAGCGTTGATATCGGATCTTCTGGCCTATCTCGCCCGGGCCTATGCCGGCGCGCTGGATGCAGCCCTGGGGGAGGCCAGAGCGAACACGCGCGGCGAGGTGCTGGCGCGGATCCTCGCGCAGGGTGAGGCACCGGAGATGCGGCCCTTTGCGGTGCTGTGGTGGGAGATCGTGGCGGGTTCTGCGCGCGGGGTGCCGGGTTATCTCCCCGCCGCGCAGACGATGATGGACGAGCTGCTCGGCTGGCTCGAAGGGCAGATGCCGGCAGGCGATCCCGATCCGGAGGGCGGCGCGCGCTATCTGCTGACCATGATCGAGGGCGCGATGATGCTTGCCGCAATCGGCCATGAAGCCACCGCGCGCGACGGCCTGCTTGCGAGCGGCCTCATGCCGTCCTAGAGAGCCGCGCCATGAAGAAGACCACCGGCATGGACCGCGCCGCCACGGCCAAATGGCGCCCCGCTACCCGCGCGCTGCGCGGCGGCACCTGGCGCAGCGAGCATGGGGAGACCAGCGAGGCGCTGTTCCTCACCTCGGGCTATACCTACGACGATGCCCAGACTGTCGCCGACCGCTTCGCGGGCGAGGCGGTGGGCATGACCTATTCGCGGCTTCAGAACCCCACCGTCGCCATGCTCGAAGAACGCATCGCGCTGATGGAGGGGGCAGAGGCCTGCCGTACGCAGGCAAGCGGGATGGCGGCGATGACAGCGGCGCTGCTGTGCCAGCTTTCGGCGGGCGATCATGTGGTTGCGGCGCGCGCCGCCTTTGGGAGCTGCCGCTGGCTGGTGGACAACCTGCTGCCCAAGTTCGGCATCGCCACCACCGTGATCGACAGCGCCGACAATGCCGCATGGGAAGCCGCGATCCGGCCCAATACCAAGGTGTTCTTCTTCGAGACTCCGGCCAATCCGACTCTCGATATCGTCGATCTCAAGCATGTCTGCGGCCTTGCCCGCGCGCACGGGATCACCACGATGGTCGACAATGCCTTCGCCTCGCCCGTCTTGCAGCGTCCGATGGCGTTCGGCGCGGATGTGGTGGCCTATTCGGCGACCAAGCTGATGGACGGGCAGGGCCGCGTGCTGGCGGGCGCGATCTGCGCGAGCAAGCAGTGGATCGACGAGGTGCTGATGCCGTTCCAGCGCAACACCGGCCCGACGCTCAGCGCCTTCAACGCCTGGGTGGTGATGAAAGGGCTCGAGACACTCCCCTTGCGCGCCTTCAAGCAATCCGAACAGGCCGTGGCGTTGGGCGAATTTCTTGAACCGCGGGTGACGGCGGCAGGCGGACACCTGCTCCACCCTGGCCTGCCGAGCCATCCGCGCCACGATCTGGCGAAAGCGCAGATGGACGCGACCGGCCCGATCTTCGCGCTCGATGTCGGCACGCGGGCGCGTGCCTTCGCGATCCTCGACGCGCTGAGGCTGATCGACATCTCGAACAATATCGGCGATGCGCGCAGCCTGATGTGCCACCCGGCCTCGACCACCCATGCGGGCCTCACAGACGAAGCGCGCGCGGCGATGGGCGTGACCGAGGGGCTGCTTCGGATCAACGTCGGACTGGAGGACATCGAAGACCTCGTCGAGGACATGGATCAGGCGTTGGCCGCGGCGGGGATCTGAGGGGAACGACACATGACCAAACGCGTGGAACTCGTCTTCGATTTCGTATCCCCCAATGCCTACCTTGTGTGGTGGCCGCTGCGCGAGCTGGTCGATCAGTATGAGGCGGAACTGGACGTCATTCCGGTGTTCCTTGCCGGGATGCACAAGCTTACCGGCAATGCCCCGCCGATGATCCGCGATGCCGAGGTCAAGGGCAAGAACGCCTATGCCCAGCTGGAGATGGACCGCTTCATCGCCAAGCACGGCCTGACGAGATACCGCCTCCACCCGCAATTCCCGTTCAATTCGATCACGTTGCAGCGGATGCTCCAGGCCGCCTGCGAGGACGGGCGAGGGGTACAGTTCGTCGAGGCGCTGCTGCGCCCGATCTGGGAAGACGGGCTCGACGTGTTCGATCCGCAGGCAATCGGCGCGGTGCTGGCAGCAGCGGGCTTCGACGCCGCCGACCTCTTCGCCCGCGCTCAGACCGACGCGGTCAAGCAGGGCCTTGCCGCCAACACCGACGCCGTGGTCGAACGCGGCGCCTTCGGCATCCCGACGATGTGGGTGGGCGACGAGATGTTCTTCGGCAAGGAACGGCTGGGGCAGGTCGAGGAAGAACTGGCGAAGGGGTGAGGGGCAAGAGGCCGGGGCAGCTTCGGCGCGCTATTCTTCCGGTCGAGAACGCCAGCAGGTCGGCGGCAAGCCGAAGGGCAGGGCTGGCCGAGCCGGACGGTTGGCGAGGTTGCGACCGCTACCCCCGATTATCCTTAAGGCCAGCCGCTAGCCAGCCATTGCCAAGCCGTGCACCTGTTCAGTGCCCCCTTGCGCGGTGGCACCGTTCAGCGACACGCGGGCGCCCTAGGGCTCGGGCTGCTTGCTGACACGCACGGGCCCTGCCAGCCCCGGAATGAAAACGTCGCCATTGGGCAGCAATTGCAGGATGCCCCAGGCACCATTGAACTGCTGACTGCGGCCGAGCGTCATCTGGGTTTCGGTCTTGCCGCTGTCGAAGTCGAGACCCGTGATGTTCCAGCCGCGCGCGTCCCAGGTCATGACATAGGCTTGGCGACTGGTGGTGCTCAGCACCGGAATGATCGCGGCCGGCGTGCTCAGATCGCTGCGCGCCCACAGGCTGTCGAAACGATGCGCCTGATGATCCCAACGGAACATCTCGATCCCGTTGGGCGGCGTGCGGAACGGCCCTTGCACCAAAAGATTGTCGAGGTCCGGCTTGATATTCTCCGGTGCCATGCCGTTGACCACGAAGACATAGGGGCCAGCCACGCCCAGCGAGGCTTCGGTCTGGATGTAGGGTGCATCGACCCCGCCCATCCGCACCGCTATCTGTCCCGCGATCCGGCGCGACTTCGTGCCGGGCTGCTGCTGGTGATCCTCGGGGATGGCGTTGCGCCAGAACGCGACCAGATTCATCTGCTCCATGCCGTCGGCGATCACCACCAGTTGATCCTCGTCGGGCCCGAAGCCGAGCAGCGTGGCGGTGGTGCCCGACCCGGTGCCGCCTCCGCGCACGCCGGGAAGCGGGTTCTGGGTAAGGTCGTAGGGCGATGACCAGGCCCCGTCGCTTTCCTTGTCAGACAGCCTTCCGTTCTTCCATACGAACTTGTGCATCTCCCGGTCGCCGACCGCGTAAATCCCGCCTTGCGGATCGACCGAGAGCGAATTGGTGAAGAGCTCGCCATCCACTTTGATGACCTGCGGGGGCGCGGTGAAATCGCGGTCGATCACCGCGACCGTCCCGCCCACCATCGAGAACACCAGATGGCCATCATAGGTCATGTTGATACCGAGCGGAAAGTCGCGCAGCATCGCCAGCCCCTTGCGGAATTCCTCCGTCACCGGAATGCTGGCAGCCTCCAGCCGCCTGATCATCAGCGCCTGGGCCTCCGCGTCGCGCTTGAGCGAGGCGGGGATCTCCCATTTGCGAAGCAACACGATCGCCGAGCGCGGATCGTCCAGATCGACCTGGCCGAAGACCTGGATGTCCTTGCGGGTCAGGACGTAGAAATGCCCGCGGTTGTCGGCGAGCGAATAAATCCCGGCCTCGCGTGCCTGGGTTTCGGCATAGTAAGGCAGGTTCTTGGCCAGATATTCGCGCAGTTCGGCTTCGCTGCGCGCGGCATCGAAGGCGCCGAGATGGGCTTCGACCTGCAATGCCGAAAGCAGGTTCATCCCCTCCAGCGGGAGAGAAGCGAGTTCTTCCCAGCGCCCGTTGTCGATACGGATCTTGGTGACGCGGTTGTTGTTGGTGTTCCAGGTTGCCTGCGTTCCGTCGGGATAGCGCAGCAGGCCGGCATAATTTATGGTCAGCAGGCCCGTTGGGATGCGCTTGACCCGACTGGGTTCGACCACTCCGATCTCGCGCGGGCCTTCGAAGACGACCGCATCCGATGCCCCGGAATCATTGTGCGTGACCGATGGCGCGCCTTCCGAAAGGAATGGGTTTTCAGGCGGCAGAGCCGCGCCCGAAAGGGCAGCGGACATGACAGCAAGCTTCAACATCGCGATCTCCCAATGCGCCGCGCTTGATAACGCGCCTGACGCGATGGATAAAGACGCTCGCTTGAATTTCGCGTAATTTTTTCGCCGCCGAATACGCCTTTTTTGGTCAAAAAAATGGAAAAAGCATTTATTCGCGTAGCAAATGGCGACGATTCTTGCATGGCAATATCTATGCCCTTGGCGCCAAACGCAGGCATGGCTTCGCTCGGATACCACTGTGCGCGGATGTCCTTCATAGGGCGCTTACCGCGCCGTCACATCCTCCAGCGGCACATCCATGATCGGGTAGCGTCGCCAGTCCTTCCAGTCGTAGTGCCACCATTCATTGGCGAGCGGGACGAAGCCTTCGGCCACCATCCATTCCTCCAACAATCGGCTGGCGGCCAGCGCCTCGAGCGAAGCATCGGTGTTGCTGCGATAGGCGGCCGCGGTGAAATCGTCATAGGGGCTGGGCATCGCCACCTCCGCGCCGTCGCGGTGCAGCGACAGGTCGATCGAACAGCCGCGATTGTGGCGCGATCCGGTGCGCGGGTCGGCGACGAATTCGCGCTTTTCGGGCGGGGTCTCGTCCCACATCATTTTCGTGATGCGCCAGGGGCGATAGGCGTCGAAGATCAGGAGGCCATATCCGACGGCCTCGGCGCGGGTCTGGACGCGCGAAAGCGCCTCGGCCACCGGGCGCTGCGCGACGGCGCGGGCCACGGGGTAGAGCACCCGGCCCATGAAATTGGCGCTCGTGGCATAGCGGATGTCGAACCGGAAGCGCGGATCGAAGCGGGCCAGATCGACCAGATCGGGCGCAGCGGTTGCTGCCGGATCGACCGGCATGACAACCGAGGCAGGGGCTCCGGTCAGCACGCGCGGCGCACAGGCATTCAGCCAGCCCGCGATCACGCCCGCTCCTCCTGCCCGCAGCGCCTTCCGCCGTGAAAGCTGCCCGACCACGTCCACCTTCATCGCCATGCGCCTTCTCTTGCCCGAACGACGCATAGGCTGAACGACCCGGCGCGCCCATCAGGAAATCGACCGGGCTGTCGGGATACAGCCGTGGTTAAGCGCGTTGAGGGTCTTGTGAGCCATCAGAGAATCGCTAGTTTGGGGGCGACATGAAAGAATTCTTCCAGCACGCCGCCACCACCGACGGGGTCACCGTGAGGGTCGCCGTCAACTACCTGCCGGAGCAGTCGCATCCGGAAGCGGGAAAGTGGTTCTGGGTCTATCACATCCGCATCGAGAACGCCTCGCACGAAGCCCTGCGCCTGCGCACCCGGCACTGGCGGATCACCGATGGGCGCGGCATGGTCAACCACGTCGATGGCGAGGGCGTGGTGGGTGAGCAACCCTTGCTCCAGCCCGGAGAAAGCCACGACTATGTCTCCGGTTGCCCGCTGACGACGCCGTTCGGCTCGATGGAGGGCTTCTACACCTTCGAACGCGCCGACGGTTCTCCGGCCGAAGTCCGCATCCCCTTCTTCCCCCTCGCCGCGCCCGAGACCGCCGAAGGCCGCAGCCCCCGTTGAGGCTTGCAGGGCGGGGCGGGCGCGCCTAATCGCGGGAGCGTGAAGCGCACCCATCTGCCCCTCAACGCCCTGCGCGTGTTCGATGCCGCCGCCCGGCACCTGTCCTTCACCCGCGCCGCGGACGAGCTTGCCGTCACCCCCGCCGCCGTCGGCCAGCAGATCCGCGCATTGGAGGACGTGCTCGGCGTCGTCCTGTTCCGCCGCACCTCCAAGGGCCTCGAGCTGACCCCCGAGGGCGAGGCCGGGCTCGATCCCTTGCGCGAGGGCTTCCTCCGCTTCGAGGAGAGCGTCGCGGCGATGCAGGCGGGCCAGGCCTCCGACCGCTACACCATCGCGACCCCCCGCGAATTCTACGCCGAATGGCTCGCCCCCCGCCTCGCGAAGTTCCAGTCCGAAACGACCAGGGATTCGGGCGGCGTGCAATACATCCTCGCCCCTGACGAACACGCCGATTTCACCGAGGCCAATCTCGATCTCGCGATCCGGCTGGTCGACGGGCCGGGGGATCTGCAAGGCGTCCAGCTCGCCCCCGCCTTGCGCGTCACCGTCGCCGCGCCCGAGCATCGGGACGCGTGGATCGACTGGCCGGGGATGCCGCTTCCGCAAGGCGTGAACCCCTGCATCAAGGCCGGCAGCCCCGGACAGGCGCTCGCCTCGGCGCTCGCCGGAATGGGGCGCACGATCCTGCCGCTGGCCCTTGCCGAGAGCGCGATTGCGCGCGGGAGCCTCATCGCCCTCACCGAGCCTGAACCCGCGATCCGCAGCTACTGGCTGCTCGCCCCCGCGCCGCAATGGCGATCAAAGAAGGTGCGCGCGCTGGTAAGCTACCTCGCCCCCTGAGGCGCGGCGCACTTGACAAACTTGACACCCTGTCAAGCTGGCGCAGTTTTGATAAATTCCTGATTTGCATTGATAATCGTGAGGATTCCCCGCGCTTGACGGACAGGGGAAGGGGGGCTTGTTTTGCGCTGGTAACGGCTGCGGCGCGATCCTGAGCGCGTGGTGCGTGAGGCCGGGCGGGGAGGGTCATGCCGGGCAGGGTGGCACAGGGCGGGGGAGTAGGAAATTTCTTTTCCCCTTTCGTCACCCCGGGCTTGACCCGGGGCTAGGCTTCCTGCTGTTTCACCTTCAATCGTCGGAGTTATCGTCTTGAGCCTGCTCGAAGAACTGCAACGCGCCCGCACGGAAGAAGACGTCAAGGACGCCTACATCAAGGCGCTTGGCCTCAAGAGCGTGTTCAAGGGGCTGGTCGATATCCAGACCCCCGAGATCTGGTTCGAAGCAAAGGAGGCTCCAACACCGCCATTGCTGATGTTCGCGCAATTGCTGGTCTACGTCCGCGCCGCACGAAAGCGCGGTGAGCCTATCCCCGGCTTCCTGTGCGTGATCGACCGCGAAAAAGCCGCCCTGATGGCGACCGAACACGCCCTGCCAATCCTAGATGACAAGTCGATTGTCTGGCCCAAGTCCGGCTCTGCCGCCGACAAGGCGCTCGCCGCCCAGATTGCCCCCACCATCGAAACCCACTTCATCCTCTATCAGATCGACGGTTACGAGGACGAATTCATCAAGGCTGCGAAGGATGCCGTGCGCGAGGGGCGCATCATCCGCACGCCGATCACGCCGAACAATTTGCGGCAGGTGTTCGATAAATGGGTGGCCATGGTGGGGGTGGAATTGGGCGTGAAGCGCGAGGCCGATTACGCCGTGCTGTTCTTTGCCGACATCATGCATGATGGCCGCAACGAAGCGATGCGCAACCTGCCCGCGCGCCTGCTGTTCAGCGGCGACAAGCCGGTGTTCATCATCGGGGCCGAGCAATACGAACTCGCCAGCGAGCGCGGCTATCGCAATTTCTGGAACATCTACCACCGCCCGCCGGAACAGAAGCACCGGCACTACCTGCTCGAACGGCGCGACAGCCTGCTGCCGATGGACGATCAGAAGTTCAAGGGCGCCTTCTACACCCCGCTGCACATCGTCGACAAAGCCTATGACCAGCTGAACGCCACTTTGGGCGCGAACTGGCAGGAGAAATACATCGTCTGGGACATGTGCGCTGGCGTCGGCAATCTGGAGGCCAAGCATTCCAACCTGCGCAATGTGTTCATGTCCACGCTCGATGAAGAGGACGTGACGATCATGCGCAGCAACCCCGCCTTCGCCGGGGCCGAGATTTTCCAGTATGATTACCTCAACGACGATGTGACCGATTTCGGCGAGATTGATTACGATCTGTCGGGCAAGGTGCCGCAGGCGCTGCGACAGGCGATTGCCGATGCGCGCGAGGGCAAGAAGGGCGCAAAGCCGATCTTGGTGCTAATCAATCCACCATACGCCGAGGCAACGGGTGGCGGTCTCGCCGTTCCAATGGCGGGCGGAGAAAACAAGCTAGGCGTAGCCAACACCCAGTTTGCGCGAACGGCAATGGCCCAATACGGAAAGGCCACCAATGAATTGTTCATGCAGTTCATCGCTCGCGCCTACCAAGAGATGCCAACCGCAAAACTGGCGATCTTTAGCAAGGTTAAATACATTTGCACCCCGACACTGAACGAGTTCCGAAATGTTTGGCGCGCAGATTTCCTTGGTGGTTTTGCTGTTCACAGCCGCACATTCGAAGGCCTGAAGGGCAATTTCCCTATCAGCTTTTTCATCTGGGACACGGCGGGGAGCACGCCGATCAACCACGTCACTTCGGTTGCGCTCGACAAGGCAGGCAATCAGATCGGCGAGAAGACATTCCTGAATTACGATGGCCGGAAGCTTCTGACCGATTGGGTCGTTAGGCAACCATCGAACAAGCAAGAGGTCATCCCGCTCAAGGGTGCGATCACTCCGGCAACATCGAGCGCAGACTTGCGAGGAACACGCTGGTCTGAGGGCGCTATTGCATGGCTAAATTGCGCGGGTAACGACTTCCAGAACGCCGTTGCGAAAACCTTCCTCCTCTCATCTGGCTATAGCAGTGCAAGAGGCTTCTTCGTTACCCCGGACAACCTGTGGCAGGCCGCTGTGGTCTTCACTGTGCGCCTGCTCATCAAGCCCACATGGCTAAACGACCGCGACCAGTTCCTGCAACCCTCGCAGCCGCTCTCGGACGAGTTCAAATCCGATTGCCTCGTCTGGATGCTGTTCAACGGCAGCAACCTTACCGCAGGCGCAGACGGGCTGCATTGGAATGATCGCGACTGGAGCCTCACCAATCACTTCATCCCCTACACCGAAGCAGAAGTCGGGGCCAAGGCGCGGTTCGAAAGCGACTTCATGGTGCGCTACATGAAGGGCATGGCGTTTTCGCCCGAGGCGCAAGCGGTGCTCGATGAAGGCCGCAAGCTGTTCCAGCGCTTCCACGCCATCAGTTTCCCCAACAAGATCAGGCAGGAATACAAGCTGAACCGCGCGGATGCGGGCTGGTATCAGGTGCGCCGCGCGCTTGAAGCCTATGGCGACAACGAACTCACCGATTTCGATCCGTTCAAATCCGCCTACGCCGCGCTCACCGAAAAGCTGCGCCCGATGGTCTATGAACTGGGCTTCCTGCCAGCCTAGTGAAGAAAGCCCAACCCCGGATCAAGTCCGGGGTGACGGGCAGGGCATCGCTCGCCATCCAACCTCCACCCTTGACCCCCCGACCAAACCCGCCTAAGGGCGCGCATCCTCCGGGGGTATCCCCCTCGGAAAGAGCTGAACATTGGCGGCCTCGTCCCTTCCACGAGGGGCAGTCGTCAAAGTAACCCGGTGGCCGAAGGGCCGCGTCGATTGGGTGGAGCGTTTCGGCCTGACCTTGCCGCGAGGCAAGGGTGTTCGCGCTACGTGATGTGGCGCTTGCTGCCAGCGGTCCCGGGTCAAGCCCGGGATGACGGGCTCGGGTTTTCGACCTTCCTCCCCACATCGTCCGGCACCCGTGCTCACCATTTAACTTCGACCCGTCCGGGCGCCAAACCGGTGCCCACTTTGGCTGACGGGTCGTTCTGGTGAAGTGAGAACTTAATGCCGACGATCAACCAGCTGGTCCGCAAGGGCCGCGTTCCGCAGAAGGCCAAGAGCAAGGTCCCTGCGATGGAGCAGAACCCGCAGAAGCGCGGCGTCTGCACCCGCGTCTACACGACGACCCCGAAGAAGCCGAACTCGGCGCTGCGCAAGGTGGCCAAGGTCCGCCTGACCAACCAGCGCGAAGTCATCAGCTACATCCCGGGCGAAGGCCACAACCTGCAGGAGCACAGCGTCGTGCTGATCCGCGGCGGGCGTGTGCGCGACCTTCCCGGCGTGCGCTATCACGTGCTGCGCGGCGTGCTCGACACGCAGGGCGTGAAGGACCGCAAGCAGTCGCGTTCGAAGTACGGCGCCAAGCGTCCGAAGTAAGAAGTTTTTGTTGGGTGCGCCCCGGGCATCCGCCCGGGGCTTGGTGCCTTGCCAGCCCGCGCCCCCGCCCTTCCGCCCTTGATGGTATCCTTCCGGGTGGAAGGGCGGGGGCGCGGGCTGGCAAGGCCCCCAACGACGAAGGAGTTCGAAAACATGTCACGTCGTCGTCGTCCCGAAAAGCGGGTCATCCTGCCCGATCCCCAGTACGGGGATCAGATCCTGTCGAAGTTCATGAACAACCTCATGCTCGACGGTAAGAAGGCTGTTGCCGAAAAGATCGTCTATGGCGCGCTCGCCACGGTCGAAGCCAAGGCCAAGGCCGATCCCATCCAGCTGTTCCACGATGCGCTGAACAACGTGAAGCCGCAGGTCGAAGTGCGCAGCCGCCGTGTGGGTGGTGCGACCTATCAGGTGCCGGTGGAAGTGCGCCCCGAGCGTGCTCAGGCCCTCGCGATCCGCTGGCTGATCACCGCCGCGCGCGGTCGTCCGGAAACCACCATGGCAGCGCGTCTGTCGGGTGAGCTGCTCGATGCGGCCAACAACCGCGGCAACGCCGTCAAGAAGCGCGAAGACACGCACCGCATGGCGGACGCCAACCGCGCCTTCTCGCATTACCGCTGGTAAAATCGCTGATTGGGGACAGCCGGGGCGTTTGGTCTTCCGGCTGTCACAATCATCCCTATATGGGGCCCTGACCGCGACCCGGCGGCCCTCTCACAGCTAAGGAACCTGATATGGCCCGCGAGTATCCGCTGGAGCGCTATCGCAATATCGGCATCATGGCGCACATCGATGCCGGCAAGACCACCACGACCGAGCGTATTCTCTACTACACCGGCAAGTCCTACAAGATCGGCGAAGTGCATGATGGCGCTGCGACGATGGACTGGATGGAGCAGGAGCAGGAGCGCGGGATCACGATCACCTCGGCCGCGACCACGACCTTCTGGACCGCCGAAGATGCGACCATGGATCCGATGAGCGATCCGGAAGCGCTGCGGGCCAACATGCCCAAGCACCGCATCAACATCATCGACACCCCGGGCCACGTGGACTTCACCATCGAAGTCGAACGCTCGCTGCGCGTGCTCGACGGTGCCGTGGCGGTGTTCGACGGCGTGGCCGGTGTGGAGCCGCAGTCGGAAACCGTGTGGCGTCAGGCCGACAAGTACGGCGTGCCGCGGATGTGCTTCATCAACAAGCTCGACCGCACCGGCGCTGACTTCTATTACTGCGTCCAGTCGATCATCGACCGGCTCGGCGCGCGTCCGCTGGTGCTCTACATCCCGATCGGGGCCGAGAGCCAGCTGCAGGGCGTGGTCGACCTCGTCAACAACCGCGGCATCGTCTGGAAGGATGAAAGCCTCGGCGCGAAGTACGAGTTCATCGAAATCCCCGCCGACCTTGCCGACAAGGCCGCCGAATATCGCGAGCAGCTGATCGAAACCGTCGTCGAGCAGGACGACGAGGTGATGGAAGCCTATCTCGAAGGCAACGTCCCCGATGCAGCCACGCTCAAGCGCCTGATCCGCAAGGGCACCATGGCGCGCGATTTCGTGCCGGTCGTGTGCGGCTCGGCGTTCAAGAACAAGGGCGTCCAGCCCCTGCTTGACGCGGTGGTCGACTACATGCCTTCCCCGCTTGACGTTCCGGCGATCAAGGGCGTGCTGCCCGACAGCGACGAAGAAGCCGAGCGTCCGTCGAGCGACGATGCGCCCTTCGCCGCGCTGGCGTTCAAGATCATGAACGATCCCTTCGTCGGCTCGCTGACCTTCACCCGCATCTATTCGGGCAAGCTCACCAAGGGCCAGGTCCTGAACTCGGTGAAGGACAAGAAGGAAAAGATCGGCCGCATGCTGCTGATGCACTCGAACAACCGCGAGGACATCGATGAGGCATTTGCCGGCGACATCGTCGCGCTGGCGGGCATGAAGGACACCACCACCGGTGACACCCTGTGCGATGCCGCCAAGCCGATCATCCTTGAGCGCATGGAATTCCCCGAGCCGGTGATTGAGCTCTCGGTCGAACCCAAGACCAAGGCCGACCAGGAAAAGATGGGCATCGCGCTCAATCGTCTGGCGCAGGAGGATCCGTCCTTCCGCGTGTCGACCGATCACGAGAGCGGCCAGACCATCATCAAGGGCATGGGCGAACTGCACCTCGACATCATCGTCGACCGCATGCGCCGCGAATTCAAGGTCGAGGCCAATGTCGGTGCGCCGCAGGTGGCTTACCGTGAATACCTCGCCCGCGAAGTCGAGGTCGATTACACCCACAAGAAGCAGTCGGGCGGCTCGGGCCAGTTCGGCCGCGTCAAGGTTGTCGTCACTCCGGGTGAACGCGGCCAGGGTGTGGTCTTCGAAGACCAGATCAAGGGCGGGAACATCCCGCGCGAATACATCCCGGCGATCGAGAAGGGCTTCCGCGAGCAGGCCGAAAGCGGCCACCTTGTGGGCTTCCCGATCATCGACTTCTCGATCAAGCTGGTCGATGGTGCCTACCACGACGTCGACTCGAGCGCGATTGCGTTCGAAATCGCCGCCCGCGGTGCCATGCGCGAAGTCGCTCAGAAGTCGGGCATCAAGCTGCTCGAGCCGATCATGAAGGTCGAAGTTGTCACCCCGGACGATTATCTGGGCGACGTCATCGGCGACCTCAACAGCCGGCGCGGTCAGATCCAGGGCACCGATACCCGCGGCAATGCCCAGGCGGTGGAGGCCAACGTGCCGCTCGCCAACATGTTCGGCTACGTCAACGAACTGCGCTCGTTCACCCAGGGTCGTGCGCAGTACACCATGCAGTTCTCGCACTATGACGAGGTTCCGGCGAACGTCGCAGCCGAGGTCAAGGAGAAACTTGCCTAAGCCGAGCGATCGGTCTAGGGGCGGCGCCTGATTCAGCGGGCGCTGCCTTTCTCCCGCGAACACATCGTTTCATTCAAGAAGGTACACCAGAGAAATGGCCAAGGAAAAATTCCAGCGGAACAAGCCGCACTGCAACATCGGCACCATCGGTCACGTCGACCACGGCAAGACCACGCTGACTGCCGCAATCACCAAGGTGATGGCTGAAACCTATGGCGGCAGCGCCGTGGACTTCGCCAACATCGACAAGGCTCCGGAAGAGCGTGAGCGCGGGATCACCATCTCGACCGCGCACGTCGAATACGAAAGCGCCAACCGTCACTACGCGCACGTCGACTGCCCGGGTCACGCCGACTACGTGAAGAACATGATCACCGGTGCCGCCCAGATGGACGGCGCGATCCTGGTGGTGAACGCTGCCGACGGCCCGATGCCGCAGACCCGCGAGCACATCCTGCTCGCCCGTCAGGTCGGCGTGCCGGCGCTGGTCGTGTACATGAACAAGGTCGACCAGGTTGACGACGAGGAAATCCTCGAGCTCGTCGAACTGGAAGTCCGCGAACTGCTGAGCTCGTACGACTTCGACGGCGACAATATTCCGATCATCAAGGGTTCGGCGCTGGCCGCTCTCGAAGGTCGCGATGACGCCATCGGCAAGGACTCGGTCATCAAGCTGATCGAAGCCGTTGACGAGTACATCCCGCAGCCGGATCGTCCGATCGACAAGAACTTCCTGATGCCGATCGAAGACGTGTTCTCGATCTCGGGTCGCGGCACGGTTGTGACCGGCCGTATCGAAACCGGCGTTGTGAACGTTGGCGACGAAGTCGAAATCGTCGGCATCAAGGACACCCGCAAGACCACCGTCACCGGCGTGGAAATGTTCCGCAAGCTGCTCGATCGCGGTGAAGCTGGCGACAACGTCGGCGCCCTGATCCGCGGCGTTGCCCGTGAAGAAGTGGAGCGCGGTCAGGTTCTGGCCAAGCCGGGTTCGGTTACGCCGCACACCGAATTCAGCGCCGAAGTCTACGTGCTGTCGAAGGATGAAGGCGGCCGTCACACGCCGTTCTTCGCCAACTATCGTCCGCAGTTCTACTTCCGCACCACTGACGTGACCGGCGAAGTGATCCTTCCCGAAGGCACCGAAATGGTGATGCCGGGCGACAACGTGACCATCGGCGTCAAGCTGATCGCGCCGATCGCCATGGACGAAGGTCTGCGCTTCGCGATCCGCGAAGGTGGCCGCACCGTGGGTTCGGGCGTCGTTGCCAAGATCACCAAGTAAGGTGTTGCTCCGGTAAGGAGCGAAACTGAACGCGAAAAGGCCCGGAGCTCCTGGGAGCTACCGGGCCTTTTTTGTGAGGGCAGGGTAATGGTGTATTGCCGGGTTCGTGGTCGTTTCACGGTCATGTAATTTTCGGTCTCCACCCCCTTGCCATACGGCGGCACGCCCCGTATAGGCGCGCATCCCCGGACGAGATTCGTCTCTATGGGACACGAGTTTTGAAGAAGGCCGCCCGCTCACGGGAAACCGGAAGGACGCGGGGCGGTCTTTGTTTTTGGGAAAAGCCGGGTAACCGGCGGCTCCTTGGCTCTTTCGCATCGGTAGTAGGACATGGAAGCTCAGAATATCCGTATTCGCCTCAAGGCGTTCGACCACCGCGTTCTCGACCAGGCCACTGGTGAGATCGCTGATACGGCCCGCCGCACTGGCGCTCTTATTCGTGGCCCCATTCCGCTGCCGACGCGTATCGAGAAGTTCACTGTGAACCGCGGTCCGCACGTCGACAAGAAGTCGCGCGAGCAGTTCGAGGTGCGCACCTACAAGCGGCTGCTCGACATCGTGCAGCCCAACGCCCAGACGGTCGACGCGCTGATGAAGCTCGATCTGGCTGCCGGCGTGAACGTCGAGATCAAGCTGGCCTGAGGCTAGCCGAAATGCCCCTTGCTAGCGCGAGGGGCCTCTATCGTTGGAGCTCTGAAAGCTCCGCCTGACGATAGGGTGGATACCGCCGGAGGAACTCTCCGGGCTGCGTCCCCCGTCTCGCTCCCGAAGCCACATGGCTGGCAGGAGCACTCAGCCCGGACGGGGCGATGCATCAAATTCGGGCTGAACGGGGCCGCGATGCCATTTCGGTGTCGCGGTCTCACACGCACCTTGCGGATGGTCCGTAGGGTGCCTCTGTCGAGGAGTGAACTGACGATGCGCACCGGCGTTATCGCAAAGAAAGTCGGGATGACCCGCCTCTTCCAGGAGGACGGACGGCACGTGCCTGTGACCGTTCTCGCGCTGGAAGATTGCCAGGTGGTCTCGCACCGCACTGCTGACCGCGATGGCTACTACGCTGTCCAGCTCGGCGCGGGCGAAGCCAAGCAGAAGAACGTTGCCAAGCCGCAGCGTGAACATTTCGCCAAGGCCGATGTCGGGCTGAAGAAGAAGGTCGCCGAATTCCGCGTGGACAGCGAAGATGCGCTCGTCCCCGTCGGCGCCACGATCAGTGCCGAGCATTTCGTCGCTGGCCAGATGGTCGACATCACCGGCCACACGCAGGGCAAGGGCTTTGCCGGTGCCATGAAGCGCTGGGGCTTCGGTGGTATGCGCGCCACCCACGGCGTGTCGATCTCGCACCGCGCCCATGGTTCGACGGGTAACCGTCAGGATCCGGGACGCGTGTTCAAGGGCAAGAAGATGGCCGGCCACATGGGCGACCGTCAGCGCACCCAGCAGAACCTCGAAATCGTCCGCACCGACGCCGAGCGCGGCCTGCTGTTCGTCAAGGGCTCGGTCCCGGGCGCGAAGAACGGCTGGCTCCTTGTGCGCGATGCCGTGAAGCTGCCGCTCCCCGAGGGTCTGCCGTTCCCCGGCGCCGTGCTCCAGAAGCACGCTCCGGTTGCCGACGAGACTCCCTCGGTCGTCGAGGCCGCTGCCGAAGACGCCATCGTGACCGAAGGTGCCGAAGCCGGCGCCGAGGCCACTGAAGAAAACAAGGAAGGCTGAGCCATGAAGATCAAGGTTCAGAACATCGCAGGCGGCAAGGCCTCGGGCGAAGTCGAGCTGTCGAATGACGTGTTCGGCATCGAGCCGCGCGCCGACATCCTCCACCGCGTCGTGACCTGGCAGCTCGAAAACCGCCGCGGCACCGCCCGCCCGACGCGTGAGCGTTCGGACGTGGCCCGCACCGGCAAGAAGTTCGGTCGTCAGAAGGGTGGTGGTACCGCCCGTCACGGCGACCGTGCGGCTCCGATCTTCATCGGCGGCGGCAAGGCTCACGGTGCGCGCAAGCGTGATTTCGAGCAGTCGCTCAACAAGAAGGTTCGCGCGCTCGGTCTGAAGATGGCGCTTTCGAGCAAGGCCAAGGATGGCCTGATCGTTGTCGACAGCCTTGAGCTGAAGGACGCCAAGACCAAGGCGCTCAAGGGTCACCTGACCAAGGCTGGCCTGACCGGCAAGGTGCTGGTGATTGATGGCGAGCAGGTCGATGCAGGCTTCAAAAAGGCCGCTGGCAACCTGCCGGGCATCAACGTGCTCCCGGCGATCGGCGCCAATGTCTACGACATCCTCAACCACGACACGCTGGTGCTGACCAAGGCCGCTGTCGAAAAGCTGGAGGCGCGCTTCAATGGCTAAGAAGCAGACTGTCGATGCGCGTCACTATGACGTGATCATCGCGCCGCACATCACGGAAAAGTCGACCCTCGCGTCGGAACAGAACGCCGTGGTCTTCAAGGTCGCCAAGGACGCGACCAAGCCCCAGATCAAGGAAGCGATCGAGGCGATCTACGACAAGAAGGTCGTCGCCGTGAACACCCTGGTGCAGAAGGGCAAGACCAAGCGCTGGAAGGGCAAGGCCTATCAGCGCAGCGACGTGAAGAAGGCCATTGTCACCCTCGCCGAGGGTGAAATGATCGACATCACCAGCGGTATCTGAGGCCAAGGGACAGGACACGAACAATGGCACTCAAGAACTACAAGCCGACCAGTCCCGCGCGCCGCGGTCTGATTCTGGTCGACAAGTCGGCGCTCTACAAGGGCAAGCCGGTCAAGGTGCTTACCGAAGGCAAGCGCAAGACCGGTGGCCGCAACAACAAGGGCCATGTCACCTCGCGTGGCATCGCCGGTGGTCACAAGCAGAAGTACCGCTTCATCGACTTCAAGCGTCGCAAGTGGGACATGCCGGCGACCGTCGAGCGTCTGGAGTATGACCCGAACCGTACCGCCTTCATCGCGCTGGTGAAGTACGAGGACGGCGAGCAGGCCTACATCATTGCTCCGCAGCGTCTTGCTGTCGGCGACACGGTGGTGGCCGGTGAGAAGACCGACACCAAGCCGGGCAACGCGATGCTGCTCGGTCAGATGCCGGTCGGCACGATCTGCCACAACGTCGAGATGAAGCCGGGCAAGGGCGGTCAGATCGCCCGTTCGGCCGGCACCTATGTGCAGGTCGTCGGTCGTGACCGCGCGATGGTCATCGTCCGCCTCAATTCGGGTGAGCAGCGTTACCTGCGCGCCGATTGCATGGGCACGGTGGGTGCGGTGTCGAACCCCGACAACGCCAACCAGAACTTTGCCAAGGCCGGCCGTTCGCGCTGGATGGGCAAGCGTCCGCTGACCCGCGGCGTTGCGAAGAACCCGGTCGACCACCCGCACGGTGGTGGTGAAGGCCGGACCTCCGGTGGTCGCCATCCGGTGACCCCGTGGGGCAAGCCGACCAAGGGTGCTCGCACGCGCCACAACAAGCAGACGGACAAGATGATCATCCGTTCGCGTCACGCGAAGAAGAAGAGGTAAGAGACGATGGCACGTTCCGTCTGGAAAGGTCCGTTTGTCGAGCTGAGCCTGCTGAAGAAGGCTGAAAGCGCGCAGGAAGCGAGCAACGCCAAGCCGATCAAGACCTGGTCGCGGCGTTCGACGATCCTGCCGCAGTTCGTCGGGCTCACCTTCAATGTCTACAACGGGCACAAGTTCATTCCCGTTTCGGTTTCGGAAGAAATGGTCGGCCACAAGCTTGGTGAATTTGCGCCCACGCGCACCTTCCCGGGCCACGCTGCCGACAAGAAGGGCAAGCGCTAATGGGCAAGGCAAAGGCACCCCGCCGCGTGGGCGATAACGAGGCGCTGGCCGTCGGCACCACGATCCGTGGTTCGGCGCAGAAGCTCAACCTCGTCGCGGCCCTGATCCGCGGCAAGAAGGCCGAAGAGGCGATGAATATCCTCGCCTTTTCGAAGCGGGCGATGGCGCGCGATGCGAGCAAGGTGCTCGCTTCGGCGATCGCCAATGCGGAAAACAACCACAACCTCGATGTCGACGCGCTGGTCGTCGCTGAAGCGAGCGTGGGCAAGTCGGTGACGATGAAGCGCTTCCACACCCGTGGCCGCGGCAAGTCGACCCGGATCCTCAAGCCGTTCTCGCGTCTGCGGATCGTCGTTCGCGAAGCAGAGGAGGCGTAAGATGGGTCAGAAGAGCAATCCGATCGGTCTGCGCCTGCAGATCAACCGCACCTGGGACAGCCGCTGGTACGCCGAAGGGCGTGACTATGCGCAGCTGCTCAAGGAAGACATCGCGATCCGCAAGTACATCATGACGAACCTGCCCCAGGCGGCGGTTTCCAAGGTGGTGATCGAGCGTCCGGCCAAGCTGTGCCGGGTGTCGATCTATGCGGCGCGTCCCGGTGTCATCATCGGTAAGAAGGGCGCGGACATCGAAAAGCTGCGCTCGAAGCTGGCGACCATGACCGACAGCGACGTGAAGCTGAACATCGTCGAGATCCGCAAGCCGGAAATCGACGCGAAGCTCGTCGCGCAGGGCATCGCCGATCAGCTGGTGCGCCGCGTGGCGTTCCGCCGGGCGATGAAGCGCGCGGTGCAGTCGGCGCTGCGTCTGGGTGCCGAGGGCATCAAGATCGTGTGCGGCGGCCGTCTCGGTGGGGCGGAAATCGCCCGCGTCGAGTGGTACCGCGAAGGCCGCGTGCCGCTCCACACCCTGCGTGCGAACATCGATTACGCCGAGACCGAGGCGCTCACCGCCTACGGGATCATCGGGATCAAGGTGTGGATCTTCAAGGGCGAGATTCTCGCTCATGATCCGACCGCGCAGGACCGCCTGATGATGGAAGCGCAGACTTCCGGTGTCCGTCCGGCTCGCTGAGGTAGATAGCCATGTTGCAACCGAAAAAGACCAAGTTCCGCAAGCAGTTCAAGGGCCGGATCAAGGGCGACGCCAAGGGCGGCACCACCCTCAACTTCGGCTCCTACGGGCTGAAGGCTCTGGAACCCGAGCGGGTCACCGCGCGCCAGATCGAAGCGGCGCGTCGTGCCATTACCCGTCACATCAAGCGCCAGGGTCGTCTGTGGATCCGCGTGTTCCCGGATGTGCCGGTGTCGAAGAAGCCTGCCGAAGTCCGTCAGGGTAAGGGCAAGGGTTCGGTCGAATACTGGGCGGCGCGCGTGAAGCCGGGCCGCATCCTGTTCGAACTCGATGGCGTTGCCGGTCCGCTGGCCGCTGAAGCGTTCGAGCGCGCAGCGATGAAGCTGCCGATCAAGACCAAGGTTGTTGCCCGTCTTGGCGACACCAGCCACCTGGGAGGCGAATAATGGCCGATATCGCGGACCTTCGCACCAAGACCGATGATCAGCTGACCGCAGAGCTCACCGAGCTCAAGCGCGAACAGTTCAATCTGCGGTTCCAGGCTGCGACCAACCAGCTCGAAGCCCCGTCGCGCATCCGTCAGGTGCGCCGGACCATCGCGCAGATCAAGACGCTGCAAAGCGAGCGTGCGGCAAAGGCCGCCGCCGCGAAGGCGTAAGGAGTAAGCACAATGCCCAAGCGTATCCTCGTCGGGACTGTGACCTCCGACAAGACTGACAAGACCGTGACCGTGCTGGTCGAACGCAAGGTGAAGCACCCGCTCTACGGGAAGATCATCCGTCGTTCGAAGAAGTATCATGCTCACGACGAAGCGAATGAATACACCGTGGGTGACGTGGTGCGGATCGAAGAGACCCGCCCGATGTCCAAGACCAAGACCTGGATCGTCAAGGACCGGGTCGTGGCAGGCGGCGTGCAGGCGGTGGAAGCCGACCTCGACGTGGCGGCTGCGGGTAACTGAAACGTGGACGGAACTGCCGGGCCCCGGTCGGATCGGGTGTCCCGGTAAGCCAATGAGAAGGAAAACGGATCAATGATCCAGATGCAATCCAATCTCGACGTCGCGGACAACAGCGGCGCCAAGCGCGTCCAGTGCATCAAGGTGCTGGGCGGGTCGAAGCGTCGTACCGCAGGCGTCGGCGATGTGATCGTCGTCTCCATCAAGGAGGCGCAGCCGCGCACCAAGGTCAAGAAGGGCGACGTTCACCGCGCGGTGATCGTGCGCACCAAGAAGGACGTGCGTCGTCCGGATGGCACCGTCATCCGCTTCGACAGCAACGCGGCGGTGCTCGTGAACAAGAACGAGGAGCCGATCGGCACCCGTATCTTTGGCCCGGTGGTGCGCGAACTGCGCGGCAAGGGCTTCATGAAGATCATCTCGCTCGCTCCGGAGGTGCTGTAATGGCTGCCGCGAAGATCAAGAAGGGTGACAGCGTCGTCGTGCTGTCGGGCAAGGACAAGGGCCGCACCGGTACGGTTGCGCAGGTTCTTCCCAAGGACGGCAAGGTTGTCGTTGAAGGCGTGAATGTCGTCGCCCGTCACCGCAAGCCCAGCCAGCAGAACCCGCAGGGTGGCATCGACCGTTTCGCGGCGCCGATGGCCATTTCCAAGGTTGCGCTCGCTGATCCCAAGACCGGCAAGGCCACCCGCGTCCGCTTCGAAGTGAAGGACGGCAAGAAGGTGCGCGTCGCCGTCAAGAGTGGGGAGACCATCGATGGCTGATTATACCGCTCGTCTGAAGGCCAAGTACGACAACGAGATCGTCAAGGCCATGACCGAGAAGTTCGGCTACAAGAACCGTCTCGAAGTGCCGAAGCTCGAAAAGATCACGCTCAACATGGGCGTGGGCGAAGCAAGCCAGGACAAGAAGAAGGTTCAGACTGCCGCTGAGGAAATGGCGCTGATCGCCGGCCAGAAGCCGGTTATCACCATCGCCAAGAAGTCGATCGCGCAGTTCAAGCTGCGTGAAGGCATGCCGATCGGTTGCAAGGTGACCCTGCGCCGCGAACGCATGTACGAATTCCTCGATCGTCTGGTGACCGTGGCCATGCCGCGCATCCGTGACTTCCGCGGGCTGAACCCCAAGTCGTTCGACGGTCGCGGCAATTACGCGATGGGGCTGAAGGAACAGATCGTGTTCCCCGAAATCAGCTACGACAAGATCGAGAAGGTGCGTGGGATGGACATTATCGTCACCACCACCGCCAAGACCGACGAAGAGGCGCGCGAACTGCTGCGCCTGTTCGGCTTCCCCTTCGCAGGTGAGGCCAAGACCGAACAGAAGGAGGCGGCGTGAGCTGCTTCCCGTTAGAGACACGAAAGCAGAGAGCTTAAGTCCATGGCGAAACTGAGTTCCATCAACAAGAATGAGCGTCGCAAGAAGCTCGTCAAGCAGTACGCTGCGAAGTACGAGAAGCTGAAGGCGATCGCTGCCGATGAATCGCTTGACGAAACCGAGCGCCTGATGGCCCGGCTGAAGATGGCGGAGCTTCCGCGCAACGCGAACCCGACCCGGGTGCGCAACCGTTGCGCCACCACCGGCCGCCCCCGCGGCTATTACCGCAAGTTCGGCATCAACCGTATCGAACTGCGCGACCTTGGCAACAAGGGCCTGATTCCGGGCCTGACCAAGTCGAGCTGGTGAGGACTTAAGCAATGGCAATGACCGATCCTCTGGGTGACATGCTCACCCGTATCCGCAACGGCCAGCGCGCCAAGAAGGACTCTGTCCTGACTCCGGCGAGCAACCTGCGTGCGAGCGTGCTCGAAGTGCTTCAGCGTGAAGGCTACATTCGTGGCTTCAGCGAAGACAATTCGGGCAAGCACAAGGCGCTGCGGATCGAACTGAAGTATTTCGAAGGCGAACCCGCGATCAAGCACGTGGCCCGCGTCTCGAAGCCTGGCCGCCGGATCTATTCGGGCTCGAAGGAGCTTCCGACTGTCCGCAATGGTCTCGGCATCACCATCGTCTCGACGCCCAAGGGCGTGCTCTCGGATGCCGAAGCACGCAGCCACAACGTCGGCGGCGAAGTGCTGGCGGAGGTGTTCTGATGAGCCGCATCGGCAAGAAGCCGGTGGCGATCCCTGGCGGGGTGACGGCCACCATCGAAAACGGCACGCTCAGCGTGAAGGGGCCGAAGGGCACCCTCACCATGGGCCTGTCCGACCTCATCACCTACTCGCTTGAGGATGGTGCGATTTCGGTCAAGCCGGCCAATGACAGCAAGCAGGCACGCGCCTTCTGGGGCATGCAGCGCACGCTGGTGTCGAACCTGGTGGAAGGCGTCAGCGCCGGCTTCACCAAGATCCTCGACATCAAGGGCGTGGGCTACCGTGCCAATGCTCAGGGTCGCAATCTGAAGCTGCAGCTCGGCTACAGCCACGATGTCGACCTGGCCGTTCCCGAAGGTCTCGAAGTGAAGACCCCGGACCAGACCACGATCGAGATTTCCGGCACCGACAAGCAGGCCGTTGGCCAGTTTGCTGCCGAAATCCGCCGCTGGCGCAAGCCCGAGCCCTACAAGGGCAAGGGGATCGCCTATCGCGGCGAGTACATCTTCCGCAAGGAAGGGAAGAAGAGATAAGATGGCAAAGCTTTCCCTTTTCGAACGTCGCCGTCGCCGGGTTCGTACTGCGCTTCGTGCGCGTGCCGGTGGCAAGCCCCGTCTGTCGGTGCATCGCACCGGCCGTCACATCTATGCCCAGATCATCGACGATGCGGCTGGCAAGACCGTGGCTGCTGCTTCGACCCTCGGCGCCAAGACGAGCGGCGCGAATGTCGACGCCGCTGCCGAAGTCGGCAAGGCGATCGCCGAGGCCGCCAAGAAGGCTGGCGTGACGACTGTCGTGTTCGATCGCGGCGGGTTCCTGTTCCATGGCCGCGTCAAGGCGCTGGCCGATGCCGCCCGTGAAGGCGGGCTGGAGTTCTGATCATGGCTGACGAAAACACCATCGAAACGCCGGAAGTGGCGGGCGACATCGGCGGCGATGCCGGTGAGACCCAGGGCCGTCGTGGCCGTGGCCGTGGCGGCAACCGTGAAGGCGGTGAACGCGGTCGCGGGCGGGGCGGTCGTGACGACCGTCGCGGCGCCAAGCCGGAAGAAGACGACGGCATCATCGAAAAGCTGGTTCACATCAACCGCGTCTCCAAGACGGTTAAGGGCGGCAAGCGCTTCGGTTTTGCGGCGCTCGTGGTTGTTGGCGACGGTCAGGGCCGCGTCGGCTTTGGCCACGGCAAGGCCCGCGAAGTGCCGGAAGCCATCACCAAGGCAACCGCTGCCGCGCGCAAGAAGATGATCCGCGTGCCGCTCAAGGAAGGCCGCACCCTGCACCATGACGGCAATGGTCGTTTCGGCGCGGGCAAGGTCACCGTCCGCACCGCGCCTCCGGGGACCGGCATTATCGCCGGCGGTCCGATGCGCGCCGTGTTCGAGAGCCTCGGCGTTGCCGACGTGGTGACCAAGTCGGTCGGCACCTCGAACCCCTACAACATGATCCGCGCCACCTTCGACGCGCTCGCTGACCAGACTTCGCCGAAGTCGGTCGCCCAGCGTCGCGGCAAGAAGGTTGCCGACCTGCTGGGTCGGGGCGGGGCCAGCGCAGCCGAGGCGGAAGCCGACGCTGCCGCGATTGTGGAGTAATCCGAGATGGCTACCATCAAGATCAAGCAGATCGGCTCGCCGATTCGTCGCCCCGCCAGTCAGCGCCAGATCCTCATCGGTCTGGGGCTGAACAAGATGCACAAGATCGTCGAGCGTCAGGACACCCCCGAGGTGCGCGGCGCAATCGCCAAGATCCCGCATCTGGTGCAGGTGATCGACTAAATCCAGGCAGGCCCCGCATCGTCGGGGCCTTCCTTTCTATCAGCGCGACAAAAGCGAAAGCGAGTGCAGAACTATGAAACTGAATGACATCCGCGACAACGCCGGTGCCCGCAAGGGCCGCGTCCGTGTCGGCCGTGGTATCGGCTCGGGCAAGGGCAAGACCTCGGCACGCGGCCAGAAGGGCCAGAAGGCCCGTTCGGGCGTGGCCATCAAGGGCTTCGAAGGCGGCCAGATGCCGCTCCACATGCGCCTGCCGAAGCGCGGCTTCAACAACCCGTTCGGCAAGGACTATGCCGAAGTGAACACTGGCATGGTCCAGAAGTTCATCGACGCCGGCAAGCTCGACGCCAAGGCCACCATCACCGAGGAAGTGCTGCGCGCTGCTGGCCTCGTTCGCGGTGGCAAGGACGGTGTGCGTCTGCTGGGCAAGGGTGAGATCACTGCCAAGGTGACCTTCGCTGTGACCGGCGCGACCAAGGGCGCGATCGCTGCGGTCGAAAAGGCTGGCGGCAAGGTGGAGGTGGCTCCGGCCCCGACCCCCGAGCATGAGAAGAAGCTTGCCCGCCGCGACGCCAACAAGGCGGCAAAGGCGAACTAATCGACAAAAGGTGACGCGCGGGGGTTCGACAAGAGCCTCCGCGCTCCCTATTTACGCTCTCGCGCGCCAGAGCGACCCTTTGCGAAGGGTAGGGCGCGCCCGGACCAAGAGCTAGGATCGACCAATCCCCATGGCATCACGCGCCGACAATATCGCGAGCAATCTCAACCTCGGCAATTTTGCCAAGGCAACCGAGCTCAAGCAGCGGATCTGGTTCACGATCGGAGCGCTGATTGTCTTCCGCTTCCTGAGCTTCGTGCCGCTGCCGGGCGTCAACCCGCTTATCCTGAGCGAGCTTTACGACCAGACCCGCGGCGGGATCCTCGACCTGTTCAACGCCTTTTCGGGCGGCAGCCTTGAGCGCATGAGCCTGATTGCGCTCGGCGTGATGCCCTACATCACCTCATCGATCGTCGTGCAGATGGCCTCGGCACTGCATCCTTCGCTTGCCGCGCTGAAGAAGGAAGGCGCGAGCGGGCGGCAGAAGATCAACCAGTACACGCGCTATGGTGCGGTTCTCCTGTGCGCCATCCAGGGCTACTTCCTCGCCGTGGGCCTCGAAAGCTTTGCGGCGCAAAGCGGTCTTCAGGCGGTGGTCGATCCGGGCTACATGTTCCGCATCGTGGCCGTCATCAACCTTGTCGGCGGGACCATGTTCCTGCTGTGGCTCGGTGAGCAGATCACCAGCCGCGGCATCGGCAACGGCATTTCGCTGATCATCATGGCGGGGATTGTTGCCCAGTTCCCGAGCTTTGCCGGCAACCTGTTCGAGGGCGGCCGCACGGGTTCGATCTCGTCGCTGGTGATCATTGGCTTCATCGTGATGGTGGTGGTGCTGATCCTCGGCATCAGCTTCTTCGAGCGCGCCCAGCGCCGTTTGCCGATCCAGTATCCCAAGCGCGCGACGCAGCGTGGCATGATGCAGGCAGAGCGTTCGCACCTGCCGCTGAAGATCAATACTGCAGGCGTCATCCCGCCGATCTTTGCCAGCTCGCTGCTGCTGCTGCCGCTCACGATTTCCCAGTTCGCGGGCAGTTCTGTCGATACCGACAGCGGCTTCGGCTCGGCGATTGTGACGCTCAACCAGTATCTCGCGCATGGCCAGCCGGTCTACATGACGCTTTACGCCATCGGGATCATCTTCTTCTGCTTCTTCTACACGGCGGTTGTGTTCAACCCCGAGGAGACCGCGGACAACCTCAAGAAGAATGGCGGTTTTGTGCCGGGCATCCGGCCGGGCAAGCGGACGGCGGACTATCTGGAATATGTGCTGACGCGCATCACGGTGGTTGGTGCGATCTATCTGACGGTGGTTTGCGTCGTGCCTGAATACATGATCGCGCAGACAGGTATTCCGCTGTTCCTTGGCGGCACCAGCTTGCTGATTGTGGTCAACGTCACGGTTGACACGATCAGCCAGATCCAGTCGCACTTGCTGGCGCACCAGTATGGCGATCTGATCAAGAAGGCGAAGCTCAAGGGCCGCCTGCGCTGAACTCCTTCGCAAGTACACTTGACGCCGCTGCGCGCATGGTTGAACCCGCATATCTGAACAAAGCCCCGGGCGTGGATCCGGCGGTGTAATGGGGGACGGTTCGTGAACATCATTCTTCTTGGCCCTCCCGGAGCAGGCAAGGGTACCCAAAGCGCTGGCCTGGTAGAGCGGCATGGCATGCGCCAGCTTTCGACCGGGGACATGCTGCGTGCGGCGGTCAAGGCGGGGACGCCCGTGGGCCTGCGCGCCAAGGAAGTTATGGCGCGGGGCGAGCTCGTCTCCGACGAAATCGTGTCCGACCTGATTGATGCGGAACTCGCCGGAATGTCCGCTGAAACCGGCGCGATCTTCGATGGCTATCCGCGTACCGCCGCTCAGGCCGATGCGCTGGATGCGATCCTCGCCAAGAATGGCCGCGTGCTTGACCATGTGATCGAGCTCGAAGTGGACGAGGATGCCCTCGTCGAGCGCATCACCGGCCGCTTTTCCTGCGGCAATTGCGGGGCGCTTTATCACGACACCGCCAATCCGCCCGAGCAGGACGGCGTGTGCGATGCTTGCGGCAGCACCGAATTCAAGCGCCGCCCGGATGACAACGAGGACACCGTGCGCACCCGCATGCAGGAATATCGCGCCAAGACCGCGCCGATCCTGCCCGGCTATGAAGCGCGCGGGATCGTTACCCGCATCGACGGCATGGGCGCAATCGACACGGTCGCCGGGCAGATCGACGCCATCCTCAAGGGCTGAGTCTGCTTGGGCTTGTGCGCCCGGCCAAATTGCCTCAGCCTCGTGTCATGTCTGCATGGGAGATTCCTGGCATGAAGCTTCGTGTGAGCGCCCCCGTTGTCCTGGCGGGACTGGTTGCCATCGTCAGCACGGCTCCGGCCGCCGCCGAGCTTACCCGCACCACCGACAGCAGCTTTGTCTCTCGCCATGAAGTGATCGTCGAGGCCACACCCAAGGACGTCTGGCTGGCCTTGATCTCGCCCGGAGGATGGTGGCGTTCCGAGCACACCTGGTCGGGGGATGCGAAGAACCTGACCCTCATGCCGCAGGCAGGTGGCTGTTTCTGCGAGACCATCCCTGAAGTCGATGAACCGGGGCGCTTCACCTTGCAGGGGAGCGTCGAGCATATGCGCGTGGTGCAAGCCTATCCCGAGGCGGCGCTGCGAATGATCGGTTCGCTCGGACCACTCCAGAGCGAACCCGTGACGGGCATCCTCACCATCGCGATCTCGAAGGTTGAGGCGGGTACCCGGATCGTGTGGGAGTATAATGTCGGCGGGCCGATGCGCTACGAAGTGCCGGTCATTGCCAAGGTGGTGGATGGGGTGATGGGCGCGCAACTTGACGCGCTTGCCAAGCCGCTCGGGCCGGTCGCAGCACCGCCGCGCGCCGCAGAGGCAGAGCCTTCTGGTGATAGACCTGACCCGAAGCCTGCGTCTGCCCCCAAGCCACCAGCCGCCCCCGCGCCGAAAGATGCGCCTAAGGCGACCACCCCGCCTGCTGCCAAGCCCGCGGCCAGACCCGCTCCGGAGCCGGCACCCAAGCCGACAAGCGTTGACGATGCCTTCAGCGATCTTGAGGACGGAGCGCGGCGTTAGGTTGCTGCATGAAAGGGTGGGAGCGCCGCGCGATGCGCGTTCCGAGGGTTTCCATCGGGTGATGTTCCGGGGATAAAGCCGCTCGCGCGGCTTGCGGTTGACGCCTTGTGCGAATCAGCCTATGCGCGCGGCTCATTCGACACGTTCGAACCTCGTTCGGCAGGCATTCCTCTGCGGATGCCGACCGGACTTTTTGCCGTTTGCGTTCCCGTCATGGTGCGGGTCCAGCGGCTTGGAACGTCCGAATGAATGAGCGTTGAGATAGGGGCGGTATCCCTTCGGGTGCCAGATCCCTGTGGAGCATGGAGAAATAAGTGGCTCGTATTGCCGGGGTCAATATCCCCACCAACAAGCGCGTGATCATCGCGCTGACCTATATTCACGGGATTGGCCGCACCACGGCTGTCCAGATCGCTGACAAGCTTGGCATTCCTCATACTGCGCGTGTGCAGGACCTCACCGACGAGGAAGTGCTGCGGATCCGCGAGACGATCGACGCCGATTTCACCGTGGAAGGCGACCTGCGTCGCAACACTGCGATGAATATCAAGCGCCTGATGGATCTGCGCGCCTATCGCGGTCTGCGTCATCGTGCCGGTCTGCCCGTTCGCGGCCAGCGCACTCACACCAACGCCCGCACCCGCAAGGGCAAGGCCAAGCCCATTGCGGGCAAGAAGAAGTAAGCTGGCGGCTCAGGCTTCCACGCTTTTTCCTTCTGACGAGCTAGAGGAATTCAAAAAATGGCACGCGAACCAGGCCGTATCCGGCGTCGTGACAAGAAGAATATCACCAGCGGCGTTGCGCATATCAACGCCAGCTTCAACAATACCATGATCACCATCACCGATGCGCAGGGCAACGCCATTTCGTGGTCGTCCGCCGGGATGATGGGCTTCAAGGGCAGCCGCAAGTCGACCCCCTATGCCGCTCAGGTGGCTGCGGACGATGCCGGCAAGAAGGCCGCCGAACACGGCGTGCGCACGCTCGAAGTCGAAGTGAAGGGTCCGGGCTCGGGCCGTGAAAGTGCGCTGCGCGGCCTTGCTGCGGTGGGCTTCAACATCACCTCGATCCGCGACGTGACTCCGATCCCGCACAACGGGGTCCGTCCGTCCAAGCGTCGCCGCGTCTGATCCGCCGGGATGGCGGCGGCAATCCGTGCCGTCGCCGCCCGAAGGGGCCAGAAGCAGCGCCGCCTCGCAGAGCTTCCGGCCCACCCAGAATTTGAACCGCCCGCCAAGGGCGAATTAGGGGAAATCCATGTCCGTCAACACGAAGAACTGGCAGGAACTCAAGAAACCCAACTCCCTCGAAATCAAGGATGGCGGCGATCGTCAGCGCAAGGCGACCTTCGTGGCCGAACCGCTCGAGCGCGGCTTTGGTCTGACGCTCGGCAACGCGCTTCGCCGGGTGCTGCTGTCCAGCCTTCAGGGCGCAGCTATCACCTCGATCAAGATCGAGAACGTGCTGCACGAATTCTCCTCGCTCGCGGGCGTGCGTGAAGACGTCACCGACATCGTCCTCAACGTGAAGCAGATCGCGCTGAAGATGGAAGGCGAAGGCCCCAAGCGGCTCCAGCTCTCGGCCACCGGCCCGGGTGAAGTGCGCGCGGGCGACATCGCTGTTACCGGCGACATCGAGGTGATGAACAAGGATCTGGTGATCTGCCACCTCGACGAAGGCGCGACGCTCAATATGGAGCTGACCGCAGACACCGGCAAGGGTTACAGCCCGGCGGTCTCGAACCGTCCGGCCGATGCGCCGATCGGGCTGATCCCGGTCGACTCGCTCTACTCGCCCGTGCGTCAGGTGAGCTACAAGGTCGAGAACGCCCGCGTCGGGCAGGAGCTTGACTATGACAAGCTCTCGCTGACCGTCGAGACCGATGGCACCGTAACCCCGGAAGACGCCGTGGCCTATGCCGCGCGCATCCTGCAGGACCAGCTGACGCTGTTCGTCCACTTCGAAGACGGCATCCCGCAGCCGGTCGGCCAGATGATCGGCCACGCCGTGCAGCCGGAAGAAAGCGACGCCAACCAGCTCAACCGCTACCTCCTCAAGAAGGTGGACGAGCTGGAACTGTCGGTGCGTTCGGCCAACTGCCTCAAGAACGACAACATTATCTACATTGGCGACCTGGTTCAGAAGACCGAAGCCGAGATGCTGCGCACGCCGAACTTCGGCCGCAAGTCCTTGAACGAGATCAAGGAAGTGCTCTCCAGCATGGGTCTGCGTCTTGGCATGGACATCCCGGGCTGGCCGCCCGAGAACATCGAGGAAATGGCCAAGAAGCTCGAGCAGGAGCTTTTGGGCTAAGCCCAAAAGCAGCCGCCAGAGGCAACCGCAGGTTGCCGACGGACGGCGGCCTGCCGGCCAGCGAGCGAAGCTCGTCTGACGACACGGGATTTACTCCCGTGTCGGCCTTGCCAAAGAGATGGGCGAAGGTTCGGAGCCCTGATCCGAACCAGCACTGGGGTACCTGAAACGGCCCCTTTTCGAACCGCTGATCCCTTCAGGGAAAGTGGGAACCGGTTTCCCGCCCGGAAGGGTCAGCAAAGCAAAGGAAGATTATAATGCGTCATGGTATTTCCGGCCGTAAGCTCGGCCGCAAGACGGGTCATCGCAACGCCCTGTTCCGCAACATGGCCGCTGCGCTGATCAAGCACGAGCAGATCACCACCACGCTGCCCAAGGCCAAGGAACTGCGCCCCTATGTCGAAAAGCTGATCACGCTGGCCAAGCGTGGCGGCCTGTCGAACCGTCGTCTGGCGATGGCTCGTCTGGGTGATGAAGCGCAGCTCAAGAAGCTGTTCGACGTTCTGGCGGAGCGTTATGCTGATCGTGATGGCGGCTACACCCGCGTGCTGCGCGCCGGTGTGCGTGCGGGCGACGCGGTGCAGATGGCGATCATCGAGCTCGTCGACCGCGACGAAGACGCCAAGGGCCAGGACAGCGGCCCGGTGCAGTCGGAAGAAGAATACGAAGACGCGTAAGCCGCGCTTCGCATGAACAGGGCAGGGGCCGGGGCGGAGACGCTTTCCGGCCCTTTCCTTTTGATGCTTGCGGGCTAGGGTGCGCCACATGATCCGCCAGTCCATCGCAGCCGCAACGCTGCTCCTCGCCGCCATTCCTGCCACCGCCCAGAGCCAGCAGGAGGCGCTCGACGCCCGCTACAACCGCGCACTCGCGGCGGGCTACAAGGCGCTGTTCCTGTGCAGCGCCATCGCCAATGCGGAGCGCAATTCCGGCGCGGCCACCCGGACGCCTGACAGCGTGCATCAGTGGGAGCTGGCTGGAATTCAGGCGCCGCTCGACGAAATTGTTGCAGGGCTGCCTTACCGGATCACCCGCTGGTCGGACGGGGACAAGCCGATCCGCCATGTCACGGTTGACTGGGCTGACGACATGCCGCCACGGATCGCCTTCCAGCGCAGCGGCGGCGGGTGCTCGCTCGCCCCAATAGGGATGAAGGCGGGTGCTCTCATCCATTCCCCGCCGCCAGCGCGCCCCGAGATGATCACCACCTGGCATATGCGCATACCCGGGAAGGTCACACCGGTGCTGGAGGCCGCGATGAGCGGAGCCTATGGCGCAAAGGCGCGCACCACGGCGGTTTCAGTCAATTGGGGCGAGAATGGCTGGGACTGGCGCTTTGCCGAGGGGTTCACGCCGTTCACGCCGCAGCGCACCTGGTCGGTCGCCAAGAGCCTTGCCGCAACGCTGGTGGGCGCGAACGAGCATCGCGGGGCGGGGCTGGTGGTTTCGGGGGACACCCACGCCGCTTCTGCGCCGCCGCTGGCGATCTTCAACTGGTACGGCGGCGATCTGCGCGACCCGCGCCGCGATGTCACGATGGATCATCTGCTGCGCATGGCATCGGGCCGCTATTCCGATACCCCCGGCAATCGCACCGACGCGCTCTATTTCGGCGGATCGACTGTGCGGGAGACGGCGCTGCACTGGCCAGTCGTTCACCAGCCGGGCAGCGTTTTCCGCTATGCCAATAATGACACGCTGGCGGCGGTCGCGGCCATCGCCCACACCTTCGTAGAGCATCCTCCGGCAGAGCTGTTCGCGAAGATCGGGATGCAGGACACCATCGCCGAGACCGACTGGCAGGGCGATTATGTCCTTTCCAGTCAGGTCTGGGCCAGCACCATGGACCTGATCCGCTTCGGTCAGCTCTATCTTAACGACGGGGTGCTGCCCACGGGTGAGCGGGTGCTGCCGGAAGGCTGGGTCCGCTACGTCACCACCCCGAGCGGCCCGCAGCCCGGAGGTGAGTTCGGATATGGCGCGGGCTTCTGGCTGATGAACAAGTCCGAGGGCGTGCCGCCCGATACCTTCGCCGCTTTCGGCAATCGCGGGCAATATGTCGTCATCGTCCCTTCGCGGCAGGTGGTGATCGTGCGCCGGGGCGAAGATCCGGTTGGCGCGCGGTTCGATATCGCCGCCTTCACGCGCGATGTGCTGGCCGCGCTACCGAGCGGATAATTGTTCATCAGAATCGCTCTGAAAATTAACGGCGCCTGACATCCCGATTCAGGAAAGTCTCACGCCGAATCGGTCAGAACTGTCCTCGACACCGCAAGGCAATCCCGCCCGCGGTGCCAGACGAGGATCAATTCGATGACCACCATGACCAACCGGCTGGCCTCCGGCAAATCGGCCAGGCTCATGCTCGGCGCGGTCGCTGCGACTGCGCTGACGGTAGCCTCTGCCACCCCTGCTCTGGCTGACGACCACCGCGATCGCGGCGGGATCAGCGCGGGCGAGATCATCGCCGGCGCGGTGGTGATCGGCGGCATTGCTGCGCTTGCGGGTGCCTTTGATGGTGACCGCGGCCGCGACCGCTGGGATCGCCGGGGCGGCTGGGATCGCGGCGGGTTCGGCTTTGGCCCGCGTGCAGCGGTGGATCGCTGTGTGCGTGGCGCGGAAAACCAGGCGCGGCGCTTTGGTGGCTATCGTTTTGCCGACGTGATCGACGTGCGCGACATCGACCGCACGCGCAATGGTTTCCGTGTTCGCGGCCGGATCGAGGTTGGTGGCGGCTGGAACCGTAATGATCGCGGGCGCTTTACCTGCCGGATTGACGGTCGCGGCGCACCGCGGATCGATTTTGACGGCATCCGCGGCCTGCGTTGAGTGCTCTCCTCGGCGCGCTCCCTCTCCCCTTTGGCGCGCCCACTTCTGCCGCTCCGCTATCCGGCACCGGATGGCGGGGCGGTCTTTCGTTGGGTCTCTGGGGTGTGGGACAAAGGCCCTTCATTCAGCCGCGCGCAAGCCTCTACGCGTTAATCTTGCGATCATCTGGGCGATTGGTGGCCGCTCGCATAGTAGCAGGAGGGAGCATTATGGCTCTGAATACCCGCGTTCTGGCGCTCGCCAGTGCGCTTTTCGGCACCACCATCCTCGCGGCCCCCGCATCGGCGGCGGCCCTTCCCGAGACCCCTGTCATGCCCACTGCCTCGGCGAGCTTCGATGCCAGCCGGTACAACGCGGCTGACAGCGTCGCCGACTGGCGTCGTTGCGGCTGGGGACGTCGCTGCGGCTGGGGCGGAAGATGGGGTGGCGGCTGGGGAGGCGGCTGGCGTCGCAACCGGATCGACGCCGGCGATGTGCTGATCGGTGCCGCGATCATCGGCGGAGCGGTCGCGATTGCCAATTCCAACAATCGCCGTCAGCGTGACCGGGACGTGGTCATCGTCGAGCGTGATCAGCGCGACTGGGATGACCGGCGCTTTGATGATCGCCGCACCGACCGCAGGGCTGGCCCGCGCGGGACCGGGGCCTCTGGTCTGGATAATGCGGTGAACCAGTGCCTCGACCGGATCGAGCGCGATGTCCGGGTGGACAGTGTCGACAATGTCGAGCGCAATGGTGCAGGCTGGCAGGTGAGCGGGGTGCTGTTCAACGGCGCGCCGTTCCAGTGCCGGATCGGCAATGGCGGCCAGATCGACGGGATCGATTATTCGGCGGGCTTTTCCGGAATTGGGTTCACCGGTTCGGCTGATGGTAGCATCGCTCCGGGCAATGACCGCCAGTGGCAGGATGATCGCTACATCGCGGCGCGCCAGGCCGTTGGCGGCGCCGTGCGGCCTGACATGGCCGTGCAGGAGGCGCGCTTCACCCCTGCCGGTGCGCAGGCGCCCATGCGCGCGGTAACAACGGCGACGGTTGCGGCCATGCCGGCCTATCCCGGCGGCCCGATCCCGGGTGAGGCTATCCCTGAAACGCTGGAAGAGGCGACCGGGGGCTAGGCCCGCGCTCTAATTCTCGGGCCTGCCGCCGTAACTCGGCAGGCCCCATTCCCACCGGATCGCTGCCGTGCGCAGGGCAAAGCCGCAGGCAAAGCCCGCTGCCCAGGCCCATTCCTTGCCGACCCCCAGCCACGGCGCAGCGATCATCCCGGCAACAGTCAGCACTGCCGTCAGGGCAGCAGGGGTGACGTAAAGCTCGGGGCTCATGATGATCGAGGGGCGTCCTGCCACCACATCGCGGATGATCCCGCCCACGCAGCCGGTAATGACCCCCATCAAGGCAGCCGGCACTGGCGGTATGCCATAGGCGAGCGCCTTGGCGCTGCCGAGCACGGCATAGGCCGCCAGCCCGGCGCCATCGGCATAGGCGAAACCCTTGCCTTCCCACCAACTGACCGGCGTGAACCAGGCGATCAGCGCCGTGCCGAGGCAAACCGCTGCAACCCATGGGTCGGTGATCCAGAACACCGGCGCTCCGATCAGCAGATCGCGCACCGTGCCGCCGCCGACACCCGTCACCAGCGCGAAGAATCCCATCGTCACGAAGGTTTGCTGAAGACGTGCCGCCAGCACCGCGCCTGACAGGGCAAACAGCGCGATCCCGGCGATATCGAGCCAATCGAGGATCGGGGTGAGGACGGTAGGGTTCACGTCAGTCGTGGAGAATGTGACCAATGGCCTCGGCTGCGGCGATGCAATCAAGATCGGCCCAGCGCGGCCCGATCACCTGCATCCCGCAAGGCAGATCCGCGCCGAGATCGGTTCCGCTGCCGATCGGCAGCACTGTGGAGGGCAGGCCGGGGAAAGTCGCCATGCCGGACCAGATCAGCCCGCTGCCACCGGGTTCTTCCGCGCCGTTGACCGTGATCGTGCCGCGGAACACGGCCTTTTCACTGTGCGGCACCGCCAGCACCGGCGCGGGCGGAGCGAGAACGAAGTCATAGGCGGCAAACAGGGCTTCCCATTCCGCCATGCAGGCGGCCTGTGCGTCCAGCAGATCGAACCAGTCGGTCGCCGATGCCCGCTTGCCGTCGGGGGCCGGCGCGCCGCGGGCCATGACGATGTTCATCATCTTCAGGTAGCTGCGATAATGCCGCGCCTGATCCGGGAGGAGGTCGCTCGCCCGGTCGATCCGCACGCCTGCGCGCGCAAGGGTTTCGAGCGCGGCTTCGGTTGCCGTCGCAACGCTGCTGTCGATGGGCGCGCCGGGCAGGTCTGTGATTGCCAGCAGGCGGCAGTCCTTGAGCGGCTTTGCCCGGCGGCGTAGCGGGAAATCCGCACCGACTTCGACCAGAACGGCAAGGTCCTGCGGGTTGCGCGCCAGCGGCCCGGCAATCGAGAGCGGGCTGTCATGCGCAGCGATGAAACCGGGACTACGCGATTTGCCGGGGAAGTCGTGGCCCTGCTTGGGGACAAGGCCCCAGGTGGTCTTGTGGCCCCAAACCCCGCAGAAATGCGCCGGAACACGCACCGATCCGCCGATATCGGTGCCATAGTCGCACGGCACCATTCCGCTGGCGACCGCGGCCGCGCTGCCGCCCGACGAGCCGCCGGGTGAGCGCGCGGGATCATGCGGGTTGCGGGTGCGGCCATAGACCGGGTTGAAACTCTGCCAGTCGGTGAGATCGACCGGCACGTTGGTCTTGCCGATGATAATCGCGCCCGCGGCCTTCAGCCGCTTCACGAGCAGCGCGTCACGGGGGGCCAGGGCATCGCGATATTGCGGATGGCCAAAAGTGGTCGGCAGGCCTGCGACGTCGAAGCTCTCCTTGATGGTCATCGGCACGCCGAACAGCGGCATCTGCGGCCCCGGCTGGTTTTCGATCAGCCATTCGTCCAGCGCTTCGGCCAGCTTGTAGGCCTGCTCGAAATTGGGCGTGGCGAGCGCGTCGATGGTGTCGTCAAGATGCTCGATTCGTACGATCGCCGCATCGACCGCTTCGGCGACGCTGATCTTGCCCGCCAGTACGGCAGCACTTGTTTCGAGCGCGCCGGGTTTGTCGGTCAGCTGCGGATAGGCCATGCGTTGAATTCTCCCCTCGGTCTTGCGGTCTAGGCAAAGCCGAGGGGAGGGGCAATTCACATATGGATCGGTTTCCCCTGCACAGCCATCGCCGCTTCCTTGAAGGCTTCGGCGTGGGTGGGGTGGGCGTGGCAGGTATAGGCGATGTCCTCGCTCGTGGCGCCGAATTCCATCGCCTGCGCAGCCTGCGCGATCATCGTGCCGGCGAGCGAGTTGATCATCCACACGCCGATAACGCGATCGTTGGCGGCATCGGCGATCACCTTGACGAAGCCATCGGTGTCGCGGTTCGCCTTGGCACGGGAGTTGGCCATCATCGGGAACTTGCCGACCTTGACGGCGATGCCGCGCTCCTTGGCCTGTTCCTCGGTCAGGCCCACGCCCGCGATTTCGGGCGCGGTGTAGACGACGCTGGGGATGACATCGTGGTTCACGATGCCGGTCAGCCCGGCGATATTCTCGGCGACCGCGATGCCTTCATCCTCGGCCTTGTGCGCGAGCATCGGGCCGGGCACGACGTCGCCGATCGCCCAGATGCCGTCCACCGAAGTGCGGAAATCATGGTCGATTGCGATCTGGCCGCGCTGGTTGGTGGTGAGCCCCGCCTTCTCGAGCGCCAGCCCTTCGGTGTTCGGGCGGCGGCCGATGGCGACGAGGACGTGGCTGGCCGTGACGGTCTTGGCCTCGCCGCCAGCGGCGGGTTCGACCGTGAGGGTCACGGTCTTGCCCTTCACCTCGGCGCCGGTGACCTTGTGGCCGAGCATCATGTCCATGCCCTGCTTCTTGAAGATCTTCTGGGCTTCCTTGCGCACTTCGCCGTCCATGCCGGGGAGCAGCTGGTCGAGGAACTCGATCACGGTGACCTTGGCACCGAGGCGCCGCCACACCGAGCCCAGTTCAAGCCCGATCACGCCGCCGCCGATCACCACGAGGTGTTCGGGCACTTCATCCAGATCGAGCGCGCCGGTGGAATCGACGATGCGCTTGCCCGTATTGTCCACGGTGACGCCGGGGAGCGGGGTGACGCTGGAGCCGGTGGCGATCACGATATCCTTGGCGGTGACCTTCTCGCCTGCCACGACGACGGTGTGCGCGTCCTCGAAGGCGGCATGGCCCTTGAGCCAGGTGACCTTGTTCTTCTTGAACAGGAACTCGATCCCGCCGGTCAGCTCGCCCACGGCCTTGGTCTTCTCGCCCATCATCTTGGCCAAATCGAGCGTCGGCGTCGCGGTGATGCCCCAGGTGGCGAAGTGGCCGCCCGCGGCTTCTTCGAACAGCTCCGAGCCGTGGAGCAGCGCCTTCGACGGAATGCACCCGACATTCAGACACGTGCCGCCGAGCGTGGCGCGGCTTTCGACGCAGGCGGTCTTCAGCCCGAGCTGCGCCGCGCGGATCGCCGCGACATAGCCGCCGGGGCCGGCACCGATGATGAGGACGTCGTAATCGTAGGAATGGCTCATGGTTCTTCTCTGAGAAGAGGGGAAGGCAGGCTTTAGAGGTCGATCAGCATCCGGGTGGGATCTTCGATCGCTTCCTTGATGATCTTCAATGCCGTCACCGCCTCGCGCCCGTCGATCAGGCGGTGGTCATACGAAAGCGCAAGATACATCATCGGGCGGATCACGATCTCGCCGTTGCGGACCACCGGGCGGTCCTCGATGCGGTGGAGGCCCAGCACGGCGCTCTGCGGGGGGTTGATGATCGGGGTCGACATCAGACTTCCGAACACGCCGCCGTTGGAGATGGTGAAGGTGCCGCCAGTCATGTCTTCCATGGTCAGCGTGCCGGCCTTCGCCCGCGCGCCGAAATCGGCGATGTCCTGTTCGATCCGGGCAAAGCCCTTCTTGTCGGCATCGCGGATGACGGGGACGACAAGGCCGTTGGGGGCGCTGACCGCCACCGAGATATCGACATAGTCGTGATAGATGATTTCATCGCCCTCGATATAGGCGTTGACGGCGGGGACATCCTTCAGCGCGAGGCAGGCGGCCTTGGCGAAGAAGCCCATGAAGCCGAGGCGAATGTCGTGCTTCTTGGCGAACAGATCCTTGTACTTGTCGCGCGCTTCGATGACGGCGCTCATGTCGCAATCATTGAAGGTCGTCAGCAGGGCCGCATTGTCTTGCGCCGCCTTCAGCCGCTTGGCGATGGTCTGGCGCATGCGGGTCATCTTGACCCGCTCGGTGCCGCGCGCGCCGCCGGTTTGGGCCGGAGCCGCCGCAGCCGGGGCCGGAGCCGGGGCAGGGGTGGCCGGGCCCTTGGCCTTGGCTTCGGCCGCGGCGAGCACGTCCTCCTTGGTCAACCGGCCATCCTTGCCGGTGCCCTTGATGGTCGAGGGATCGACCCCGTGTTCGAGCACCGCGCGGCGCACCGCGGGCGACATGGTCTGCGCCGGGGTGAGCAGTTCTTCCGAGGCCGCGGCGGGGGCAGGGGTGTTAGCCTTGGCCGCTGCTGGAGCGGGGGCAGCACCAGCCGTCGCGCCTTCCTCGACAATCGCGATCACCGCACCGACTTCGACCGTGTCACCGACTGCGACGACATGCTGCGACATGACACCCGCGACCGGCGAGGGGACGTCGACCGCGACCTTGTCGGTTTCGAGGCTACAGATCGGCTCGTCAGCGGCAACCGCTTCGCCCGGCTGCTTGAGCCATTCGGCAATGGTGCCTTCGGTGACGGATTCGCCAAGGACGGGGACTTTGATTTCGGTGGCCATTGCAATGCGTTCCTAAACTTCTGTTCCGTTCGGTTCGAGCGAAGTCGAGAACCATTCGTGCGCGGGGTGTCTCGACTTCGCTCGACACGAACGGTTGATATTTCCTGCTTCTACAGCCCCAGGGCGGCGGCGATCAGGGCGTCCTGCTGGGCCTTGTGGCGGCTGGCGAGGCCCGTGGCGGGCGAGGCGGCGGCATCGCGCCCGGCATAGGTGGGACGCATCCCGGCATGACCGGCGGCGGTCAGCGCATCCTCGATCCGCTCGTTGACGAAGAACCATGCGCCATTGTTGCGCGGCTCCTCCTGACACCAGACCACCTCCTTGAGGTTCGTCATGCGCGACAGGCGGAGGCTGAGCGGGTCGCCGGGGAAGGGGAAGAGCTGTTCGATGCGGACGATCGAGATATCCTCGATCCCCGCCGCATCGCGCGCTTCGATCAGGTCATAGGCGACCTTGCCCGAACACAGCACCAGACGCCGCACCTTATCGTCGGCGATTTCCTTGGTGTCCGACAGGATGCGCCGGAACTGCCTTTCGCCGAGGAAGTCCGCCTTTGTGCTCTTTGCCAGCGGGTGACGCAGCAGCGACTTGGGGCTCATGATGATCAGCGGCTTGCGGAAGGACCGCAGCATCTGGCGGCGCAGCACGTGGAAGTAATTGGCCGGCGTGGTGATGTTGCACACGCACATATTGTCGTCGGCGCACAGCTGGAGGAAACGCTCCAGACGCGCCGAAGAGTGCTCCGGCCCCTGGCCCTCGTAACCGTGCGGCAGCAGCATCACGAGGCCGTTGGCACGCAGCCACTTGGCCTCGCCGCTGGCCACAAACTGGTCGATCATGATCTGCGCGCCGTTGGCGAAGTCGCCGAACTGGCCTTCCCACAGAACCAGGCTCTTGGGATCGGCCATCGCAAAGCCATATTCAAAGCCAAGCACGCCATATTCCGACAGGGTGGAATCGTGCACCTCGAACTTGCCGTGGGGCAGGGTGGAGAGCGGCACATATTTGCGTTCGGACTTCTGATCGACCCACACCGCATGGCGCTGCGAGAAGGTGCCGCGCCCGGAATCCTGACCCGACAGGCGCACACCGTAGCCTTCCATAACGAGGCTGCCGAAAGCCAGCGCCTCGGCGGTCGCCCAGTCGAAGCCCTCGCCGGAGCTGAACATCTCGCGCTTGGCGACGAGAACGCGGTCGAGGGTCTTGTGGATGTCGAGATCACCCGGCACTTCGGTCAGCACGCGGCCCAGCGCATCGAAGGTCTTGGGCTCGATCGCGGTCTCGACGCTGCGGCGCGCGGTTTCCGGATCAGCGGGCTTGTTGAGGCCCGCCCAGCGCCCGCCGAACCAGTCGGCCTCATTGGCCTTGTAGCTCTTGCCCGCTTCGAACTCCTCTTCGAGCAGCGCCGTGAATTCAGCGGCGATCTGTTCGCGCGTGCCGGGTTCGACCACGCCTTCACGCACCAGCCGTGCTTCGTAGGCCACGCTGACCTTGGGGTGCTGGCGAATCTTGTCATACATCAGAGGCTGCGTGAACTTGGGCTCGTCACCCTCGTTGTGGCCGAAGCGGCGATAGCACCACATGTCGATCACCACGTCGCGGTGGAAGGTCTGGCGATATTCGACCGCCAGCTTGCAGGCGAAGGTCACGGCTTCGGGATCATCGCCGTTGACGTGGAGGATCGGCGCCATCACGCCCTTGGCCACATCGCTCGGATAGGGCGAGGAGCGCGCGAACTTCGGCGAGGTGGTGAAGCCGATCTGGTTGTTGATGATGAAATGGATGCAGCCGCCGGTGTCGTAGCCGGGGACGCCTGAGAGCGAGAGGCTCTCCCACACCACGCCCTGACCTGCGAAGGCGGCATCGCCGTGGATCAGAACGGGCAGCACCTGATCCTTCTTCTTGAGATCGTCGCGGATCGCCTGCTGCGCGCGCGCCTTGCCGAGCACCACCGGGTTCACCGCTTCGAGGTGCGAGGGGTTCGGCACAAGGCTCATGTGCACCGAAATCCCGTCGAACTCGCGGTCGGTCGAGGTGCCGAGGTGATACTTCACGTCGCCCGATCCGCCCACGTCATCGGGGTTGGCCGAGCCGCCCGAGAATTCGTGGAAGATCACGCGATAGGGCTTGGCCATCACGTTGGCGAGCACGTTGAGACGCCCGCGGTGGGCCATGCCGTAGATGATCTCGCGCACGCCCGCGCTGCCGCCGTGCTTGATCACGGCTTCCAGCGCCGGGATCATCGCTTCGCCTCCGTCGAGCCCGAAGCGCTTGGTGCCGACATACTTCTTGGCGAGGAATTCCTCATAGCCTTCCCCGCGCAGCACCGCGGCGAGGATCGCCTTCTTGCCTTCGGGGGTGAACTGGATCGTCTCGCCCGGGCTTTCGAACTTGTCCTGCAGGAAGCGGCGTTCCTCGGTGTCGGCGATGTGCATGTATTCGAGGCCGACCTTGCCGCAATAGACTTCGCGCAGGCGCTGGTGGAGCTTGCCGACCGTGGTCCACTCCATGCCGAGCACGCCGCCGACATAGACGTCCTCGTTCTCCTTGCCCGCAAGGCCGTGCCATTCGAGCGTGAGGTCCGCCGGGCCTTCGCGGTTGCTGAGCCCGAGCGGATCGAGGTCTGCCGCCATGTGGCCGCGCACACGATAGAGGCGCACCAGCGTCATCGCCGCGATGGACAGAGCGGCGGCCTTCTCGACCGCCTTCGGGTCCATCGCCTTGCCGGAATCCTTCGCCGCCTTGGCGACCGCAAGCTTCATCTCGGTCGGGTCCATCGCGGCGGTAAGATCAGCGGCGCTGTCTGCCAGCGTGTCGAGCCAGCCGCGCTTCGCCCATGAAGGGCCGGGCTGCGGGCCTTCCTGATCGGTGAAGGCGGGGATGAAGTTCTGCGGTTCGTTGCCCATGTCGGGGGTTCCTGGGGAGGAGAAAGGGTGACCCCTCGCTAAGGGTGCGAGGGGCCGGTATTCAGAAGCTTAGGCGTTCTCTTTCAGCATCGCGGCCAGCGTTTCGCCGAGCAGCGAGGGCGAAGGCGAGACGCGGATGCCCGCATCTTCCATCGCCGCGATCTTGTCCTCGGCGCCGCCCTGGCCGCCCGAGACGATCGCGCCGGCGTGGCCCATGCGGCGGCCCGGAGGGGCGGTGCGCCCGGCGATGAAGCCGACCATCGGCTTCTTGCGGCCCTTGGCAGCTTCCGCCTTGATGAAGGCAGCGGCTTCTTCTTCGGCCGAACCGCCGATTTCGCCGATCATGATGATGCTTTCGGTCTCGGGATCGTCGAGGAACAGGTCGAGCACGTCGATGAAGTTGGTGCCGTTGACCGGATCGCCGCCGATGCCCACCGCGGTGGTCTGGCCGAGGCCCGCCATGGTGGTCTGGTGCACGGCTTCATAGGTGAGCGTGCCCGAACGCGAGACGATGCCGACGCTGCCCTTCTTGAAGATGTTGGCCGGCATGATGCCGATCTTGCACTCGTTGGGGGTCAGCACGCCGGGGCAGTTGGGGCCGATGAGGCGCGACTTCGAACCCGCGAGCGCGCGCTTGGCACGCACCATGTCGAGCACCGGGATGCCTTCGGTGATGCAGATGATGAGCTCGATCTCGGCATCGATCGCCTCGCAGATCGCATCGGCGGCGAACGGCGGCGGGACGTAGATGCACGAGGCGGTCGCGCCGGTCGCGGCCTTGGCTTCGCGCACGGTGTCGAACTGCGGCAGGCCGATATGGGTGGTGCCGCCCTTGCCCGGCGTCACGCCCGCGACCATCTGCGTCCCGTAATCGAGCGCGGCCTGGGTGTGGAAGGTGCCGGTGTTGCCGGTCATGCCTTGCGTGATGACCTTGGTGTCTTTGTTTACGAGGATGGACATTGCAGTCTCCGATTAATTCAGTTCAATTTTTCGTTTGGCCAGAAGGCGAAATGCCAATGCCGGAAAGAACCCCAAAGCGCCGATCACAAACGGGACTATGAGGAGCACGCTGATGCCGGGATAGCCGGGATCCACCAGACGCTCGAAGCCATACTGATCAACCATGATCCAGACGGCCAAAATTCCCGTCGGAGCAAGAAGGGCCGCCGCAATCCTCCAATAGCCTTTCAGACCCAGCCAAAGCAGGGCCGCGAAGTAGGCTAAGAGAAAGATTGCGACGAATTCCATTACGCCAGCGAGCTATCCAGCGCCTTGCACGCTTCGAGCAGTTCCTTGACCGCATCGACGCTGACCTGGAGGTTGGCCTTTTCCTCGTCGGTGAGGTTGATCTCGATCACCTCTTCCGCGCCGCCCGCGCCGATCACCACCGGCACGCCGACATAGAGGCCATCGACGCCATACTGGCCGTTGACCTCGACCGCGCAGGGCAGGATGCGCTTCTGGTCGTAGAGGTAGGCCTCCGCCATCGAGATGGCGCTGGTGGCGGGCGCGTAGAAGGCCGAGCCGGTCTTGAGCAGCGCGACGATCTCGCCGCCGCCCGAGCGGGTGCGCTGGACGATCTCGCCGAGGCGGTCTTCGGAAATGCCCTTGATCTTCGCCATGTCCTTCACGGGGATGCCGTTGATGGTCGAGTAGCTCAGCACCGGCACCATCGTGTCCCCGTGGCCGCCGAGCACGAAGGCGTTCACGTCCTTCACCGACACGCCGAATTCCCACGCGAGGAAGGTGGCGAAGCGCGCCGAGTCCAAGACGCCGGCCATGCCGACGACCTTGTTGGCGGGCAGGCCCGAAAACTCGCGCAGCGCCCACACCATCGCATCGAGCGGGTTGGTGATGCAGATCACGAAGGCATCGGGGCAGTTGTCGCGGATGCCTTCGCCGACCGCCTTCATCACCTTCAGGTTGATCCCGAGCAGGTCGTCGCGGCTCATGCCGGGCTTGCGCGCCACGCCCGCGGTGACGATCACGACGTCAGCGCCTGCAATATCGGCATAGTCGTTCGAGCCGGTGATGCTGGCGTCGAAGCCTTCGACCGGGCCGCACTGGCTGAGGTCCAGCGCCTTGCCCTGCGGAATGCCCTCGGCCACGTCGAACAGGACGATGTCGCCAAGGCCCTTCAGCGCGGCGAGGTGAGCGAGCGTGCCGCCGATATTACCGGCGCCGACGAGGGCGATTTTCTTGCGGGCCATTGCTGAGGACTTCCTTCCCTGATCCTTCGGGACGAAGCGATGAAGCGCGCATGAACAAGCGTGGCGCCGGTGCCAGCCTCCCGTCCCAAGCGGCCAGGCACCCGTTACAAAAGGCGCGGTAGGCCCCTCAAAACGCGATTGCAACCGCCAAAAAGGCTTGATCGCCAACTATCTTTGCAATCAGTTCGCAATTGCAATAATGCTCTCAGCCCGCCGCATCAGGCAAACGCCGTAGCGCAGCGCCGTAACGGCACCGGGCAAAGGCGTGCGTCGGGGTTTCTGGCTGAAGGGATCAGGCAGGGATCTGGTCGCGGGCGGTGCGCGCTGCCAGCCGTCGGTCGAACATCCGGGTGATCGCCAGCCAGTGATCGCAGGTTTCGCCATCCCCGCGCGCGCTCGCCTCTGCCGCCAATTCAACCGCCGCCTCAGCCGAGGCAAGGCCGTGGACGGCGAAGTGGCGCAAGGCATCGGTCAGCAGGGGATCGAAGCGCGCCGAGCCGGGTTGATCGACCTCGCCCGTCAGCCGGTTGTCGTTCGCCGCCCGTGCCAGCGCCGGGGCGATCAGGCCGCGCCCGGCGGCGCGCCACCCGATCCGGCGGGCAGGGTGATTGGCGGAGGCAAAGCGGACTGACATTGTGGCGGCGGTTCCCGTGTTATCGCAGGCACGCCGCAGCAAGACCGGGCGTGCAGGGCTCTCTTACCGCTGCGCCTCTAAGGCTTGGTGTGACAACAGGGTAACGATGCCCTTAACCCTGTTTTACGTGGGGCTCGGTCAATCCTTTGCGGGGGACGGGGCAGCAGGCGCGGCAGGGGAGGGCGCGGCGCCGGGCTGGGCTTTCCATTGACCGGCCCGCGCGAATTCGGGCTTGACCGCGCCGGTGCCGCTATAGGTTTCGGTCGGCGCGGCGGGTGCAGGCTGGGCCGGGACAGCGGATGTGCCGCTGCTTGCTGCGGCCCCCTGCTTGCGCGCCGGAACCGGAGCGAAATCATAAGCGATGACCGGACGGCTCGGCTCGGGCTCTGCCACAGTCGGGGGCGGCGCGGTGCGACCGCTTACTGCCGGTTCCAGCCCGGCATAGCCCGCGCTGAACGCCCCGGCCTGTCCGCCTGCCCCGCGATTGCGGTAGAAACGGTGCGCGCCGATCGTGCCGATATGGTCGAGCGTGCCGGCCCAATAGGGATTGACCCAGAGGGTGTGGTAATGGGTCGCAAGGCCGACCGGTGCGTAGACCTTGCCCGACAGCGCCTCTGACGCGATGCGCTGCGCCCGCGCCCAGCTTGCGCCGCCGGGACGCCGCGCAAGGCTGCCGTCGCAGGTGAAGGTGAACTGGCAACCAGTGTTGCGCTCCGATCCCTGATAGACCACGCCGCACACGCTGGCGGGCCAGCCGGGGTGCGCCACGCGGTTGAGCACCACCTGTGCGACGGCGCGCTGGCCTGCCTCGCTTTCGCTGGCGGCTTCGTACCACACGGCCTGCGCCAGGCATTCCTGCGCGCGGGCGTGGGCGATCCCGGTGCCGGGCGAGAAGAACGGCTTGGCCGCCGCGCCGACATCGATCAGCGCGCCCAGCTCGCGTCCGCTTTCGGCAGCGCCCTGACCCAGCGGATCATCCGTGGGCAGCGCCACCAGCGCCGAACCGGCAGGGTCTGCCATGTAGTAGAAGGCAGAGCCGGGAAAGCTCATGCCGGGTCGTTCGAACGGCAGGGCAGCCTCGGCGGCCTGGCGGGTGGCGAGTGCAGCGGTGCTTTCGACAGCGGGGCCGGGCAGAGAGGTCAGGCCGGGCGCGGCCATCGCCGGGACGGTAATCGCGGCGAAAAGCACTGCCAGACGCTTGCGCCACATCAGCGGGACAGCCTTCCATAACGCACCGCTTCGGGTAGAGGGATTGACGAGGAAGGGTGCGCGCGGCGTGTTCATGATCTGCCCGCCGCCTTACGCGCGCGGGACCATCCGGGCGAGGGCTGCGCGCCCCTGCGTCCCGAACCGGGACGACTGGCGAAAGCGTGTTAAGCCGTTGCGCCTCCGGCCATGCGGCCCTATCGCCGGGGCCGGACATGGCGCGGGATCGCATCACATCAGACATCAGGCCAGAAGGCCGGATTGCGCTGCTGGCGGGGGCGCTGTTGGCCGCAGGCTGTGCTCCGGCGACGCCTCGGGAGCAGCCTGAGAGCGCTGCGCCCACTATTGTCAGCCTCAACCCCTGCCTCGATGCCATTCTGGTCGAGATCGCGCCGCCTGATCAGGTGCTGGCCCTGTCGCACTACAGCCGCGACGCCGGTGCAAGCTCGATCCCGGCAGATGTCGCCGCACGCTATGGCGTGACGGGCGGCACGGCAGAGGAGGTGATCGCGGCAAAGCCGGATCTTGTGCTCGCTTCGACCTTTTTGCCCCAGCCGACGCGGGCCGCATTGGAACGCGCGGGGTTGACGGTGGCGACCTTCGGCAGCCCAACCAGCATCGCTGCCAGCATTGCGCAGGTGCGCGAGGTGGCAGCGCTCGCAGGGCGCGAAAGCGAAGGCGAGGCGCTCGCCGCGCGCATCGCCGCGCCGCCTTCAGCGTCTTCCGGCCCGCCGATCAATGCCTTGCTGTGGCAACCGGGCGAGATCGTGGCGGGTGAGGCGACGCTGATCGCGGAGCTTTTGCGCGATGAGGGATTTGTCAGCCACGCTGCCGCGCGCGGGTTGAGGCAGGCTGACCGGGTGAGCCTTGAAGGTCTGCTCGCCGATCCGCCGCGCGTTTTGCTGGTGGCAGGTGACGCGCCGGGGCAGCGTCATCCGTTGCTGGCAGGGCAGTTGCAGGCAACGCACATTGCCGCCTTCGATCCGTCGCTCATCTATTGCGGCGGGCCGACCATTCCCAAGGCGCGCGCCCGGCTGCGCGCCATCCGGGCCGAGGTGGAGGCGCGGCGATGAACCGCGCCAGCGTTGTCTTCACTGCGCTGCTGGCGGTAATCGTTCCGCTCTCATTGCTGGCGGGGCGGGTGTGGATCCCGCCTTTCGGGGACGCGCCGCAGAACGCTGCACTGATCCTGGCCGAACTGCGTCTGCCCAGGGCCGTGCTCGCCATCGTGATCGGCGCAGGCCTGGGGGCGGCGGGCGCTGCGATGCAGGGCTATCTCAGGAACCCGCTGGCCGATCCCGGCCTGTTCGGCATTGCCCCGATGGCGGCGCTGGGCGCGGTGACGAGCTTCTGGCTGGGAGCGGCGATCCCACCTGCCCTTGCGGCGGTAAGCCTGCCGCTCCTGGCGCTGACCGGAGCGGGCCTCGGCATGGCGCTGCTCGCGCTGATCGCCGGGCGTACGTCGAACGATGCGGCAGGCGGCGCGGGCGGAGGGATTGCCCTTTTCACTCTGGCCGGCTTGATGCTGGCGAGCCTTGCTGGCGCGCTGACCGCTCTTGCCATAACGCTGGCGCCCAATCCCTTTGCCATGTCGGAAATCGTCATGTGGCTCAACGGCGCGCTGACCGACCGATCATGGCGCGAGGTCGCCATTGCCGCGCCGCTCACCATCGCCGGTATCGCGCTGCTGGCGATGGCAGCCAGAAGCCTCGACGCGCTGACGCTGGGCGAGGATGCGGCGCGCTCGCTTGGGGTGGACCCTGCACGTCTGCTGCTGCTGCTGGTTGCCGGTGTAGGGCTGACGGTCGGCGCGGGCGTGGCCGTGGCGGGGATCATCGGCTTTGTCGGCCTTGTTGTGCCGCATCTGGTGCGTCCCTTGACCGATCGCCTGCCATCCAGCCTGATCCTGCCGAGCGCGATCGCAGGCGCCTGCCTTGTGCTCGTGGCCGACAGCATCGTGCGGATTCTGCCGCTGGTGACCGAACTGCGGCTTGGCATTGCGCTGTCGCTGATCGGTGCGCCGTTCTTCGGCTGGCTGCTGCTGCGCATGAGAAGGGGGCAGCTGTGACCCTCGCCGCGCGCAACCTCAGCCTCGTTCGCGGCGGTGTGCGGGTGGTGGAACGCCTTTCCGCCATGCTCGAGCCGGGTCGCATCACGGCGATCACCGGCCCCAATGGCGCGGGGAAATCATCGGCGTTGCTGGGGCTCGCGGGCTTGCTTGGCCCGGTTGGCGGGGAGATGACGCTGGATGGAAGGAGCCTTGCCACATTCCCGCCCCGAGCGCGTGCGCAGGCGATCGGCTACCTTCCGCAAAGCCCGGACATTGCATGGGACGTCGCGGTCGAGGCGCTGGTGGCGCTTGGCCGTCTCCCGTGGCGCGACCGCGGCATCACGGCGGTTGAAGAGGCGCTCGCCGCGCTTGATCTGGAGGCGCTGCGCCATCGGCCGGTCAGCCAGCTTTCGGGCGGCGAGCGCGCGCGGGCGCTGCTGGCGCGGGTCTTGGCCGGAGAGCCCCGCTGGATCCTCGCCGACGAGCCGCTCGCCGCGCTCGATCTGGCGCATCAACTCCATCTGATCGCCCATCTCAAGGCCTGTGCCGCCAGGGGGCAGGGGGTCGTGGTGGTGCTCCACGATCTCGCGCTGGCGATGAACCATGCCGACCGCGTGCTTGTGCTCGATCGCGGACAGTTGATCGCCGATGGCCCGCCGCAGCAGGCATTGGCGCCTGAGGTCATCGCACAGGTCTGGGGCGTTTCCGCCCGCTGGCTGGGCGAACCCGGCAGCCTGGCGCTGATGGCAAAATCGTGGCCGGAACAGGCGGAAAGCAATGGGGGGTAGCTGCTTCTGCCATGTTCCGGCGCTTGCACGCTCTCTTTTTGGGCTAGCCAGGTTGCGACCCTGAATGGCCCCGGCCAGAGACCGTCAACGACAGCTTTCTATTGACGCGGTTGGGCTGGTCTGACGCCTTCAGATTTTCTATAGGGCGATCCAAGTGCATGATATAAATATATAAATATCGGAACTTCAACCTCCTCACAGGCCTCGTGCGCATGGGTTCTGCAAGCAGGCGGTCCCCGTGCAGCCTCCATCCGGTAATTGACGGTTTGCAAACCAGTGGCGATCACATAGCTTTGCTGAGGGATCGCGCCGGGAAGGGGGGGCTTGCTTGCAGATTACGATCAAGATGAAGCTGCTGGCGCGCCGTATCCAAGGCTTGGCGGCAGCGATGCATGCACCGCAATGGGTGGGCATCACCCTCAACATCATGACTGCCGCCTGTGCAGTGGTGCTGGCTTGGCTGATCTACGACACCTCGCTCGCCAAGGAGACGGCGCTGTGGGGCAAGGCTTTCCTGTTCGGCATCGGCCTGCTGACCGCCTTTGCAACGCTTGCGGTGAGCTGGCAGCCGGGCGAGTGCTCCACGCTTCAGCGGATATTTTCGCCTTTCGGCGCCGGACTGATCCTGATCGCGGTGTTCGGTGCTTTCGGCACCATGACGAGCGCGCTCAGCCTGTTCGAGCCGCGCGCGGTTACCACGCAGGATATTGCGCCAATGGAGGAAGGCGTTAGCCGGATCGAGCAGATCCTCGCCCGGCGGTTTCCTGCCCGGCCACCGATCTTCGGCAAGATCGAGGGCCGGTGGGGCGAACAGGACCCTGAATGTGGACTGGTCTGGGAAATTGCGCTGATCGAACAGGGCGGGGACGCTGCACTCGTGGCGGAAATGGTCAAGCGGCCTCCCGGCGTCGAGCCTTTCCGGCTGCTGGCTCAAATCGTGAAGGCCGAGGGCTGGAGCATGGAAGTGGTCGGCGTCGAACCGGCAAGCGCCAAGGGCAGGGCCGCCAGCTTCCGCCTCGATCCCGCGATCGAGCGGCTGGCATGGGACGACAAGACAGCGGCCAACGGCATGGAAGTCTACAAGCGATGTCCGGCAGGCTGATCCTGGCGGTTCTTGCTGCTGCGCTGGTACCCGGCATGGCGGTTGCGCAAGGCACGCGTCCCGGTGAGGCGGTGGGCGCATCGGCCGCGCAGAAGCGATGGTACGAGAGCCGCATCGCATCGCTCGAAAGGAGCACCGGTCTGCAGGCCGCGACCATTGCCGGGATCGCACAGCGGCTCGATCTGGCCTATCCGGGGCTCAGCGAGGCGCGGCTGCTCGCCGAGCTGGATGCGCTGGTCGAACGGGCGGTGCTGCTCGATGTGCGGCTGGCGGCGATGCAGAAGGATATCGATCAGTTGCAGAACCGGCTGCGCAATGGCGCGCGCGGGGTTCTGGTGCTGGCCGACAACGGTATTGGTGAAGGCGAACTGGCGCGCTCGCAGGCGCTGCTACGCGATGCCCGTCGGGCCTTCGACGAGGGCGATTTCGCCCGCGCGGAAGCGATCTTCGGCAGTCTCGCCGATACGCTGGCCGCGCTGAGCGGCGAGGATCTGGCCCTTTTGTTCGACGTCGAGCGGGCGCGCGCTCTCAGCGCCGAATTGCTCGGCACGCGCGCAGACCGGGAACGGGCAAGCGGGACCCGGCTGGACGCTATTGCCCGGCGACGCCAGCGACAGGAACAGGCCGCACTCGAAATCTGGCAGCTCGGCGTCGATCAGGTCGAGGCGGATCTCGATACCTATGCGCTGTTCGGTGATGTCACCGCGCTCGACCGGGCCGATATCGTGGTTGAGGAAGATGTACTTGGCATTGTCGACCGCGCAGGCCGACCGCGCGAATGGGGGCTCGGCAAGGCGCTCGCGGCACGGCTGGCGGTGCAGCGCGCCGAATTCACCGATGGGGCTACGGCGAGCGGGCATTTCAATCGCGCCTTCGACCTTTACGCCGCCGCGCTGGATGCGATCGACCGGGCGCAGCACCCGCTCGATTACGCCGAGGTGCAGGCGGGCGCGGCGCGGATGCTGGTGATGCTCGCCGGGCGCAAGGACGATCCGGAGGCCGCGCGCGAATTGCTTGAGGCGGCGGTTCAGTATCTTGCCGGGGCGCGGCAGATGTATGACGATGCGGGGCAGATGCGCGAGGCGGGGCAGGTGCTTGGTGATGCCGCAGTTGCGCTGCACACGCTCGCTCGTATCGTTCCGCCGTCGCAGCGCGGCGAGGCACTGGACGGGGCTTTGACGCTCGGGCGGATGGCGCTTGATCGGCTGGAAATGGGTGAGCCGGACCAAGGTCTGGCCATGATCCGGCTCAATCTGTGCAGCGCGATGCAGGATCGCGCCGGGATCGACCGCGGCGACCCTGAACGCGCGGAGCAGTCGCTCACCCTGTTCGGCGAAGCGCGCGGGCACTGCCGCGCTGCGCTCGATTATCTGACCGCCGATAGCCACCCGTCGTTGCACGCCTTTGGGCGCCTCGTTCTTGCCAGTCTCGGCGCTGCGGAAGCGGCCATGGCGCCGACGGAACGGCACAGCGCGCTGCTGGAGGAGGCGAAGACCGACGCGCGCGCCGCGCTCGATTACTTTGCCGGTCGCGACAATCTTCGACAACAGGCAGCCGTGGCGCAGCAGGTGCTGGATACGATCGCCGTGCTGGAACGCTGAAAGGCGCGATGCGGTAAGGTTGGGCGAAACCATCTTGACGGCCGCCCGTTGATCCGTCGCCGCAAGAAGCCATCTTGCAGCGGATAAAGCGCCTGGCTGCGCCGACCTGCCTTGACCCATACGAACATTTCCGGAACACGTCACGCCCATGAGCCTCACCACCATTTCCGTGCGCGGTGCGCGCGAACATAATCTCAAGGGCATCGACATCGATCTGCCGCGCGATGCGCTGATCGTGGTCACCGGGCTGTCCGGGTCGGGCAAGTCGAGCCTCGCCTTCGACACGATCTATGCCGAGGGGCAGCGGCGCTATGTGGAGTCGCTCAGCGCCTATGCGCGTCAGTTCCTCGAAATGATGCAGAAGCCCGATGTCGAGCATATCGACGGGCTCTCGCCTGCCATTTCGATCGAGCAGAAGACCACCAGCCGCAACCCGCGCTCGACTGTGGCGACCGTCACGGAAATCTACGACTATATGCGCCTGCTGTGGGCGCGGGTGGGCGTGCCTTACTCGCCTGCGACCGGCGAGCCGATCAGCGCCCAGACCGTCAGCCAGATGGTCGACCGGGTGATGGCGCTGCCCGAAGGTACGAGGGCGTATCTGCTCGCGCCGGTGGTGCGCGGGCGCAAGGGTGAATATCGCAAGGAGCTGGCCGAATGGCAGCGCTCCGGCTTCACCCGCGTGCGGATCGACGGGGAGATCTACGCCATCGAGGATGCCCCCGCGCTCGACAAGAAGTTCAAGCATGACATCGAAGTGGTGGTTGACCGCATCGCGGTGAAGGACGGCCTCCAGACCCGCCTCGCCGAAAGTTTCGAGACCGCGCTCAAGCTGGCCGAGGGGCTGGCCTATGTCGACCTCGCCGATACGACCGTGGCCGAGGCGCTCGGAAAGTCCCCGTTCGCCTCGAGCGAAGTCGAGAGGCCTTCGCGCGGTGTCTCGACAGCGCTCGACACGAACGGGGAGGGGGACAAGGGCGGCAAGATGAAGGGCGCAGGTCTCCCCGCCAACCGCATCGTCTTCAGCGAAAAATTCGCCTGCCCGGTGAGCGGCTTCACCATCGAGGAAATCGAACCCCGACTGTTCTCCTTCAACGCCCCTCAGGGTGCCTGCCCGGCCTGCGACGGGATCGGCGAGAAGATGCTGTTCGACCCGCAGCTGGTGGTGCCCAACGAGGCGCTCAGCCTCAAGCAGGGCGCAGTGGTGCCCTGGGCCAAGTCCAACCCGCCCTCGCCCTATTACATGCAGGTGCTCGCCAGCCTCGCCAAGGCCTATGGCTTCGATCTTACGACCCCGTGGAAAGACCTCGCGCCCGAACAGAAACTCATCATCCTCCACGGCACGGGCGGGCTGCCGGTACCGCTGACCTTCAAGGACGGCCGCCGCGAATACACCGTCCACAAGCCCTTCGAGGGCGTGATCGGCAACCTCAACCGCCGGATGATGCAGACCGAAAGCGCGTGGATGCAGGAGGAACTGGCCAAGTACCAGACCGCGCAGCCCTGCGAGACCTGCCGCGGCAAGCGCCTCAATGAGAAGGCGCTCAGCGTGAAGGTCGCGGGCACCGACATCGCCACGCCCGTCCAGATGAGCGTGGCGGACGCCAAGGCGTGGTTCCTCGCATTGGACGCGCAGCTCACCGCGCAGCAGAGCCAGATCGCCAAGGCCATCCTCAAGGAGATCAACGAGCGGCTCGGCTTCCTCGACAATGTCGGGCTCGACTACCTCAACCTTGACCGCACCTCCGGCACCTTGTCAGGCGGGGAGAGCCAGCGCATCCGCCTTGCCTCCCAGATCGGCTCCGGCCTCTCAGGCGTGCTCTACGTCCTCGACGAGCCGAGCATCGGCCTCCACCAGCGCGACAATGACCGGCTGCTCGAAACATTGAAACGCCTGCGCGATCTCGGCAACACCGTGATCGTCGTCGAGCATGACGAGGACGCCATCCGCGCCGCCGACCATATCGTCGATCTTGGCCCCGGCGCGGGCGTGCATGGCGGCGAGGTGGTGGCGCAGGGGAGCCTCAAGGACATCCTCAAGGCCAAGGGCAGCCTCACCGCCGACTACCTCACCGGCAAGCGCAAGATCGATGTCCCGGCCAAGCGCCGCAAGGGCAACGGGCATCACATCGAGGTCAAGAACGCCCGCGCCAACAACCTCAAGGGCGTCACCGCCAAGATCCCGCTCGGCACCTTCACCTGCATCACCGGGGTCAGCGGGTCAGGCAAATCCAGCCTCACCATCGACACCCTGCAAGCGGGCGCCTCCCGCGTCCTCAACGGTGCGCGGGTGATCGCGGGGGCGCACGACGAGATCACCGGCCTCCAGCATTGCGACAAGGTGATCGAGATCGACCAGTCCCCCATCGGCCGCACCCCGCGCTCCAACCCCGCCACCTACACCGGCGCGTTCACTCAGATCCGCGACTGGTTCGCCGGCCTCCCCGAAAGCCTCGCCCGCGGTTACAAGCCCGGCCGCTTCTCCTTCAACGTCAAGGGCGGCCGCTGCGAGAAGTGCCAGGGCGACGGCCTCATCAAGATCGAAATGCACTTCCTCCCCGACGTCTACGTCACCTGCGAGGAATGCCACGGCAAGCGCTACAACCGCGAAACCCTCGAAGTGAAATTCAAGGGCCACTCGATCGCCGACGTGCTCGACATGACGATCGAGGATGCCGAGGAATTCTTCAAGGCCGTCCCCCCGATCCGCGAGAAGATGCGGATGCTGAACGAGGTCGGCCTCGGCTACGTCAAGGTCGGCCAGCAGGCCACCACGCTATCGGGCGGCGAGGCGCAGCGGGTGAAACTCGCCAAGGAACTCGCGCGGCGCAGCACCGGACAGACGCTCTACATCCTCGACGAGCCGACCACCGGCCTGCATTTCGAGGACGTGCGCAAACTGCTCGAAGTGCTGCACCGGCTGGTGGAGGGCGGGAATTCGGTTGTCGTGATCGAGCACAACCTCGACGTGATCAAGACCGCGGACTGGATCATTGATCTGGGGCCGGAGGGCGGGGTGCGCGGCGGGGAGGTGGTTGCGGTGGGCGTTCCCGAGGACGTCATCAAGGTAGAGCGCAGTTTCACCGGCAAATACCTTGCGCCGCTCTTGAGGGACTGACTCGGGAACGAGCCTGCCCCGGCGTAGGCCGGGGCCGGAACAGGTGGTGAAGGAGCCGCGCTCGTTTACGGGGCAGTATCTGGCGGGGCTGTTGGGGAGGTAGGCAGCCTACGGCTTTCGTGGGTTTTTGGCAGGACCATCTAAGATTCAATGACTTCTTCACAAGTCTCGCAGATTATGTAAGGTAACTTGGGCGCTTTGCGGGAGGTGAGCCAAATGCTCTTGAATGAAATTGAAGTAGCACAGCGGCAGGTTAAGACCGACGCTTACCAAATGTCCCTTGGCGAGATTGTCACGATGTATGATGATCTCGAAGTGATTATCGATCCTGAATTCCAACGCCTTTTCAGGTGGGATATTAGCCAGAAATCAAAACTGATTGAGTCGCTGCTCCTTGGTATTCCGATACCATCGATTTTTGTTTTCGAACGCGAAGACGGAACTTGGGAACTGATAGATGGCTTGCAGAGAGTATCGACTATATTGGAATTTATGGGAAAATTGCGAGTTGGCAATCAATTAAAGCCACCCTCGGTGCTGGAGGCTACTAAATATCTACCGTCGCTGCATAATGCTGTTTGGGAAAGGTCTGCTCTCGTTGAAGGGATAGGCGAGGCCGAATAGGTTCCGATAGACAAGAGTTTGCAATTGGCAATTAGGCGTAGTCGGATTGCAGTAGAAATATTGAAACGTCCTAGTGATGATCAAACAAAATGCGATCTTTTCCAAAGGTTGAACGCGGGGGGAACGCAGGCAAATCCGCAAGAATTAAGAAACTGCATAATGTTGATGGTGAACGGCGATTACTTCCGCGCGATTCGCGGGGTTGCGGAAAGTGTACAATTTCAGGACGTTGTGTCTGTCACCCCTGATCAAGCTGAGAAGCAGCGACATATGGAACTGGCTGTTCGCTTCTTGGTCCATTCGTTCGTCCCTTATGACGGGAAGCTCGATGTCGAGGAATATATCGACGAGGGTACAATCAGACTCGCAAGGGGCGGTGACGAGCAGGCCTCGGTCAATTTGATCAATAAGACCTTCGGCCTTTTGCATTCTGCTTTTGGCCCAGATGCGCTCAGGCGATATGAAAACGGGACTCATTCAGGCCGGGTCGGTTTGGTTGCGCTTGAAGCGATTGCGGTCGGCATTGCTCGAAATGTCGACGCGATTTTGGCTTTGGGCGACGGCGATGCCGCGGCGTTTGTAAAAGATAGGATTGAGGCATTTTGGTCCCAACCCACGGTGGCGAACTTTACGTCGCCCGGATTGCGGGGAACTGCCCGCATTCAGCGGACAGTCCCGTTTGGGACTGAGTGGTTCAAACCATGAGTAAGCCCTACACCGCAGCTGATTTTGGACGTCAGATTGTTGAGGACAGAAATTGGCGCATCAGGGAAGTATCTGACCTCGTTGCGGCCATCCAGCGCGCAGACGCTCTGGAAAAAAGAGTTCTTCTGCGTGCGCTTGTGACTATATGTTACGCCCATTGGGAAGGATATGTACGTTTTGCTGCAAAAAGGTACCTTGAGCACATTTCACTTAGGAAATTTCCATATAAAGATTTGGATCGTCAATTTTTAAGAAATTATTTTTTGCCGCGCCTCGAAAGTAGTAGTAAATCGTTTGCTGAACGCTGTCAGATTATAGACGATGTTTTATCATCGTCCGATGTCAGGTTCACCCGGGTAAACGCTGATCTCGTTAGCACGAGGTCAAATTTAAACTTTGAAGTATTTAAAGATATTTGCTTAGTTTGCGGAATTGATAGCGAGCCGTTTTCGGAAAAGTCGACCTTCATAGACGTAGTTCTCTTGAAGAGGCGAAACTCGATTGCGCATGGGGAGGGAACATTGATCGAGATGCAGGACTTGCATCAAGTTTCTAGTGAAACGATCGCGTTAATGCGATTGTTTGGTGACACGCTTGAAAATAGCGTGGTCCTAGAGAGTTATCGCGCAGCGTAGGCCAATTTCCTAGATTGAGGAACTCAGTCGGAAATAAGCACCTCGGCGGTGCTGCCACTTTCCTACACCCCCACAGCCCCTCTACCCTCCGCCCCGGCGCGCGCGCTCTTGGTGCATTCCTGCGCTCCGGGCCGCGCGCGTCCCCCTCTTGCTCAAGGAGCGGTTGATCTGCGGGGAGGGGCGCTCGCCGATCGGGTGAGCGCGGCGCGTCAGGCGGTGGGCGCAGCGCGCGCATTGCGCGAGTTTCGGGGTAGTGCGGAGTTCAAAAGATTGAAAAACAAGGGAAACATCTGAATTTCTGCCCGCGCCAGATCCCGGTTTGCCCCGTCCTGACCCCGCTTAGGCCCCCTCCAGACCCCCCTCAGCTCCGCTTTGGCCTGCCTCAGACCCCGCTTCGCTCGGCTCCCGCGCGGGGCTTTGCGGGGGGGCGGGGCGCGCGAACCGGGTGAGGGCGGCGAAGGTGACGATCCCGCTCGCGATCATCCACAGGAAGGCGCCGGGGATGCCCAGCGCGTAGTCGAGCAGGCCCAGCACCCCCATCTGCACCACGATCGCCCCCAGTGCCGCACGGCCGCTGCGCGCTCCGGCCAGCCCGGCGATGATCGGCACCGCCAGCACTGCGGCAATCGCTCCGGCATCGAGCACGAGGTTGCGCAAGGACTCCCCCTGCGCCGCCAGCACCGCCGCGATGGCCGCCGCGCCCACCGTCGCCGCCCGTGCAGCGCGCAGCAGGGCGAGGGGGGAGGCCTTGGGATTGAGGCGCTTGTACCCGCTCTCGGTCACCACCGCCGACACCGCGAGCAGGGCGCTGTCGACCGAGGACAGGATCGCGGAGACCAGTGCGCCGGTGAAGATGATCAGCAGCCATTCGGGAAACAGCGCGGCGGCAAGGCTGGGGAGATAGGCCTCGTCCGCGCCCAGGGTGACGCCGAGGAGCGGGGCAAGCTGGGGGCCGAACAGGCCGAGGCTGACCGGGATGAGGCCGGCGGCGAGGTAGATCCCCGCGCCGAGCAATGCGCCCCTGCGCGCGACCGCGGGCGAGCGGGCGGCAAGCGTGCGGGCGAGCGCCTCCTGGCTCACCATCGTCCCGGCAATGGGGATGAGCCATAGCTCGACGCGGTCGATCCAGCTTTCGCCGGGGGCAGTGAAGCTCCACACGGTGGGCGGCGCGGCGGCCCACATCGCGCCCACGCCGCCGAATGCGCTCGCCATCAAGGCGAAGAGGATCAGGATGGCGACGATGATGATGAGGCCCTGCACGATGTCGGTTAGGACGTCTCCGGCCAGGCCGCCGAACATGGTGTAGGTCATCACCAGCAGGGTTGCGCTGATCAGGGCTGTGGTGAAATCGAGCCCCGATGCGCCCGCGATGATGGTGGCGAAGGCGAACAGCTGGGCGGCCGACCAGGTGGTGGCGCTGAGTGCGATGACGATGGCGGAAAGCGCCTCGGTCCCCGCGCCGAAGCGGGCGCGCAGGAAATCGGCGATGGTGATGAAGCCGCCGCTCCTCAGCCGGTGGGCAAAGAACAACGCGATGGCGAGGATGCCGATGGCATAGGCGAAGGGCTCGGCCCGGGCGCCTGCGAGCCCGTCGCGGGCGACTTCGCCCGAGGTGGCGATCAGGCTTTCGGATGCGAACCAGGTCGCAAACAGGCTCATGCCGACGGCGAACGGACCGAGCGAGCGGCCAGCTACGAGGTAATCGGCATCGGATCGCGCTCCGCGGCCGGCCCATATGGCAAGTGCCAGCTGCGCTGCGACATAGGCAAGGATCAGCGTGAGCGTAATAGCGAATGCCCCCCGAAAGCGCGCCGGAAGCCCCCTTGCTGCGCGATGCTGTCGAAAGCGCGGTCTCTTAGCCCCGAGGGGGGCTAGCGCAAGGGGCAAAGTGGGCGTGATGCCTGCGCAAGGGAAAGCGCGGCGCGGGTCAGTCTTCGATCAGAGCGAGCTCGACTTGGGCGTGACCGCGGGCGACCATGCCGAGTTCTTCGGCAGCAGCGCGGCTGACGTCGATCACGCGGCCGCGGGTGAAGGGGCCGCGATCATTGATGCGGACCACGACGCTCTGACCATTGGCTGGATTGGTCACGCGCACAAGGCTGCCGAAAGGAAGCGAGCGATGGGCGGCGGTCATGGCCCGGTTGTCGAAAGTCTCACCGCTGGCAGTGCGGCGGCCATGAAACTTGGCGGCGTAATAGGAAGCACTGCCCTGACCGAGCACGGTTTCCTGAGGGGCCGAGGCCGGCGCATCGCCTGCCTCCGTGGCAGGTGCGGTCACGCTGGCGTCGGGCTGGATCGGGACGAGCTCGATAAGGGCAGCGCTGGTCGCCGGTTCAAAGCTGGCTGCGGAAGGATCGGGCGCAGCAGCGGTGGATGCGGCGAGCGGCGTCATTGCCAGCACCCCGGCCACGGCGATGGCGTGGATGCTCCGGCTGCCGAAGCTGCGGGCATCTTGGCCCAGTGCGCGATTTCCCGTCCGCATGAGGCGGGCGGATACTGCGGTGCGCGGGAAAAAGGCAAACCGGACGGGCATTTCATCGCCGCAAGCCTTCCTCAAAGGCATGAACTGCCCTGCAAACGCGACGAAGTGATGGTATGCGACAGCGGCGCATCGGGAGGAAATTGCGGTTTTCCCTGAGTCCGACTCGGCTTGTCCTGATTTCCCGGAGGACTAAGCAAGGGGGTAAGCGGCAATGCAAATGGGGCCGGCATTGCTGCCGACCCCACTCTCACCGGCGTGTGGATGACCCTTGCTCGTGATGCGTCCGGCGAACCTTCCGCGTCATCTGCTTGGAGCCATGCTTGGCGCCCGATGTCTAGCCTCTCGCTGACCTGTCTTGCGACCGGCCTTGCCAGAGATTTGTCACCGGCGCTCGCGCCGGCATCCGGCCTTGCTCCTGCGCTACTGCGTCCTGACCGAGCCCGAAGTCTCTGCATTCCGCGGCCTTGCACATTCGCTTGACCGAGACCGTGTCCCTTTACCTTCCGCGTTGGCAACGGGTTGGGGGCTTTCGCCGTTTCCGCTGCTCCTCACGTCCAGCCAGGTTCATGGCCTGTCCGGCAACACCGCGTCGCTCCGATCCTTGAATTGAGCCGACTTGCCTTTGGCCGAAGCCTCCTGCATGCCGTCTCCAGATCGGCGCGTGGACAGATGCCACCGCCATCCTTGGGATAAAAACCTCCGGTTTGTCAGAGCCTTGCGGCCTTCCGTTCCGGTTGTCTTGTTTCCCGAAGACAGGTTCAAAGTGCGCCTGAATCGGCGTTCTGGCAACATTCCGGCGGGCGAGTTTTCCACTTCGGGCGATTTGGCCTGTGGACACGAGTGGATAAGTCAACGGTTCGTCGCATTTATCGCGAACCGGACAAAAAGCGGGAACGAAACCGCCCCCGAATTGTCACGTTACAGACCAGCTGCCGCCCCAGCGAGCGCGGCGACTCGGTTTTCCACGGTGCTGAGGCTGATCAGGCGTCCCGGGAGCGGCGGGCCAGCAGCCGCAGTCGCAGACCGTTCAGCTTGATGAAGCCTTCCGCGTCCTTCTGGTCGTAGGCCCCGGCGTCATCCTCGAAGGTGACGTGCGCTTCGGAATAGAGCGAGTAGGGTGATTTCCTCCCCACCACACTCGCCAGCCCCTTGTAGAGCTTCAGCCGAACGGTGCCGGTCACCTTGTCCTGCGAATGGTCTATGGCGGCTTGCAGCATTTCGCGCTCGGGGCTGAACCAGAAGCCGTTGTAGATCAGCTCGGCATAGCGCGGCATGAGCTCGTCCTTGAGATGCGCCGCGCCACGATCCAGCGTGATCTGTTCAATCCCGCGGTGAGCGCGGGCGTAGATCTCGCCACCAGGAGTCTCATACATTCCGCGTGATTTCATCCCGACGAAGCGGTTCTCGACCAGATCAAGCCGGCCGATGCCGTGCTTGCGGCCCAGATCGTTGAGCGCGGCCAGCAGGGTGGCAGGCGACATGGCTTCGCCGTTCAGCGCCACGCCGTCCCCCTTCTCGAAATCGACCGTGATGTATTCGGGCGTATCGGGCGCGTCCTCGGGGTTAACGGTGCGGCTGTAGACGTAGTCCGGGGTTTCCTCCCACGGGTCTTCCAGCACCTTGCCCTCGGACGAGGTGTGCAAGAGGTTCGCATCGGTCGAAAACGGGCTGTCGCCGCGCTTGTCCTTGGGGACCTGAATCTGGTGCGCCTCGGCCCAGGCGATCAGCGCGGTGCGGCTGGTCAAATCCCACTCGCGCCAGGGGGCGATCACCTTGATGTCGGGATCGAGCGCATAGGCGCTGAGTTCGAAGCGCACCTGATCATTGCCCTTGCCGGTCGCGCCGTGGGCGATGAAGTCCGCCCCGGTCTGGTGCGCGATCTCGACCAGACGCTTGGAAATCAGCGGGCGGGCGATCGAGGTGCCAAGCAGATAATCGCCTTCATAGCGGGCATTGGCGCGCATCATCGGGAAGACGAAATCGCGCACGAATTCCTCCCGCAGGTCTTCGATGAAGATGTGATTGTCGGGGATGCCCATGGCGCGAGCCTTGGCACGGGCGGGTTCGATTTCCTCGCCTTGTCCAAGGTCGGCGGTGAAGGTCACCACCTCCAGCCCGCGCTCCACGCTCAGCCACTTGGCGATGACGCTGGTATCGAGACCGCCCGAATAGGCGAGGACGACTTTCTGGGGCTGGGCCATGGGGCAGGTTCCTTGGGGACTGTTTGCGCCGCGCCCCTAACAGCGCGCGCGGGCGGGGGCAATCGGCCTTTCGCGGCGAGGGAATGTGCCGCTGTGTGCAATGCTCTTTTCAGAATTCGGTGCTAAACCCTTGACGCGCCGCGCTGTCTTGCGGCGCATAGGGGATCCGATGCTGATAATGTGGAACAAGGCGCGCGAACTGGCGGAACTTACGCCGTCCGAACGCAATCGCTGGGTCGATTTCCTGCGTGCGGTTTCGATCCTCGCGGTGGTCGTGGGCCACTGGCTGATGGCCGGGCTCTATGTCGATGCCTCGGGCGAACTGCGGCGCGGCGACCTGCTGTCGATTGCCCAGTGGACCCATTGGCTGACCTGGGGTTTTCAGGTGATGCCGGTGTTTTTTCTGGTCGGCGGTTATTCGAACTCGGTCAGCTGGGCGGCGGCGACGGCGAAGTATCCGCGGGATCATGAGGGGGTCTACCGCGACTGGCTGGCAAACCGGGTGCAGCGTCTGATCACGCCGACTTTCCCCGTCCTGCTGTTGTGGGCGGGGCTGGCATTGATCCTGACCCAGCTGGGCCTGCCGCGCGACCAGATCCGCATGGCGACCGAGGCGGCCCTGATCCCGGTGTGGTTCCTCGCGGTCTATCTGCTCGTCACCGCCTTCACCCCCATCGCCTACCGCGCATGGCAACGCTGGGGCTGGCTGAGTTTTGCCGTCTATGTGCCGATTGCCATGCTGACCGACTGGCTGACCTTCACGCACAAGGTGCCGTGGGTGAACTTCACCAATTTCCTGTGGGTGTTCCTCGCCATTCATCAGCTTGGCTTTGCATGGCGAGCAGGCAAGTTTGGCAAGAGCTGGTTTGCTTGGGGATGGTTCGCAGTGTCGCTGGCGATCCTTGTCTCCATCACGGTCTATGGCTTCTACCCGGTCTCGATGGTCAGCGCACCGGGAGGCTTTTCCAATTCGCTCCCGCCGACGCTCGCGCTGTTTGCGCTGGGGGCGGTGCAGGTGGGGCTGGTGCTGGCGCTGGAACCTGCCGGACGGCGGATGCTGGACCGGGTGAGTGTATGGACGGCGACGGTGCTGATGAACGGGATGATCATGACGGTCTACCTGTGGCATCTCACGGCTTTCGTGCTGGTGATGACCTTCGACTGGCTAGTGCTGGGCGGGCTGGGCCTTGAACCCGTCCCCGGCACCGGCGAATGGTGGATCACGCGGCCCTTGTGGATTGTCATCTATGTGCTGGCCTTGCTGCCGATGATCGCGGTCTTCGCGCGGCATGAACGCAGCTTTGGCCCGATCCGCGGCGGGCGCACCGTGCCGCGCCTGCGCGCAGTGCTGGGCGTGGTGGCGATCTGTGCGGGGCTGGGGGCGACGGCGGGGCTGACGATTGCCAGCCCGGAAGGCCTATCCGGGGTCCGCTGGTGGGTGATCGCCCTGCCGCTGACGGGGCGGCGCTGATGGGCTTCGGCCCGGTCTACCGCCCGAGGCAACGCCCCGGCGCGCACGAACTGGGTTAGCTCCCGATCAGGTAATCGCGCGTGATCGGCAGCGCACGGCGGCTGCGCACATACTGGATCTGGTAATTGCACATCCCGCCATGCTCGAAGACGGTGGCAGCACCAGCGAGATAGAAGGTCCACATCCGGAAAAAGCGTTCATCGTGCAACGCGATGATCGCGTCGCGGTTCGCGAGGCAATTGGCGTACCATGCACGGATCGTCTTTGCGTAATGCAGCCGCAGGGTTTCCACGTCCGAGGCGATCAGGCGCACCTTCTCGCTTGAAGCGAGCGTTTCCGACAGCGCCGGGATGTAGCCGCCGGGGAAGATGTATTTGCGGGTGAAGGCATCTGTGGTGCCGGGGCCGCCGAAGCGACCGATCGTGTGGAGCAGCATTACGCCATCGTCAGCCAGCATCTGCGCACAGGCCGCAAAGAAGGTGTCGAACTGCGCACGGCCGACATGTTCGAACATGCCGACCGAGACGATCCGGTCGAACCGCTGTCCGCTGGCGGCGGTGTCCCGGTAATCTTCGAGTGTGATCGTCACCTTGTCCGCCACGCCCGCCGCCTGCACACGCTGGCGAGCAAGGGCGAGCTGTTCTTCCGACAGGGTGATGCCTGTGACCCGGACATTGTGATGCCGGGCCAGATGGATCGCCATACCGCCCCACCCACAGCCGATATCGAGCACGTGCTGGCCGGGCGAGAGGGCGAGCTTTCTGGCGATATGCGCAAGCTTGGCCGCCTGTGCCTCGGCCAGTGTCATGTCGTCGCGTGGCCAATAGGCGCAGGAATACTGCCAATGCGCGTCGTCGAGCATCAGCGCATAGAGATCATTGCCGATGTCATAATGGTGCGCGACGTTCTTCTTCGAGCCGACGCGATTGTTGATCTGTTCGGCGGCAAAGCTGGCGCGGTTGATGATGCGTTTCAGCGGGTTGGGGCTGCGAATGTCGCCGCCCTTGTCCCACGCATTATTGGCACGCAGCAGGCTGACGAGACCCATGACGTCGCCCTCCTCGATCAACAGGCGACCGTCGATATACGCTTCGGCTGCACCTAGCCTCGGGTCCAGCAGGATGTCGCGCGGTACGCGGTCGTCAGTGAAACGCAGCACGATTTCGGGAAAGCCCGGAGCCGGGGTGCCGTGGGTCGCGGCGCTGCCATCGGCATAGACCACGCCAAGTCGCCCCTGCTTGACGGCACGGGAGAGAAACCGGTCGAGGAGAGGCTTGCTCATGGAGCTCCTTTCGTTGGTCAGGCCGGGAATGTTACCGTCAGGGGCGCCCATCGCAAGGCCATGGGGCGCGAACTAGATACCGGCATACCATTGATAGTCGGCAAGATCCTCCCAGAAGCCGCCTTTTCCGCCGGCCACATCGTCAAAGCTTGCCACCGCTTCGATTGCGGTCAGGTATTTGGCGTGCTTGTAACCCAATTGCCGCTCGATCCGCGCGCGCAACGGGGCGCCGTTCTTTTCGGGCAGGGGTTCGCCGTTCAGCGCATGGGCGATAATCGTTTGTGGGTGATAGGCATCGACCATGTCGATGGTCTCGTAATAGGGCCGGTTGTAAAGCACGTCGGCGCAGCGGAACAGGATGAAGCGCGCCTCAGGCCGTATCCTTGCCGCATCGAGCAGCACCGATAGTTGCGGCCCGGCCCATTCGCCGATCGCGCTCCAACCCTCGACACAGTCGTGCCGGGTGATCTGAATGCGCTGGGGCAGAGCGCGGATATCGGCAAGGCTGAGGGTGAGCGGATTATCGACCAGCCCGCCGACTGTCAGCCGCCATTCGGCAAAGCCTGTTTTCAGCTGAGCGCGGTAGAAATCACTATCGACCGTGACGGAACCATTGCCCTTGACCGTGGGCGAGCGATCCTCAGGGGCGTATTCAGGTGCGAGCGCCTGTCGCCCGGCCAGCGCGCGGTGGCTGGCGCGGTGCCAGTTTTCGGCGGCATCGAACAGGCTCTGCCCGGTCTCGCTCGAAGCGAATTTCGCGCAGCCACCTGCGCCCAGCGCGGCAATCCCGGCGATCAGTGAGCGGCGTCCGATTTCAGCCATCGGCCTGTCCTTCCTGCCTGCGCGCGCCGAAAACCATCCCCTCGATCAGGCGCCACTGCACCAGCGCCAGAACGGCATGGATCACGAAAAAGCCGAAGATGCCCCAGGCGGCAAGGAAGTGGAGCGAACGCGCGCTCTGCCGTCCGCCGAGCAGATCGACCAGCCAAGGGGCAGCAGGCTCGAAGCCCGGGCTGATGGCAAGGCCGGTGAAGACCATCACAGGTAGCAGCACACCCAACACCAGGCCGTAGAGAATGCGCTGGGCCGGGTTGTAGCCATGGCCCGTGTTGGCCGTGCCGCCCGGCGAATGGGACCTGAGCGAGGCAAGCACCCCAGCGGGCGTCCAGTCCGAGCGCCGCGTCATCAGATCGCGGCGGAAATGGCCGTTCGCCAGCATCGCGGCCCAGATGAACAGCAAACCCAGTGCAAAAGGCCATGCGGCCAGAATGTGCCAGTCGCGAGCGGCGGCAAGGTTATAATGCTGCGGCAGCGTCGCCCAGCCGGGAAAGCGCATCACCTTCAGCCACGCATCGGCCGGATCATAGCCGTAATCGCCCCAATAGAGGTAGCGGTGGGCGTTGGAGATGTTCAGCCCGCTCATGAACAGCACGATGAAGGCTGCGGCGTTCACCCAGTGCCATGCCCGGGTCGAGAGGGCGTGCCGGATCATCCGTTCCGCTCAGCCGCAGCGAGCTCGCGCGCCAGCCAGATAACGTCGCGCGGCTGGTCGAGCAGGTGCTGGCCGCTGTCGATGAACAGACTCTGGCCGCTTTTCAACGCACCGCCGGCAAGGAACAGCGCGGCATTCGCGATTTCATCTGCACCGGTCTTGCGTCCGAGCAGGTTCATGCGGTGCGAGAGTTCGGTCTCTTCCTCGCGCTGGTCATGGCTGGCGAGGATCGCACCGGGGGCAATGCCATAGACCCTGTCTTGCGAGCTGCGCGCGCCTTTGGCGAGCATCCCGATGGTGGACGCCAGCGCGTGCTTGGACATGGTGTAGCTGAAGAAATCGGGATTGGTGTTGGCGATCTTCATGTCGGTGATCTGGATCACCGTGCGCGTGGCGGCGCTTGCCGCATGGGCAAGGTAGGTCTGGGCCATCCGGGCCGGAGCAAGAGCATTGACCTGCATTGCTTCACGATACGTCCCCGGATCGAGCGCGGTTACAGGGTCGTAGTTGAAAACCGAGGCCGAGTTCACGAGGCAGCGCCAGTCGGGGAGGTGGTTGGCCAATTGCCGGATGGCAGCGACGGCGGCTTCGTCGTCTTCGAGATCAAAGGCGATCGTGTCAGCCGAAGGCAGCGTGGCAGCAAGCGCCTCTGCCTGCACAGCGGAGGAACGGTAGTGGATCACCACGTGCCAGCCGGCATCGGCAAAGCGGCGGGTGATCGCGGCCCCGATACGGGTCGCCCCGCCGGTCACAAGCACGGCGGGGCGGGTCATGCGGGAAAGATCTGGTCTGCGGGCATCGCCCTGCGCTAACAGGGCAAGCGTCGCGCATCAATTGCTCTGAGCGCCACGCCTGCTACGCTGGGCGCATCATCCCTCAGCGACAGCGAACGTCGCCGCGGTCGATCTCGCGGCCGAGCAGGCCGCCGCCGACTGCACCCAGAACCGTGCCGAGCGTCCGGTCACCGCGCTGATCGATCTGGCGGCCCACCAGCGCACCGACACCCGCGCCGATCAGCAAGCCGACCGTGCCGTCGTCCCGGCGGCAGCGCCAGCGACCGTCATTGCCGCGCCAGTACCCGCCGCGCTCGTCGCGCCAGCGACGGTTGTCGCGCCAGCGGCGGTCATCGTCCCACCGATCACGGTCACGCCCGCGCCACCGGCGGCGGTCATCCCAGCGGTCGCGATCATATTCGGCCACAGCCGTGACGGGGACAAAGCTGTGGTCGAACATCGCGACGGCAGGTGCCGGAGCGAGGGGGGCGACCGATAGGCTGGCCGCGTGAGCCGGGGCGGCAAAGGCCGCCAGCGAACCGGCGGCGGCGATCAGGGCGAGGTGTTTCATGGTCTTATCCCTAGTGGCGGCTCCCCGATGGAGCCCCCCTGTTTTCGTTCAGACTACTCGAACGCAGGATGAATGAGACTTTCAGGAAGCAGCAGGATTCGTTCAGGTGGCCGGGCTTCAGGATGAACCGTGGCCTATGTGCGCCGGGCTGCGGCCTTGGCGCGCAGCTGCGGGCTGAGGGCAGGAAGGTGGGCAAGCTCGGCGAGGTCTTCCGGGCTCGCCTTGCCTGCCACCAGTGCGGCAAAGACCCGGGCAACGCTCCATTTCCCGGCGCCGATCGTCACCCGCTCAAGCACATCGCCCGCCGCCACGTCGCCGGTTTCGATCACCCGAAAATACCAGCCACAGCGGCCGGTTTCGATGATCCGAGCGACCATGCCCCTGTGGCCGAAGCGGTGCTCGATCTTCCAGCATGGGCTGCGCGGGCGGCTGACTTCGACAAGCGCGCTACCCAGACGGAAGCGGTCGCCGATGTGGACATCCTGTTCGGTCAGCCCGGTCACGGCGAGGTTGGATCCGAATCCCCCCGGTTCATCGAGCACCGGATGATCCCCGATTATCCCGCGCCAGAAGGCATGATGATCGAGCGGATAGAGATGCAGCGCCTGTTCCGGCCCCCCATGCACCGAGCGGTCGGCCTGCTCGTCGGGAGCAAGACCATGATCCAGCACCTGCACCCGCCCGTCGCGGGGGCGCTTGGCAAAGGCACTCAGCTCAGCTCCGTGGAAGGGGCGCGCGGTGCCGGTGCAGACTGCGGTCACAATATGCTTCACGGCTTGCTCACGATGATGTCGATCCAGTCACGCTCCACATTGTCGAACCCGCCCGCCTGATAGCGGCGGGTCTCGACGATCTCCCAGCCGGGCAGGCCATATTGCGCCGCGAGCCATTCAACCGAGGGGAAATTGTAGAACCGACCCAGCGCATCGCGGCCCTCTTCCTCGCCCAGCTTGTAGCTGGCGAAGAACCAGCCGTTCGGTGCCAAGGCACGGTGAATCCGGGCGAGCACGCCGGGTAGGGCGTCACGGGGACAGTGGAGCAGGCTGGCGTGCGCCCAGACGCCGTCATAGGCGGCCTCGGCGTCGAGTTCGTCAAAGGCCATCACCCGCGCGCCAACGTTCCAGCGTTCATTGGCCTTGGCGACCATTGCCGGGGTGCCATCGGTTGCATCGACGGCAAAGCCGCGCGCCTTCATCCGCGCAGCATCCTGCCCGCCGCCGCAGCCAAGTTCCAGAACCCGCGCACCGGGCGTGAGGCGATCAAGGAAAGGATCGAGCTGGTAGCTGTGCTGTTGTCCGAATTTCAGCACATAATGGGGCGCGCGGGCCTGATAGAAGGCCATGGTATCGGGATCGGCGCTGCCGGGCTGTGTGGCCTCTTGGCCTGACGGCAATGTGTCCTTGTCCTGCATGATAATCCCTGCTGCAGTCGCCTTGGCCTTGGTTCCCGGTTGTGGTCACGCTTCTCATCCCGCCTGCCAGTCTTTATCACCTCGTTGTTGGGATCGTCAGCCCCGTGTGCAACGGGATTTGCAGCTGCAATGGTCACGGACAAGCGGGATGAGCAAGGGGGAAGGAATGAGGGCATTTCAGTACGGCTTCGTCGCACTGGCGATGGTGACTATGACGGCGAGCGCGATTGCCGCAGCCGATCCTGCTCCCAAGCGGCTCTCACACGAGCAGGCAATCTCCTGCGCTGCGCTGGGCGTGCTGCACAGTTCGATGACCGGCAAAGGCTACGATTTCGGCGGGTCGATCGATTACACGCCGCGCGCCAAAATCTGGCTTCAGCACGCCATCGATTCGCGTCCGTCCGACTGGCAGGAACAGCGGGTGGTCGACGAATTCAAGGCTCTGAACGTGCGAACGTCGGAGTTCATCAGCGGCCTTTTTGCGCGTTACCAACAGGAAAAGACCGAGGAAAACCTGCAGGCGATCGTTTCTGCCGTGAAGGCGATGAAGCAAGACCTTGCCGATTGCGACGCTCACTCTTTGGGGCAGTGAGGGGGCCGCGACCGGATTACGCGGTTGGAGCTATCGCCGCCGCTGCCTCTCGATCTCTTTGGGCGCGGGATTTCTTCTCGGCAGCGGTCTTGAGCTGGCCGCAGGCTGCGTCAATGTCGCGGCCACGGGGCGTGCGCACCGGGGCAGAGAAGCCGCCTTCGAAGATGATTTCGGAAAAGCGCCGGATACGCTCGGGCGTCGAGGTCTCGTAACCCGCGCCCGGCCAGGGGTTGAAGGGGATCAGGTTGACCTTGGCGGGCAGGTTATAGGCCTTGAGCAGCCGGACAAGCTCGCGCGCGTCATCGTCGCTGTCATTCTTGTCCTTGATCATCACATATTCGAAGGTGATGCGCCGCGCGTTCGACGCGCCCGGATAGTCGGCGCAGGCCTGAAGCAGGTCGTCGATGCCGTATTTCTTGTTGAGCGGCACCAGCTCGTCGCGCACGTCCTTGCGCACGCCGTGCAAGGACACCGCGAGGTTCACCCCGATCTCTTCGCCGCAGCGCTCCATCATCGGGATGACGCCGCTGGTGGACAGCGTGATGCGGCGCTTGGAGAGGGCGAGGCCGTCACCGTCCATCACCAGCTTCAATGCATCGCGCACGTGATCGAAATTGTAGAGCGGCTCGCCCATGCCCATCATCACGATGTTGGTGAGCAACCGGCCATCTGCCGTGTAATGGCCCGCCTCGTCATCCTCGTCGATTGCGTCGGCGTCGGACACCATCGTCCCGCGCGGCCATTCGCCCAGCGCGTCGCGGGCGAGCATCACCTGACCGACGATCTCGCCGGGGGTGAGGTTCCTCACCAGCTTCATCGTGCCGGTGTGGCAGAACGAGCAGGTGAGGGTGCAGCCGACCTGCGAGGACACGCACAGCGTGCCGCGCGTTTCGTCGGGGATGAAGACCATCTCGAAATCGTGGCCGTCGGCGGTGCGCAGCAGCCATTTGCGGGTGCCGTCGACCGAGTGCTGCGCCTCGACCACATCGGGGCGACCGATCACGAAGCGTTCCGCCAGCCAGGGGCGCATCGGCTTGGCGATGTCGGTCATCGCCGCGAAATCGGTTACCCCGCGGTGGTAGAGCCAGTGGAACACCTGCTTGGCGCGCAGCTTGGCCGCCTTGGCATCGAGCCCGGCTTCCTCGAACAGCTCGCGTATGCGCGGGCGGGGCAGGCCGATCAGGTCGATGCGGCCATCGGCGCGCGGCGTGATGTCGCGCGAAGCGGGGACCGGGTCGACGTGGCCCGGAATGGTCATGAGTGCGGTATCGGCCATGGGTGCGCGGCCATATAGTGCGACTTGCGCGGTTTGGCGAGTCAGCGCTTAGCACATCCGACCGTGGCGGCATCCATCGCCGTGGCGGCGCCTGCAAGGCTGTAACGGTCGGTGAACGCAACGCCGGATACGGTCATTCGGGTGCCTGCACGCATCGCCGCAACGATCGCCGCGTCCTGCCGCGTATCGGCGGCCCAGGCATTGCGGCCCTTGGCGACCAGTTCGAAGCGCTTCTCGCCTACCGCCAGCCGCACCTTGGCTTTCGCAGCAACCTCGCGGGAGAGGACGATATGCACTGCACCGCGCACCTTCTTGTCCGGCCAGTTGGAGACAGTTGCATAGGCCGGAGCAGGGGGCGTGCCCTGCGCCTTGGCAATGGCATAGCAGCGCAAAGGGGTCGTATCCTTGAAAGCAGCCCAGCTGTCATACACCCCGAGGCTCTCACGCGCGGCCAAGGGCGTTGCGAGCAGCAGGAGGGTCAGGGCCAGAAGCCTAGTCATAGGCGATCGCCATGACTTCCCACTCGCGCGTTCCCGATGGCAGGCTGACCACCCGCACATCCCCGACGCTCGCGCCTCGCAGTGCGCGTGCCAGCGGTGAATTCCAGCCGATCCGGCCTGCGCCTGCATCCTGTTCGTCATCGCCCACCAGCTGGACGATCTGACGGTTGTCGTCCTCGTCAGCTATCTCCACCCGCGCACCGAAGAACACGCGGGCACGGTCGACCTGTGCGGCCGGATCGACCACCCGCACTGCCTTCATCCGCCGGACGAGGTGGGCAAGCTCGCGGTCGATTTCGCGCATCTTCTTGCGGCCATAGAGGTAATCGCCATTCTCGCTGCGGTCGCCATTTCCTGCCGCCCAGCTGACGATCTCGACAATCGCCGGACGTTCAGTGCCGAGCAGATGGTCATAGCGCGCCTTCATCGCCGCCATGCCCGCTGGCGTAATCGGTGGCCCCTGCGGTTTCATGGGTGTGGCTCAGCGCAGGAATGCATCGACCGGGCGCGGAAGGCCGGCCGCATCAGGATACATGTGCGAATAGGTCACGGCATTGCCGATCACGCGCATGATGTAATACCGCGTCTCGAAATTGGCGGGGATCTTCTCGACCCAGGTCACCCAGTCGATCTCGCCCCGGCGCGGGTCGCCGTTGAGCTTGAGCCACTGGTTCACCCGCCCTGGCCCGGCATTATAGGCCCCCACGGCCAACGGATAGGCGCCGCCGTAATAGCTCATCATCCGCGCGAAATAGGCATCGCCCAGCTGGATGTTGTAATGCGGCGACCCGGTCAGGTCGGCAGAAAGGTAGTTCATGCCAAGCTTGCCCGCCTGTTCGCGCGCAGTACCGGGCATCAGCTGCATTACGCCCCGTGCGCCCGCATGGCTGACGCGAGTGCGGTCGAATTCGCTTTCCTGGCGACTGATGGCGTGGACCATGGTCCAGTCATTGACAAAGGAGGGGGTGGAGACCGTCGGGAAACCGATCCGTTCAAGCCCTGCAAGCCCGTTCTCTCCTGCTTTCATGCCGAGCACCACGGCCATCTCGTCGAGCCCAGTCTCGCGCGCAAGCATGGCTGCCATCAGCATTTCTTCAGGGGTGTCGGCCTCGTCACCCAGCGCCTCGAAGAAGCGGCGCTCGGTGCGCCAGTCGCGGCGGTTCTGGGCAAGCGCCCGGATCGCCTTGACCACCGGGCGGCTCTCGAAATCGGCACGGTCGCCGGCATCAATCGCAGGCTGCGGCAGTCCGGCAAAAGCAGGCATGGGCCTACCCAGCGCCGACAGGGCAAGCTGGCCATAATAGTAATCCGGCCACCTTGCGGCCATTTCGAAGTAGCGGCTTGCCTCGTCATTATTGCCCGCCTGACGCGCGGCCCGGCCTGCCCAGTAATAGCCCTTCGCTTTGGTCAGCGGGGTCTTGGCCGCATCGCCATAGCGCTGGAACAGCGGCGCCGCAGTCATCCCGTCGCCGAGGTGCCACAAGGCCCGGGTGCCGCCCAGCCACATCAGATCGGTGTAGCGATCACGCAAGGTAAAGCTCATGGCCGAAAGATCGGCACCGGGGGGGAACAGATCGTCGGTGCGGCCCGCGATCAGCGCCGCATCGTTCGCGCCTGACGCCTTTGCGAGCGCGAGCAATTCGCCCACGAAGGCCTCCGCGTCGCGCGCAGGGCGGGTAAAGACCGGACGGCTGACGAAGACGCGCGCCGCCTCGCCGCCCTGTCCAGCGGAGCGCAGGAACCTGACGAGGTTGAAGACATAGCCCGGATCAGCTTCAGCCCCGGCGGGGACAGCCAGCCCGGCACCTTCGGGCCGCGCGCCGCGCAGCAGGGCGAGGCGCGCGATCGCCAGCGGACGATCCGCCTCGGCCAGGTTCATCAACTGGCGGCTCGCGGCATCGGCCTTGCCCTGCCACAGCAGCGCGTCCATCCGTGCCGCGTGATCCTCGGGCGTGAACTGTGCGCCGTAAAGCCCTGCCAGATAGAGTTCCGCCGGATCGCTCATGTCGCCCCCGCGCCATGCCTTGCGCGCCTCTGCCAGGGCTTCGGGGCGTTGCACGCCTGCCAGAGCGAGCGCATAGCGCGCACGGGCCGGATTGGTGAGCGGGGGATGCGCGTCGAAAAAGCGCAGCAGGTCAGCCTGCGACGGGGCCTCGCCGTCGAGTTTTGCTTCGGCGCGCAGGCGCAGAACATCGGTTCGCGGGAATGTAGGATAGGCGAGGGCAAAGCCTGCATAATCGGCAAAGCCATGTTCACGGCTGGACTGCAGCGCCTCCCACCGGGCGATGGCCGCATCCATCGCGCCCGGCTGGCGCGCCACCAGATTGTCGGAGCCGGCAAAGCCCTGCGCTGCCAGCGGCACTGGGGCAAGTCCCGCAGCGATCAGGCCAAGTGCAGCATATATCCGTCGTGAAAACAGGGAATTGCGGACCATGCTGGACATAGTGCCAATCGGCTCCTTATCAGGCGGTGAACGAAAGAGGCGGAGGAACCCCGCCGCAATCATTATCTAGAGATGAAGGCAGGACAAAGGCAATGTTCAGCGGATCGATACCCGCTCTGGTGACTCCTTTTCGCGGTGGGACGTTCGACGAGGCGGCATTCCGGCGCCTGGTCGACTGGCAGATCGAAAACGGTAGCGCCGCGCTGGTGCCTTGCGGCACGACGGGGGAGGCCTCGACCCTGTCCAACGCCGAGCATCACCGCGTGATCGAGGTCTGCATCGAACAGGCGGCAGGCCGCGTGCCGGTAATCGCGGGCTGCGGGTCGAATGATACGCGCAATGCCCAGTTGCACATGAACTTCGCCAAGAAGGCAGGCGCGGCAGCCGGGCTTTGCGTCGCGCCCTATTACAACCGCCCGAGCCAGCGCGGGTTGATCGCCCACTTCAGCTATCTCGCGGAAAACTGCGAACTGCCGATCGTGCTCTACAACGTGCCGGCGCGCACCGTCACCGATATCCTTGATGATACGGTGGTGGAGCTCGTGACCAAATATCCCGACCGGATCATCGCCATCAAGGACGCGTCGGGTGACCTTTCACGCGTGGCCGATCACCGCATGGGCATCGGGCGCGAGTTCTGCCAGCTGTCGGGCAATGACGAGCTGTGGCTGCCCCACGCGGCAGCGGGTGGGCGCGGCTGCATTTCGGTGACCGCCAACGTTGCGCCCAGGCTGTGCGCCGAATTCCACGAAGCCATCGCCGCCAACGAGCTGAAGAAGGCGCGCCAGCTGAACGACCGCCTGTTCCCGCTGCACTACGCGATGTTCTCCGACGCTTCGCCTGCGCCGGTGAAGTATGCCTTGAGCCGCGTCCATGACTGGATCGAGCCCGAAGTGCGCCTGCCGCTGGTGGAATGCTCGGACGAAGCCAAGCGCGCGGTGGACGAGGCGCTGGTGAGCGCGGGGGTGATCCCCGGCTAAAGCCCCTCGCTTTTTTGCGCGCCAGCCCCTACATCGCCCGGCCTTATGGCACGCCCGAAACCCGTTACCTTCGACAAGCTCAAGATCGTCGCCGAAAACCGCCGCGCGCGGTTCGACTATTCGATCGAGGACACCTTCGAGGCCGGGCTCGCCTTGCAGGGTACCGAGGTGAAGGCGCTGCGTGCAGGTGAGGCAAGCATCGCAGAATCCTACGCCGAGGTGAAGGACGGGCAGGTGTGGCTGATCAATGCCAACATTCCGGAATACTCCCACGGCAACCGATTGAACCACGAACCGCGCCGCCCCCGCAAATTGCTGCTTCACGAACGCGAGATCGACAAGCTGTTCGGCGCGGTGGAGCGCAAGGGCATGACGCTGGTGCCGCTGTCGATCTATTTCAACCGCACAGGCCGGGCGAAGGTGGAACTTGCTCTGGCCAAGGGCAAGCAGACCCACGACAAGCGCGCCAGCATCAAGGAACGCGACTGGAAGCGCGACAAGGCCCGCCTGATGCGCGAAAAGGGATGACCGTCGGCTGACGACGACAGCCTGCCGCAAAAAAATCACAGGCACGCGATTCACCTACTGGTCAGTCACCCGGTGCTACCCATATGGGCCGTGACCATGGTGATCCCGACCGCCTCTTGCGCGATTCTGCCGCTTTTTCGTGACTGCGCTCGTGCTTTTTGCGGGGGCGCTGCATGACCGTGCCTGACAAGAAGGCGAAGATGGCTGGACGCTCGAAGACCTGGGCGATGGACCTGATCCGCAAGCATACGCCGACGCGCGAGGAGATGGCGCGCAACAAGTATCTCGCTCCGATCGCGCACCGTTTCATGTCGCCGGAGCTGTGGCGCTTCACCCGCCGGTCGGTTCCCCGCGGCGTGGCGCTGGGGCTGTTTGCAGCCTTCATCATTCCGGTCGGCCAGATCTTCCTTGCCGCCTTTCTGGCGTTGCCCTCGCGCGCCAATGTGCCGCTGGCTGCGCTGGTGACCTTCGTGACCAACCCCTTCACCTTGCCGTTCTGGCTGGTGGTGGCCAACAAGGTCGGCAACTTCACGCTGCGGCTCGATGCGGGCGGAACGACGGTTGAACACGTCGCGGTGAAGTCCGGAGCCTGGACGACCGTCGTCGATTTCTTCCAGATGGCCGGTGCGACCGCTTTCGGCTTTGCAGTGCTGGCTGTTGTGGCACCCTCGCTCGGCTATCTGCTGTCCGGCTGGGTGTGGCGCGCCGTGGTGTCGCGCAAGCGCGCAAGACGGTTGAAGGCGATGGAAGCACGGCTCGACCAGCGGCTCGGCACACAGTAGGAAGCGCAAGCGGCGCTGCCCCGTGCCGCTGAACTGCAACAGGAGCCTGCCCGCTTGTCCCGCCGCCCCGGCCCCGATACCCGCAGCCCCTCGATCCCCGCGCCGCTCGTCGGTGGTGGTGCGGCATCTGATGCGCCGCCGATGCAGCTCCTTGCCGGCCTTGCAGGTGCTGTGCTGGCGAGCGCGGCGATCCTGTGGGTTGCCACGTCGAGCTGGTTGGTGGCCCTCGCCTTTGTGCTGGCGGCGAGTGTCCTGCTGGGCGGGTTTGTGGTGCTCGACCGGATGCGTGACTCGCCTGCCGCTGACAGCATCGCTGCGCCCGACTGGAGTGTCACGGTCGCCGCGATAGAACGCAGCGGTGAGGCCATTGCCATCACTGATCGTGCCAACCGGATGGTCTGCGCCAACAGCCTCTATCTCGAACATTTCGGGGTCGGCGCCGCGCCGCCTGCATTGCCCTTGCCGCGTGCGGGGCTGGAAGCGGTGACACTGCTCGCGCGCAATGCCTGGCGCGATGGTGCAGACGCACTCGAAATGGTCGAGGCCGAGGATGAGCGCCAGTGGCAGGTCAGCGCCTCACGTGCGGGGCGGGGCGAGGATCATCTGATCTGGCGGCTGCGACCGATCGTGCGTCCCAGCGGCGAAAGCCTCGGTGCGCTCGATCTGACGGGGCCTTTCGGCAAGATGCTGAGCCGTGCCGGGATCGAGACTGCGATCACCACGGCCGATGGCGTGATCCGCGCGGTCAGTGCCGGCTTTGCCGAGCGTGCATCGGGCGATGATCGTGCGACGCTGGTCGGACAGGATTTTGTCAGCTTCCTGCGCTCCGATGAGCGCGACCGGATCTTCTTCGCCCGCGAGGGGCGCGGTGGCACGCCGCAAACGCTGGTTGATGTGCCGCTCGTCGATCCCGAGGCGCGGGTGACGCCTGCCGGGCCGGACGAGGCGACCTCGCTGATGCTGCTGATCGACAGCGGGGTGGGTATTGGCAGCGGCTGGGACGGCGCCTCGCAGGCGGGCGTGGCCCAACTCGATGCGCTGCTTGCCCAATTGCCGCTCGGTCTCGCCATGACGGACCGCGACGGGCGTTTCCTGTTCGCCAATGAGGCCTTTCTGCGCTCTGTAGGGCGAGAGGGGCGAGGGCTTCCGCCATTCCCTACCGATCTGGTGGTGCGTGAGGACAAGGCGGCATTGTCTGATGCGGTGCGTCGCCATGGGCGCGGGCCTTCGACCAGCGGGGATGTCGCAGTGCGGCTGGCGAACAGCCCGGAAGAACCGGTCTCGCTTGGACTTGCCGGGGTGCGCGGGCTGGGCGAGGCTGCGGTGCTCCTCAGCCTTGCCGACACCAGTCAGGAAAACCAGCTCAGGCGGCAGGTCGCACAGGCGACCAAGATGCAGGCCGTGGGCCAGCTGGCGGGCGGGGTCGCGCATGATTTCAACAATGTCCTGACCGCAATCATCGGCACCTGCGATCTGATGCTGCTGCGCCACATTCCCGGCGACAGCGACTATGACGACATCCAGCAGATCCGCGCCAACTCGAACCGGGCAGCATCGCTCACCCGCCAGTTGCTCGCCTTCTCGCGCCAGCAGACCCTTCGGCCTGAGATCATCCAGCTGCCCGACGTGGTGAGCGAGGTCAGCCCGCTGATCAAGCGCCTGCTGGGCGAGAAGATCACCTATTATGTCCAGCACGACCGCAATCTTGGGCCCGTTCGCGCCGATCCGCAGCAGCTGGAGCAGGTGATCATGAATCTCGCCGTCAACGCCCGCGATGCGATCCAGTCGCGCGGTAACGGAACGGGACGGATTTCGCTCTTTACCCGGACATTGCACGCCAAGCAGGTGATCCAGCTCGGCTCCGAGGTGCTGCCGCCGGCCGACTATACCGTTCTGATTGTGCAGGACACCGGAGGCGGTATTCCGCCCCACGTGTTGCCCAAACTGTTCGAGCCATTCTTCACCACCAAGGAACAGGGCAAGGGCACGGGGCTTGGCCTTTCAACGGCCTATGGGATCGTCAAGCAGTCGGGTGGTTTCATTTTCGCTGACAATATCACCGACAAGACCGGCCATCCCACCGGCGCGCGCTTTACGGTCTATTTCCCGGTGCATCGCGGCGAGGTTCCCAAGAAGCGCGCACCTGCACCGATTGTCTCGTCGGACTGGTCGGCGGGCGGCAAGGTGCTGCTGGTTGAGGACGAGGACATGGTGCGGACCGTGGCCGAGCGGG